>CAYPCC010000076.1:0-12803 GCA_964409095.1 uncultured Phycisphaera sp. | reverse complement strand
AACTGCCGAGCGATGGCGTTGGACAACTCGGGCAACTGATTGAACAAGCCCGTCAGGCTATACGCCAGCGCATCACGCACCGACCGATCGCCCGCCTCGGCCAGGCGCGCGGGGTCGGCGAGGCGCAGCCCCGTGAGCATGTCCAGCACCAGTCGCTGATCCTCGCCCCGCCTATTCTCGGGCGACGTCGGCCGGGGCAGACGATCGAGGTGTTCGCTGAGCTGGGCGATCTGGTAGGCGACCGACCGCGGGTTGGTCTCGTCGAGGAGCAACATGTCGAGCATCGGCATCGCCGTCGGCACCGCCAAGTAGCGCTGGCGATAACTCATCGCGCTGGCCATCACTTCGAGCAGCGCATCGAGCACCAGCCCCTCGTGTTCCTGCGGCCGCACCGCAAGGCAACGCAACAGATCAACGTTGTTGACCGCCCGCTCAATCCGCCGACCCATGTCCAAGAAACGCCAACCCTGATTCCGCAGCATCGACTCGGTGCCCAGCCCCGTGAACGCCGCCAGCGTGATAATCATCTGGTCAAGTACGTCCAGCGCATCACTGAGGTTGGTCGCCGGGGGCTGCCAGGGCGCGGCGGGTTGAGTGCCTGTCGGCCGCACCGGATCGGGCCCGGCGACGGCGTGATAATCCCGGCCGAGTTGGCTGAGGATCCGCCAAGTGTCCAGCGAAATACGGTCCCGCGCGATCGACGCCAACCGCCGCGTGTTGATTAAAGATTGGCTCAGGCCGTTGGGCGTATCGGGGTGAAACATCACCGTCAACACACGGACCTCGGACGATATTTTCTTCTTCGGTTCCGCTTTGTCCGGTTTGATGTACTTGCCGGAAGTCACCGCGTCGAGCGTGCTCAGCAACGCCATGAGTTCGGCGCTATCGTCCGCTTGCGCGTCGTCGTTCATCCGTACCAAGATCGCCCGCAGCAAACGCACCATGCCTTCGGAGCGTTCGACGTATCGGCCCAGCCAATACAGGTTGTCCGCGACCCGGCTGGGCAGATCGAAGCTGTCGTTCGAGAGCGTCGTCGCCGACGCCGTGGCATCGCCGGTCAGCAGGCTGAAATTCGACACCGGGCCGTCGGAGATGATCCAGGTGTCTTTGCTGCCCCCGCCGCGCTGCATCGAAGTGACCCGCGAGTCGGCGGTGTTGGACACCCGCGTCAGCCCGCCGGGCATGACGACGTAGCCCGGCTCGTCGTCCGTCGCCGCGACGTAAGCCCGCAAAATCATGTGCCGTGGTTCGAGTTGGCCGTCGCGCCACACCGGCGTGGTCGAGATATTGACGCTCTCCTGCGCCGCGAACGCCTCGGGGCGGGACCGGATCAACTCGGCGATCTGGGTCCGCTGCGCGTCGGTCAGCCGGTCGCCGAAGATCGCGTCGATGTTTACGCCGCCGATCCCGCGGGCCGGGGCGCCCGGGTAGGCGGGTTTGATGACCAGATCCTCGAGATGTGCGATGACGTAGTCCATCTCCTTGGGCTGGCCGCACCACCAGGTGGCCAAACTCGGCAACAATTCTTCCTCGCCCAAGAGGCGCTTGCACAAACCCGGATAGAACGGCATCAACCCCGGCGTCTCCAGTAATCCCGTCCCCAGCGCGTTAGCGATGGCAACATTGCCCGCCCACGCCGCCTGTACCAGCCCCGGCACGCCGATCGCTGAGTCGCTGCGCAGTTCCAACGGGTCGCAGTAGCTGTCGTCCAAGCGTCGGACCACGACATCGACGCGGCGCAATCCGCCGAGCGTTTTCAAAAACACTTTGTTGTCGCGCACCGTCAGGTCGTCGCCCTGGGCGAGCGTGAACCCGAGGTAGCGGGCAAGGTAGGCGTGTTCAAAAAACGTCTCGTTGAACGGGCCGGGGGTCAGCAACACGATCCGCGGGTTCTCACCCACGCGCGGCGACATCGCCCGGAGTGTCTCGCGCCAGCTCGCAAAAAATCGCGCGTGCCGGGTCACATGGCAATCTCGAAACACCCCGGGCAATGACCGTGACACCACCAATCGGTTTTCCAATGCGTAGCCCGCGCCCGACGTCGCTTGGGTCCGGTCGTTGAGCACCCACCACTTGCCCGCGGGCGACCGTGCGAGATCGACGCCGTAGAACGAGAGGTAACGGCCCTTGGGCACTTTCAGGTTGTGGCACGGCCGGAGATAACCCGGATGCCCAAGTATCAACTCGGCCGGGAGTTGGCCGGAAGTCAAAAGCTCCTGCGGGCCGTAGAGGTCGGCACACACCGCGTTGAGCAGCTTGGCGCGTTGGATCAGCCCGGCCTCAATGCTCGCCCATTCCTGAGCCCCGACGATCATCGGCACCGGGTCGAGTTGCCACGGCCGATCCATCCCCCGCGGATCGCCGTAGACGTTGTACGTCACCCCGTTGTCCTGAATCATCCGCTGGCCCTGCGTCCAACGCCGACCCAGTTCAGCCGGGCCTAACTCGTCGAGCTCCCCCGCCAAGCCCCGCCAAGCCTCGCGGATTTGCCCGTCGCTGGACTTCATCTCGTCGTGAACGCCGTCGGGTTTGCCGTAGGCGGCAGTGAGGGTGGAGGCGGTCATGGATGGAGCCAGAGGTGGGTTCATGTCGGCATAGCTTAGCCAAGAAAATCACACGCGAGTGACGCCCCTTCACCCGCAATTTCTAGCGGTCAGATTCCCGGGGGAACCGCCTCAAGTCCAGTGTGATCGGCATCTCTTCGCTCCGGTTGCTCGGCTTCATGGTGAACCGACCGGGCGTGTGGCCGTGTTTGAAGAACCGGCCGACGCGGCGTGACTCGGCCTCGAGCGCGTTCACCGGGAACGACTCGTAGCTCATCCCGCCGGGATGGACAACGTGGTAGGTACACCCGCCCACCGACCGTCCTGCCCAGCGATCGACCAGGTCGAACGTCAGCGGACCGTGGACCGGGATCGTGGGTTGCAGACAACTCCAAGGCTGCCACGCCCGGTAGCGCACGCCCGCCACGAACTCGCCCTCGCGGCCGGTTGCGGTTAGCGGCAACTCGATCCCGTTGACCGACACGGCATACTTCCGCCCGGCGGGCGTCTTGCCGACCAGCCCCGTGACCTTGACCTGCATCCGTTCGAGCGACGAATCGACGTACCGCGCGGTGCCTTGCCCGGTGGCTTCTTCGCCGAGCGTGAGCCAGGGCTCGATCGCTTGGCGGAGTTCGATCGTGACGCCGTCGCGGGTGTAGGTGCCGTGGCGGGGGAAGCGGAACTCGAAGAACGCGTCGTACCACGCCGGGTCGATGGCGAAGCCGTGCTCGGCGAGGTCTTCGAGCACATACGCAAAATCATCTTCCACAAAATGCGGCAGCAGGAATCGGTCGTGCAGCGACGTGCCCCAACGCACCAAGTGGTGACGCCCGGGGTTGTCCCAGTAGCGAGCGATCATCGCCCGGATCAAGAGCGCCTGCGTCAACGCCATCCGCGGGTGCGGCGGCATCTCGAACCCGCGGAATTCAACTAGACCTAACCTACCCGTCGCCGAGTCGGGCGAGTACAGCTTGTCGATGCAGAACTCGGCCCGGTGGGTGTTGCCCGTCAGGTCGGTGAGCAAATGGCGGAACACACGATCCACCATCCACGGCGCGAGGTTTTGTTGATCGCGTTCGGGGACTTGGGCGAAGGCGATTTCTAATTCGTAAGTCGCATCGGGTCGGCCTTCGTCGGCGCGGGGAGCCTGACTGGTCGGTCCGATGAACATGCCGCTAAACAGGTAACTCAGCGACGGGTGGTTGTGCCATTGGCCCAGCAGGCTGCGTAAGAGGTCCGGGCGTCGGAGGAATGGCGAGTCGAGCGGCTTGCCCGCGCCGACGACGACGTGGTTGCCGCCGCCGGTGCCGGTGTGTCGGCCGTCGAGTTGGAATTTTTCCGTGCCGAGTCGGCAGCGCTTGGCCGCGTCATACAGCGTCGTCGTGGTGTCGACGAGTTCGTCCCACGAGGCGGTGGGTTGGATGTTGACCTCGATGACGCCGGGGTCGGGCGTGACTTTGAGGTTGTGGACGCGCGGGTCGCCGGGCGGCGTGTAGCCTTCGACGACGACGGGCATGTTGAGGTGGCCGGCCGTGGCTTCGACCGCGGCGACGAGGTCGAGGTATTCCTCTAGCCGACGTACCGGGGGCATGAAGACATACAGCCGGCCGCCGCGCGGCTCGACGCACAATGCCGAGCGAATCACCCAACTCGCCGATTCGCCCCCTTCAGGGACGCGGTCGGCGGGGTTGTCGGCCGGGTCTTGATCGGCTTCGGCTTCAACCGTTTCGTTCTGACGTTTAGCCGTTTCCGCAAGCGGATGCTCCGCGGCGTCGGCGGGGTCGGCCTCGACGACGTAGGGGTACTCTTTTTCTTCGACCCAAGGCAATGTTTCCAACGGCAAACGCAAGCCCACCGGCGAGTCGCCGGGGATCAGGAAGATCGGCTGGCCTTGGCTGGCGTCGGACGCTTCGACCGCTTCAACTTGCGAATCGGTCGGCAGCAACCATTTGCCGCTGTGCCATTTCACCCCGGCCTTGCCCGAACGAGCAGGCGACAACGGCACCACATAACCCACCGGCGTGTCGAGCCCACGTTCAAACACGCGCTTAAGCCGTTGCCTGTCTTCGGTGTTTTCGAGTTTGTTGTCTTCGGGGGTCACGTTCACCGGGAGCGCAGCTTTGACCTTGGCGTAATGCTCGGCGTTTTCCAATGCGGGTTTGACGTAAGCCTCAGCGATGCCGAGCTGCTGGATAAGATGAGTGATGAACCGCTGGGCTTCCGGGGGTCCGTGGCCGTAGTCTTTGGATTCTTCGGCGATCAGGTCGTCGCGTTGCCAGATCGGCTTTCCGTCTTTGCGCCAGTACAAACCCAACGCCCAACGCGGCAGCGGCTCGCCGGGGTACCACTTGCCCTGGCCGATGTGCAGCAGGCTGTGGGGCGCGAATTTTTGCCGCAGGCGTTGGATCAGCTCGTCGGCGTAGTTCCGCTTGCCCCCGCCGACCGCCGCGGTGTTCCAGGTCGCGCCCGCTTGGTCGTCGATGGAAACAAACGTCGGCTCGCCGCCCATGGTCAGGCGGACGTCGCTGGCGTTGAGTTTTTCGTCGATGGCGTGGCCCACCGCGTCGATCGCGGCCCACTGCGCTTGGGTATAGGGCTTGGTGACGCGGGGGTCTTCGTGAACCCGGGTGACGGACATGGCGTAGTCGAACTCGACCTCGGCGGGACCGAGGCTGCCGGTGATCGGCGCCGCGCTGCCGGGGTCGGGCGAACTGGCCAAGGGGATATGTCCCTCGCCGCACATCATGCCGCTGGTCGCGTCGAGGCCGACCCAACCCGCCCCCGGCAAATACACCTCGGCCCAGGCGTGCAGGTCCGTGACGTCGTGCGGCACGCCCGCGGCAGCGCCTTCGTCGATCGGTTTCTCGTCGGCGACTAGCTGCACCGAATACCCCGACACAAACCGCGCCGCCAACCCGCTACGTCGCAGCAGTTGCACGAGCAGCCACGCAAAGTCTCGGCATGAGCCGACGCCTTTTTCCAGCGTCTCTTCGGGCGTGTGGATGCCCGGATCAAAACGTAGCGAATAGTTCAGCCGACGCTCGACCATCGTGTTGACATCAACGAGGAAATCCACCGACCGCCGACTCAGCCGGCTGATCGACGCGAGCATCTCTTCAAACAACGGCCCGCACTCGGGCGATCCCAATGTCTCCAGATACGGCCGAAGCTCGCGGGCCAACGCGTTGTCATAAACGAAAGGAAAATTCTCGGCGTAGTCTTCGAGGAAAAAGTCGAACGGGTTGATCGCCGTGAGGTCCGAGACCAAGTCGATCTCGATACCGAAACGGGTGACGGGCTTAGGGAAGACCAGCCGGGCGAGGTAGTTGCCCTGTGGGTCCTGCTGCCAATTGATGAACGGCTGGGTTTCGCCGGGGCCGACTTCGACCTTCATGGAATACGCCGCGACGGGCGTGCGGGAGTGTGGCGCGGGGCGCAGCCGAACCACCTGAGGCCCCATCTCCACCGGGCGGTCGTAACGATATCGGGTCTGGTGATGCAGGGCGATGCGTATCGCCATAGTGCGGTCCTTGCGTGGTTGGAGGCGTCCGTGCGTGGCAGGCCTTGCCGCACCTAAGCGTCGCCACAGTATAGTCGTCCGCCCGTACGCTTCACTCCGAAGCGCTTGGCAAGCCACGGGTTTACGGGAAAATCGTGTCCAGAATCGGCCCCCGCCCAATCATCACGACCAGCGTCGCGCCGCAGAGGTACGGGCCGTAGGGGATCACGCGGACCTTGCCTTTGACCAGCGCAGAGATGCCCGCGGTCACGACCGCCGCGACGATGCCGAAGAACGGCGCGATAAAAAACGCCAGCGTTGTGTCTCGCCAACCGATGACCGCGCCGACCGCCGCCATGAGGTGAACATCACCGAGCCCCATCGCTTCCTTACCGAAGCCTAGCGTGCCGAGAACTCTTGTCGCCCACACGATGCCACCGCCCGCGAGGTAGCCCAAGAGCACGCCGCCGATCGTTGACAGCAACGGTGACGGCGTGGCCTGGATTGTGCAGTCCACCCCCCAACCGATCGCTGCCCCAGCGATCGGGAACGCCAGAAACAGCAGCTCCTTGCCGATCTCTTTTCGCGGGTGGGGATGCACCAAAATGAGGTTCGGGTCGTCCGGGTCCGCCCCGTCGGGTAGCGGCACCTCCACATTAAAACTCAGCGGCAAGATTTGCATCCGCAGCAATACGATGGCCACGATCAAGCCGATCGTCCCTCCTATCGCTAACCCGATCTGGTCCGTCACCGGGATCAACATCTCGAACGACCGCTCCACCGCTAATGCTTCCGGCGGCACCCACCCCAGCGCCACCGACCCCGGCAAACCGAGGAACGCCACGCCCGCCGCGATCCACGTCAGGCTCAGCGGGATGATGTACAGCTTCGCATCGATCATCGTCGCCGCGATCATGCACGACAGCAGCACCAGGTGCACCGCCAGCACCGCCCACGTTTCCATCACGCCTTGTTGCTCAAACACCTCACGCAAGTCCGTGAAGTAATACGCATACGTCAACCCGAAAAAAAGTACCGCCGTCGCCGCCTCGACCAGCGGGTACTGGATGCTGATGTTCATCTTGCAACTGCGACACTTGCCCCGCAGCCACAGCCAACCCAGCACCGGCACGTTGTCGTACGCCGCCAGCTTCTTTTCACAACCCGGGCAACGCGACGGCGGCGAGACCACGCTCAGCCCCGCCGGCACGCGGTAGATCACCACGTTTAAAAAACTCCCCACGCAAGCGCCCCAGACGGTCAGCAGGATCAGGGCAAAGACTTCGATCGACATGCAGATTCCGTTCTTTCGTTCGCGTGTGGCCGGGGCGTGCCAAGGCTAAGACTTCAATCATCATCGGCCGAATCATCCGCGTCGGCGTACTCGTCCTCGGCGGTGAGCTCGGCGATCTTCTTCTCGGCCGAATCCAAAATCGATCGGCAGCGTTGGATCAACTTCGTACCGTCTTCGTAACGCTTGAGCGCGTCTTCCAGGCCGATCTCGCCAGACTCGATCTGCTCGATCAGGCTTTCGAGTTGATCGATCGCCTGTTCAAAACTCGGGGCTTTTTTGCTCATCACTCCCATTATCCCGATTCACGCGAAGAGCGTCGGCTGGCCGTCGGCGTTTTTCATCGGCTTGGCCCGACGTGGCTTGCGGGGTGTATACGGTGCGGTTGAATCCCCGCCATCGACGGTCGACACCACCCGGCCGTCGGCCAACACCGTGGTCAGCTGGCTGCCGGCGTCGGCGTCGGCCGTGCTTCGCAGCAGCTTGCCAGTGGGGCCGAGTGTGTAGCTGTAGCCCCGCTTGAGCACGTTATTCGGCGAGACCGCGTCGAGCGTGCGGGCCATCGCCTCCAACCGCTTGCGATCGTCGCCCAAGCGACGCGGCAACGCGGCGCTGAGCTGCTGTTCGAGACGATCCACCCGCTGCCGGGCGGTTTCGACCAAACGCTCGGGGCGTTGAAAGAGCGGGTGACGCGCCGCGGCGTCCAGCCGATGCCGAGCGACCTCGGCGTGGCGGCGCAACGCCAGGCTCATCCGCCGGGCGAGTTGCTCGACCTGCTGCTCCAGCACCGCCTTGTCGGGCACCAGCGTCATCGCCGCCTGCGTCGGCGTCGCACACCGTAAATCCGCGACCAACTCGGCGACGGTCGTGTCCGTCTCGTGGCCGATCGCCGCGACGATCGGCAGGGCGCACTCAAACACCGCGTCCGCCACGATCCTTTCGTTAAACGCCCAGAGGTCTTCGATACTCCCGCCGCCGCGGGTGAGCAAGATCGCGTCGATACCCAGGCGCTTGCCCTCGCGTGACAATCGGCGGATCGCCGCGGCGATCTGCGGGGCCGCGTCGTCGCCTTGCACCCGGACATCGACGAGGACCAGTTCGCACCCCGCCCATCGCTGCTGCGCGGTGTTGATCACGTCCTGCAGCGCTGCGGCCGACCGCGATGTGACCACCGCGATTTTTCCGGGGACGACCGGAAGCGTTTTTTTGTGTTCGGGAGCGAAGTAGCCCAAGCCGCGCAGCTCCTCGATCATCGCCCGCAGCGCGAGTTCGCGGGCTCCTTCGCCGACGGGTTCGAGCTTATCGACGTAGAGTTGGACGCTGCCCTGGGCGTCGTAGAAATCGATGCGGCCGGTGGCGACGACTTCCATCCCGTCGCGGACGGGGAAGCCGATCTTGCGGGCCGCCGAGGCGAACATCACACTGCGGATTGATGCCCGATCATCCTTGAGGCTGAAGAACCAGTGGTTGCGATCCGAGAGGTTGGAGATTTCGCCCACCACCCGCACCCGCCGGGGCAGGTGGTCGGTGAGTGCCCCTTTGATCCGCCCCGCCAATTCCGCGACGGTCCACGGCGACTCGGAATCCGCCTTGTCCCGCAACGCGTGGGCGTCGCCCATTCCCTGAGATTCAAACGGCAATCGCGTCATGCCCGCATCTTATCGGCCGAGCGTCTCGCGTCGAACCCCCGGTTCACCGGCCTCCGCATTCTCCCGATAAAAATATGATGCAACGCGTAATTACTTTCATCGTCGGGGCGCTGATCGTTTCGGTCGCCGCCCACTTGCTGCTCAGCGCCAAGTCCGCCCCCGCGGTCAACGCCAACCTCGACGAGGCTGCGCTCCAAAGCGCGATGGTGCTGCCGATGGGCGATCTGGTCTGGGAAACCGAGCCCGACGCCGCGTTTACCCGCTCGGCTCGTACCGGCAAGCCGGTGGTCATGCTCTTCACCGCCGAGTGGTGCGGACCGTGTCGCCAAATCCACGCGGGCGCGCTCCAAAGCCCGGCCGTGCAGCAACAACTCATGGCCCACTTCATCCCGCTCTACATGGACGTGACCGAACCCCACGACAGCCCCGCCCAGCGGATGTCCAGCGCCTACAACGTCCGCGGCATCCCCTCCCTCGTCGTTGCCGATTCGACCGGCCGCGAACTCGTCAAAAGCCCCGGCAGCATGGACACCACCAATTACCTGCGGTGGATCAAAAAATACAGCGAATAAGTCTTAACGCAGTCTCGCCGCCGTTCAATCCATTTCGCGTTGCATCGGTCAGAACTCAAGCGTCGGCAAGTCCCGCGTTAACCGCACTCCGTTGCCGTAGGCCGCTTCCCCTTCGGGGAAAATCGCCACGCCGTCGGGGCCGAGTTTCACGCCGTCGGCGATGTCGCTTCCGGGGGCTAAGAGCAGCGCCCCATCCATATCCACGTAATCCAGCAATGGAAGAAACTGCGCCAGTGCGCTGATGCCGACGGTGGTTTCGGTCATGCAGCCCATCATCACTTTGAGGTCGATTTCACGGGCTTTGGCGATCATGCGGCGGGCGGGGGTCATGCCGCCGCACTTGCAGAGCTTGATATTGATGCCGTGGAACAGGCCCGCGCATTGTTCAACGTCGTCTTCGGTCTGGCACGACTCGTCCGCCATGATCGGCAGGTCGCTCCCAAAGAAAACCGCCTCGTGTTCGCTGCGTGGCAAGTCCGGTTTGAGGGGTTGTTCGATGAACTCGACGCCCAGATCACGCAACGGCCCCGACAGCCGGATGGTTTCTTCGGCCGTCCACGCCGTGTTCGCATCGACGCGGAACGCCGCGTCGGTGTGCTGGCGGAGGTGCTCGACGAGGGCCAAGTCTTTCGCCGTATCGCCCGAGCCGAGTTTGATTTTGTAGCTGGGGAAGTCAGGGTATTCGTTGAGCTTCGCCACCATCACATCAGGCTCGGCCATACCGAGGGTGTAGTTAGAAACACAACCCACATCTTTTTGATCCGTGAATCGATCACGATTCAAATGATGTTCGTTCTTCCCTATCAAATCGTTCAATGCTTGATCCATTGCGCAGCAAACGAATCGTTCTGGTGGGGGCGTCTCGTTGGCAGGTTCGTGATTAAACAACTCCTCAAGTTCTGACAACTTTTGACGTTCATCTAGGTGGTAATTGGCATTAACAATCCATCGCTCCCATGCCCACTCGTAGCTCGATGGATGACTTTCAAAAATTTGGAGCATCGCTTCCACCGTCACCCCCATATACGGAATCCCCGGCGCTTCGCCGTAGCCGGTGTGGCCGGTGTCGGTGTCGTGAAGCGCGACGATGAGGTTGAGTTGGGCGGTGCGGGTGCCGTGGGCGATGGTCCAGGCGTGACGCAGCGGCAATTCGACGGGGTGGAGGGTGAGTTGGAGCATGGTTTTGAAAGCTCTGCCGCAGATTTCGCAGATTGAAACCGATTTTGAATCAAACTTAAATCATAAATCTGCGTCAATCTGAGAAATCTGTGGCTAACTGCCTTTTCCCAGTTCTTGTTTCAACGCCAACACCGCCTCGGCCAATACCGCCGGGCCTTCGCGGTAGACATCGCACACCGGCAAGCCCAGTTCGTCTTCGACCCGCTTGCGCTCGGCTTCGACTGCCGCATCATCTTTGAGCCGTCGGCTGTTCATGGCGACGCCGATGAACTTGCAGGGCTGTTCGAGGTTGCCGATGTGTTCGTAGAGTTGCTTGATGACCGGCAACGGGGTCAGCGGGATATGTGGTCGACCGTGCATGTGGGGGCGGTCGGCTTCGTAGCAGAGGATCAGGCCGTCGGGCAGCGTGCCGTGGAGGAGGCCGTAGGTCACGCTGGAGTAGCTGGGGTGGACGAGCGTGGCTTGACCTTCGATGACGAGGATGTCGTGGTGCTGGTTGCGTTTGACCAAGCGTTCGGACGCGCCGTTGATGAAGTCGGCGACGACGCAGTCGATCGGGCTGCCCCCGGCCGTGGGGTCATTCCGCTCGTATTCACTCATGGCTAGCGAGTCATTAATTCCGGGGGCAACGAGGATGCCGGTTTGGCCGGTGGCGATGAACTTGGCGTCTTGGCCCAGGGCTTGGAGGCCCAGGGCGACTTCAACCGACGCGACCATCTTGCCGCAGGAGCAGTCGTGGCCGACGGTGTGGATCTTCAGGCAGTCGGGGCGGAGATCGAGGCGGTCGGCGACGTCGCGTTCGTCGTTCTTGCGGATGTCGGTCAGCGTCGCGCCGCCCGCTTGCGCAGCGGCGACGATCTCGGCGTCGTCGCACAAAAATTGGTGCAGCCCCGCGGTGACATGGATGCCCCGGCGGGCGGCGTCGAGGATCGCGCCCCGCATCGCATGGGGCAGACGGCCGCCGGGCGGGGCGACGCCGATGATCAATTCATCGATGACCGACCCGGCGTCGAGCAGTTCTTCCAGCGTGGCCACGATCGGCGTGTCGCCGCCTAAGCCCAGCGTCGCGTGGCAAGTCTGCCCCGCGGTTTGGCGGTCGATGAGCGCCGCCACTTCGTCGCCGCGGTATTTGAGCAGACTCACGGCGGTTTTGGCCGACAAGGGGTGGGTTTGACCTTCGGTGATCACGGCGATTCGTGGCGGCAAGCTGGGACTCCGATCCGTAAAATTACCAAGCGACCGATACAGTCGACGTGGGTTGGATAATCCGCCCTCACGCTAGTGTAACCGGACCATTTGTGTCCGAATACGCCCGACGATTTGACGCGGCGCAACAAATGTCTAGTGTGATTGCTTGTGCGCTGCCTGCGACGGCAGCCGGGGCCTCGGCCTCCGCTTCCCCACCCCATTTTTTGGAGTACCAGAGCCATGGCTCTCAAAATCGGTATCAACGGTTTCGGACGTATCGGACGCCTCGTCTTCCGCGCCGCGCAGGCCACCGAAGGCGTCGAAGTCGTCGCCATCAACGACCTGTTCGACAACGACGCCCTGGCCTACCTCCTCAAATACGACTCGGTCCACGGCCGATTCGACGGCGAAGTCTCCGCCGACGACACCAACCTCTACGTCAACGGCAAGACCATCCGCTCGACCGCCGAACGCGACCCCGCCAACCTCAAGTGGGGCGACGTCGGCGTCGATTACGTCGTCGATTCCACCGGCTTCTTCACCGACTACGACAGCTGCGCCAAGCACATCGCCGCCGGTGCCAAACGGGCTGTGATCTCGGCTCCCACGAAGACCCCCGACCAAGTCCCCACCATCGTCATGGGCGTCAACCACGACACCCTCGACGCCTCGGCCAAGGTCGTGTCCAATGCGTCCTGCACCACCAACTGCCTCGCCCCCATCGCCAAAGTCATCAACGATGAGTTCGGCATCGTCAAGGGCCTGATGACCACTGTCCACGCCATCACCTCGACCCAGCCCGTCCACGACGGCCCGTCGAAGAAAGACTGGCGCGGCGGCCGGGCGGCCAGCGTCAACTGCATCCCCGCCTCGACCGGCGCC
>CAYPCC010000075.1:0-12830 GCA_964409095.1 uncultured Phycisphaera sp. | reverse complement strand
GTCGAGCCAGTCGCGGACGGCGGCATCGAATTCATCGGTGGTCATCCCGGCGTGGGTGGCCATGATGAGTTGGCCGAGCTGGGCATGGTTCATCGCGGCCAGGGCCGACTTGTCGTGTTCGAGAACCGCTTGGAACGGCTGCGTCGTTGCCCACTCGGGGTGGTCGTCGGCCATCACCTTGACGCGATCGATCGCGTAAAACAATTGGAAGTAAAGCGGCTGTTCGGACCACAGGCAGCCGTCATTGTCGAACGTTGCGATACGCTCGGCCGGGGGCACAAAATCGGGCGAGCCTTCGGTGGTCACGGCTTCAACAAAGTCGATGATCGCTTGCTTGGGGGGGGCGTCGTTCCACGAGGCCAGAGGCTCGGCAGAGACTTGGGCAAACGTGACCAAGAGCAAGGCGCTAAGAACGGCAGCCAGGAGGTGCTTTGAAGTCATGTCGGGGTCCCATGGGATGTGGAAAAAAAACGCCCACCCGCCGGTAAGCGGGTGGGCACGTTTGAGGCGGTGGACTTATCGGGTGCCGCCGGCGTTGTCTTTGAGCTTTTCGACAATGGCGTCGAGGTTAAACGAGCCGGGCTTCTGAGTGGGTGGGAATTGAGCAAACGTCTGGGCAAACTTCGCGGCTATCTGCTGCATCGGCACGATGACATACGGGCGATCGAGGAACCAATCGTTGTAAGTGTTGGAGTTGTGCTGGGCTTTTTCGAAGGGGTCTCGCTTGAGGTGGAACAGCAGCGGCACGCGTAGCTCGGTGAACGGTTCACGCCAGACTTCAAACGCCGCGCCGCGGTTTTCGAGGAACACGGCCTTCCAGTCGCCCAAGCGGATGGCCACGGCTTGGCCGTCGTCGTTGAAGTACCAGAACTCTTTACGCGGCGACGCGGCGGCGCTTTCGTACGGTGTCTCGTAGCTGTCGGCATTCGCCAGGTATTCGGTCATGTCGTAGCCGTCGAGGTGGTTCCTGTACGTCCGGCCGATGGCTTCGTAGCCGTCGAGCAGGTCTTCCTTAATGTCGGACTTGCCGGCGGCGGCGGCGAATGTTGGCAGCCAATCCTCGTGGGAGACGACACCGTTGACGGTCGCCCCGGCGGGCCACTGGCCGGGCCAGCGGACAAAAGCTGGGACGCGGTAGGCACCTTCCCAGTTGGAGTTTTTTTCGCTGCGGAAGAGGGTTGTGCCGGCGTCAGGCCAGGCGTTGTAGTGGGGGCCGTTGTCGGTGGAGTATTGGACAATGGTGTTATCGGCGATGCCGAGTTCGTCGAGCAGGTCAAGCAGTTCGCCGACGTGTATGTCGTGTTCGACCATGCCGTCAGAGTATTCGTCGGAGTTGGGCCCGGCGAGGTTTTTGTGTTCTTCTTTGACGTGGGTGCGGAAGTGCATCCGCGTGCCGTTCCACCAGCAAAAGAAGGGTTTGCCGGCTTCGACTTGGCGTTTGATGTAGTCCTTGGCGGCGGCGAGGGTTTCCTCATCGATGGTTTCCATCCGCTTTTTCGTCAGCGGCCCGGTGTCCTCGATGGTCTGGTTGCCGTCGGCATCGACACTGGAACGGATCACGCCGCGGGGGCCGTAGGTTTCGAGAAACGTCTTGCCGCTGGGCAGGACGTAGTCGGCGGGGTAGTCGCGGTTCTCGGGTTCTTCCGAGGCGTTTAGGTGGTAGAGCGGGCCGAAGAATTCGTCGAAGCCGTGGTTGGTGGGTAGGTGTTCGTCGCGGTCGCCTTGGTGGTTTTTACCGAACTGGGCGGTGGCATAGCCGAGTGATTTCATGACCGCGGCCATGGTGATATCGGTTTCCTGCCAGCCTTGTTCAGCTCCGGGCAGGCCGACCTTGGTCATGCCCGAACGCACGGGGACGCTGCCGCTGATAAAGGCGGCTCGGCCGGCGGTGCAGGATTGCTGTGCGTAGTAGTCGGTGAAGCTAACGCCTTCACGCGCGATGCGGTCGATGTTGGGCGTGTTGTAGCCCATCATGCCTCGGCTGTTGTGACTGATGTTCCACGTGCCGATATCGTCGCCCCAGATCACAAGGATGTTGGGCTTGTCGGACTGAGCGGCGGCGGGTTGGCCGAGGCAAATCAAACACGCAAGTACAGCGAGCAGCGGGGCGATTGGTTTCATACGTTATGGTCCCTGAAGAGTAAGAAAGGTCGGCCAACTCCTAGCCGTTAATTAGAGCTTAAATCGTTCTCTCATCGGTCGCGACGTATTTAGTTTGAGTTAATCCGGATTGACCACACACCGAAACCCGGTGTGTTGGAGGCCGGTGTCTTCGGGGGTGCCGCGGCGGGCGGGGGGGCGGTAACTTTCGCAGTAGTCTTTGTGGCAGAGGAAGGAGCCGCCTTTGATGACGCGGGATTTGGCGTTGGGGTTGGCGGCGTCGGCGGGCATGTCGGGGCCGGGGGGGTTGATGACGAGGTCTTGTTTGGCCAGGGCGACGTGGCGGTCGTCGCGGTAGAAGTCGGCGGTCCATTCCCAGACGTTGCCCGCGGTGTCGTAGAGGCCGTAGCCGTTGGGCGGAAAACTTTTGACCGGGGCGGCGAGGACGTGTTGGTCTTCTTGGGTGTTGCGGTGGGGGAACTGGCCGTCCCAGGTGTTGGCCATGGGTTGACCATCGGGTTTGAAGGTGTCGCCCCAGGCGAAGCGGGTGTTGTCGGACCCGCCGCGGGCGGCGTATTCCCACTGGGCTTCGGTGGGCAGTTGTTTGCCAGCCCAGTCGGCGTAGGCTTTGGCGTCTTCCCAGGCGATCTGCACAACGGGGTGGTTGCCTTTGCCGTCGATCGAACTACCGGGGCCGGCGGGGTGCTTCCAGCTTGCGCCGGGGGTCCAGGTCCACCACGCAGCGAGGTTGCGGAGGTCGACGGGGTGGTCGGGTGGGGTGAAGACCAGCGAGCCGGGGGCGAGCATGTCGGCGGGGGGCTTGGGCGTGCCGGGGGGGACTTGGTGTTTGAGGGCTTCCCAATCGACGGGTCGCTCGGCGACGGTGACGTAGCCGGTGGCTTCGACGAAGGCGGCGTACTGGTCGTTGGTGACTTCGGTGACGTCCATCCAGAACCCGTCGAGCTGAACGCGGTGGGCGGGGTGTTCGTTGGCCCAGGTCTCGGGGGCGTCGGTGCCCATGGTGAAGGTGCCGGCGGGGACCCAGGCCATGCCTTCGGGGGCGGCGTCGGCGGGGGGCGCGGGCGCGTCTTTGGCGGCGGCGGTGGCTTGCGGTGGGGCAACTTGCGGGGGGGCAACTTCCGGGTGGGCGGCGAGCCAGGCGCTCAGTTGCGCGGTGCGGCCGGCGGGGGTGACGCAGCAGCTGCCATCGGTGGCGGGGGCGGAGGCGGGCGGTGCGGTTTCGTCGGCGGAAGCGTTGAGGCTGGGGAGGCCGAGGCTAAGGCAAGCGAGCAGGGTCAGCGTGGATTTCATGCCTCCATGATACGACTCGCGGCCGGCGTCGGGTAGCCTTTATTCCCACTCGATCGTGGCGGGCGGCTTGCTGGAGATGTCGTAGCAGACGCGGTTGACGCCGCGGACCTCGTTGATGATGCGGTTGCTGATGGTCGCCAGCACGTCGTAGGGGATGCGGGCCCAGTCGGCGGTCATGAAGTCTTGGCTTTCGACGGCGCGGATGGCGACGACTTGCTCGTGGGTTCGGCCGTCGCCCATGACACCGACGGCTTTGACCGGCAGCAGCACGGCGAAGACCTGCGCGGTTTTGCGGTACAACCCGTTGGCGACGATTTCTTCGAGCAGGATTTCGTCGGCCTCGCGGACCAGATCGAGTTGCTCTTTATTGACTTCGCCCAGCACGCGCACCGCGAGACCCGGGCCGGGGAACGGGTGTCGCCAGACCATGCCGTCGGGCAGGCCCAGCACGGTGCCCAGCGCGCGGACTTCGTCTTTGAAGAGCGAGCGCAGCGGTTCGATGAGGTCGAAGCCCAGTTGTTCGGGGAGGCCGCCGACGTTGTGGTGGAGCTTGATGTTGGCGGCGGTCCCGGCGTAGCCGTGGCCGGACTCGATGACATCGGGGTAGAGCGTGCCTTGGGCGAGGTACTTGATCTGCGTGTTCTGGTTTTCGAATTCGGACTTGATCTGCGTCGCGGTTTCTTTAAACACGTCGATGAAGCGGTGGCCGATGCGGGTGCGTTTTTCTTGGGGGTCTTCGATGCCCGCGAGGTCGCCCAGGAAGACTTTCTCGGCGTCGATGACGCGGAGGTCGAGGTCGAAGTGGCCGCGGAAGGTTTGTTCGACAAAGTCGCGTTCGCCTTTGCGCAGGAGGCCGTTGTCGACGAAGATGCAGGTGAGTTGTTTGCCGATGGACTTGGCGAGCATGGCGGCGACGACGGAGGAATCGACGCCGCCCGAGAGGCCGAGGATGACGTGGTCGTCGCCGACGATTTCTTTGATGCGTTTGGATTCGCTTGCCAGGAAGTCGGCCATGGTCCAGTCGCCGCGGCAGCCGCAGGCGTTAAACAGGAAGTTGGAGAGGATGTCGCCGCCGTGGGGGGTGTGGGTGACTTCGGGGTGGAACTGCACGCCGTAGAAGGGTTTTTCCTTGTGGCGGACCGCGGCAAAGGGGCAAGTGGGCGTGGTGGCTGTGGCGACAAATTCCGGGGGCAGGGTGTTGACCTGATCGCCGTGGGACATCCAGGCGCTGGTTCGGGCGGGCACGCCCTTGAAGAGGTCGGTGTTTTCTTGGACGCGGAGTTGGACGCGACCGTACTCACGGGACGAGGCGTTTTTGACTTCCGCGCCCAAGAGTTCGCAGCCGACCTGCATGCCGTAGCAGATGCCCAGCACCGGGACGCCCAGATCGAAGAGTCGGGGGTCGGGCTTAGGGGCGTTGTCGTCGTAGACCGACGACGGCCCGCCGGAGAGGATGATGCCGGTGGGGTTGAGTTTTTGGAGTTGTTCGACGGTGACTTGGGGGCCGACGAGCATGGAGTAGACCCCCGCGTCGCGGACCCGGCGGGCGATGAGCTGGACGTATTGGCTGCCGAAGTCGAGGATGGGGATGACCTGGGTCACGCCGGCGGGGAGGGTGAAGACGTCGTCGGGGATCCCCCCGGAAGTCGCGTCGGATAATTTTTTTGGGGAGGGAGTCGCGGTCATGGGGTCGCGGGTCGTGGGGGTGATCGGAAGCGGGGAATCGAACAGTTTAGCGGATGCGGGCGTCGGCCGTGGCGGGGCGGTTTTCCCGCGGCGGGCGGTATGATGGGGCGATGCTGAGCATTGGGCTAACGAGCACGGTTTTGCTGCTGGGCACGGCAGAGTCGGCGGCGATCCCCGCATTGACCGAAGCGCAGGTGATCCAACTCGACACCGCGGCGGACGGATTGCGTCCCGATGAGCCGGCGTGGACGGGGCTGCTGAGTAGCGTGGCGACGTGGGACCCGGCCGAGGCGGTCCGGGGTTTTGTGCCGGGGGCGGCGGTGCCGGATTACGGGAAGCTGCTTGCCGAGCCGGGGGCGTATCGGGGCGCGTTATTGGTGATCGAGGGGCGTTACGCGGGCCGTCAGCGAGAGACGCGGACGCAGCGGGCCGGGCCGTGGGGCGAGTCGCTCAAGGAGTGGGGGGTGGTGGTCAGGCCCGAACCCGATGAGTCTGGCGACGAATCTGGCGACGAGTTTGTCGCGGTGGTGTATCTGGTCGATCCCGAGGGACGCATCACGCCGCCGCGAGAGGGGCAGACGGTGCGGGTGCTTTCGCGGTTTTACAAGACGTGGACCGATGTCGATGCAGACGGCGTACCGCGGATTTACCCCGTGTTTGTCGGCCGGTCGGCGACGGTAGTCGAGTCCGCCGGGTCGACGGGGCGGGGCAGCATCGTGGTGGTCGGCGGGGTCGTCGTGATGGCGGGGCTGCTGGGCCTGGTGATGCTGGCACGCAAGCGGCGGGCCGGCCGGCCGTCAAAACGGGAGCGGGTGCTCGAACGGTTGCGTGGCGCTGCCGACGAGGAGGGCGAGGAAACCGTAAGCAGATCAGTCAACCGTGAATTACCCGACGACCCCGCCGCAGCGCTGGCGCAGCTCGAACGGTCGCGGGATCACGTTTAGCGGGCGATCGCAGATCGCGGTGGTTTTGATGTGACCGGAGCGCTTACCAACAAATTGCCACCTATGCGAACGGCGATCTTCGATCGCCCGCTAAACATCGAATAGCGCGGCGGTGAAATCTAAAAATCCCGCTATCCTTAACCCACTATGCCCACTGTCGACCTCACGCTTCCCCACCACCAATACGACATCGTCATCGAGCCGGGCTGCCTGATGCAGCTGGGCCACCTCGTGCGTGAGGCGATCCCCTCTGCCGACAAAGCCATCCTCGTCACCGACGAAGGCGTCGAGCCGCACCACGCCCGCCCGGTGGCGAAAGCCATGGAAGCCCAAGGCCTCGACACCGTCGTCGCGGTCATCCCCGTCAGCGAAAAAAAGAAGACCCTCGGCACGGTGCGCACGCTCTACGACATCATGCTCGAGAACAAACTCGAACGCGGCCACGCCCTGGTCACGCTCGGCGGGGGCATCTGCGGCGACGTCGCGGGCTTTGCCGCCGCGACCTACCTCCGCGGCATCCCGTTCGTGCAATGCCCCACGTCGCTCTTGGCCATGGTCGACGCCTCGGTCGGCGGCAAGACCGGCGTCAACGTCCCGCAAGGCAAAAACCTCATCGGCGCGTTCCACCAACCCAGCCGAGTGGTCATCGACCCCGAAGTCCTCACCACGCTCAGCCAGCGCGAACTCCGCTGCGGCTTGGCGGAATGCCTGAAGCATGGCATCATCCGCGATCCGTTACCCGGCCAGCCGCCCTTATTTGACTGGATCGTTGAACACGCCGAGCAGATTCTGTCGCTGGATATGCCGACGCTGGTTGAATTGGTGAAACGTAACGTCGAGATCAAAGCGGCGGTCGTCATGGCCGACGAAAAAGAAGCGGGGGAACGCGCCCACCTCAACCTCGGCCACACCTTCGCCCACGCCATCGAAGCCACCAGCCAGTTCGGCACGAAATACAAGCACGGCGAGGCCGTGTCGCTGGGCCTCGTCGCCGCTACCGCCTTTGCGGTGAACCGCAAGCTGTGTGCGCCGCACCTGCTCGATCGCGTCGTCGCGGGCTGCGCCGCGGTGGGCCTGCCCACGGCCGCCAAGCACCTCGCCCCCGATGCGATCCTGCTCAAGACCATGGCGCTGGACAAAAAAGTCCGCGACGGCCGACTGCGGCTGGTCTTGCCGGTGCGGATGGGCGAAGTGACCCTCATCGCCGACGCCACCGCCGAGGAAGTCAAAGCCGCGTGGAGCGCGGTGCGGCTGTAGCCCTAAGCGGGTGAATATCGTTCGCTCGATTGCGATTTTTTTGATCAAACTCAACCATGAATTGTCTTGACGCGCGATATGCGAATCTATAGTTTTGTACGGCTTTTGATCAGTAAGGCTCGCCGTGTCGAAGCGACTTCATCGGTTGCCAATGTAGACCACGATGGTGTACAGCAATCACTTTTTTTGAGAGGGTCAGGGAAGATGAATCATTACTTGAAATGGATATCGGGATTCTTGTTCGCCGCCGCGGTTGTGCCGGCATGGGGTTTAGACGGATTCGGCACAATCAGGCTCGAAAGCTACACCTATGAAAGCACCGGTGAAAGCACCGGTCAGCGCATTGCCATCCCCAACGCAGGCGCGGCCGTGGTCGATCCGGGCTTTGATATTGTGTTGAATTACACGGTCGCTCCCACGGCGTCTCAGGCTGCGGCCTTTAGTGCGGCCGAAGCGTTCTGGGAATCGACCATTTTGGGTTATCAAGAGACCGTCGGCGGGGCCAACACCGTGGAGATTCAGGTCGATCTGAGTCCGATTGATGGGGTTGGGGGGGTTCTCGGACAAGCGGGTCCTACGAGCGGTGTGGTCACGCCTAATTTTCTTTACGCGACGAACGGCGCGATGCAATTTGACTCGGCCGACGTGGCCGGTCTTGAAACCAACGGCAGCTTTAACGAAGTGATCTTGCACGAGATGGGACACGTCATCGGCATCGCGGAACCTTGTGGAACATTTCCGACGCCACAGGCGGGGGCGTGACAACTGCACAAGAAGTGTATGTAAACAACAGTGGTCAATACACCGGCGCGGCGGGGGTGGCGGCATTCAACCTCGAATTCGCTCAGGCCGCGACCTTCGTTCCCGTCGAGCTGGGCGGGGGGCCGGGTACCGCCAACGGGCACTGGAATGAAGTTGATAACGGTGCCGGACCGACCGGGCTGACGTCGATCTTCACCGGGCAAGACCTGCAATTCGAGTTGATGACCGGCTGGTTGGATGCTCCCACATTTACCAGCCAATTAACCATCCAGAGCTTGCGTGATATCGGTTACGAAGTCGTGCCGATCCCCGAACCCACCACCGTCGGGATGCTTGCTGGCTTATTGGGGCTGGCGTCGATGCGTCGTCGCCGGCATCTTTAACTGCGGCTCTTGATGCGAATGGACGGACATGTTTTTTGAGCCCGCAGCCCATCCCGCGGGCTTTTTCTTGCGCCCGATCTGAACCGGGTAGAATCAAAGCATGCCCTCGCTCCGCCGCCACGACTACAGCCCGCGTCTGGAGATGATGCCGCTGCTCGACGTGGTGTTTCTGCTGCTGACGTTTTTTATCTACAGCTTCGTCGTGATGATCCGGGCGGATGCGTTGTCGGTGGGGCTGGCTCCGGTCGCCGGAGGCGGGCAGCCCGCGGGGCAGGCGATCCGACTGCTCACCATTGATGCCGACGGCGGGTTCAACTTTGCCGGCGATCCGCTGGACGCCGCGGCGCTCGACACCCTCTTGCGTGACTTCGCCGCCGACCCGACGGGGCCGACGCTGTACGTCAGCCTCGCCCAAGACGGCAGCGCCGACCGCGGCCCGATCGTGTGGGACCTCTTGCAGCGCGTCGAACAAGCCGGCCTCGAAAACTTCGCTATCGTCGGCCCACCCCCGGAATAAACCCTCAAATAACGGTTTAGCCGGCGATCGCAGATCGCCGCTCGCCCGCTGGTCCCCCGGTGATCCACGACCCCCGCCATGCGTCACCCCGATTCCATCTTGCCGCTCTGGATCGCCTCGGCGATCGCGGTCGTGCTCCACGCGGCGCTCTTGCCGGTGGGCGCGTCGATGCTGGATCGGTCGGGGCCGCGGACGCCCCCGCAAGCCGAGTTGAACGTGGCTTTCACCGCGGTGCCTGAGTCGGCCGTAGTCGGCCAAAGCCCCGGCATCGGATTTGAGATCACCAACACCGGGTTCGTCGAGGCCCGCGGGATTGCGTGGTCGTTGTACCTCTCGCAAGACCGGCAACTCGATGAGGCCGACCGGCACTTGATCCGGATGGACGACGAAATTCTTTCGCAAGGGGGTCGGGGCAACGTCATCGCCGCGGGCCAGACGGTTCCGCGGGAGACGTCGTTTTTGATCCCGGAAGATACCCAGGGGTCGTGGTTCGTCATCGCCGCGGCCTCGGCCGAAAATGCTCCGCAAACGACCGCGGCAACCGCGCTTTGGATCGACTCGCTGCACCCGGCCCTGATCACCATCGACGCGATCGACGCCCCATCCTACGCCTACGCCGGCGGCACGACGTCGATCCGCTACATGCTGCATAACCACCAAGACGCGGGCTGGGCGAAAGCGGGTTGGCGTGACCGCGTGATCCTCTCGGCCGACGACCAAGTGTCGGGCGAAGACTTGGTGCTGCTGAACGTGCCGCGTCGCCGACCGCTGGGCCCGGGCGCGTCGAGCGAAAGCGGGCCGTTCGAGCTACGGCTACCGCTGGGCGTTGAGCCTGGTGAATATCGTTTGATCGTTGAGAGCGTCGGGCCCGAGCGAACGGTGCAGGGGGATGTCATGAAAGGCACCCGGCAATACGCCCATCACGTTATTTTGGGCTGGAACGCCACCCGATCGGTCCCCCTCCGCCTCGAACCCGCGACCCACCCCGACCTCGCCCCGCAGAACCTCAAGCTCTCGTCCGGCGAAGCGCAGCTCACTCTCAACCAACCCACCGCGTTGTCGTTCGACGTCACCAACCGCAGCCCGTTGGCCGCACCGGATTTATTGTGGGGCGACCGGGTGTATTGGTCGGTGGACGATCAAGTCTCCATCGATGATGTGCTGCTGGTCAGCGAACCCCGCGGGGCTTATCCCGGTGAGCTGCCGGGGGGCGGGGCGTACCGCAGCGGCCCCCGCGAGATCGTGATCACGCCGGAGATGGTGTTGTCTTCGACGATGCACCTGATCGTGGTGGCGGACGACGAAAACGACATCGCGGAGGGGGATTACGAGGGCAACAACGCGCTGGCCTTGCCGATCGCCATCAAGCAGCCGATCGAGGCCGAGATGCCGGACAAGCTCGACCTGGGCCGTGCCGATGAGCCGGCCCGCGTGACGGTGGCGTGGATCGCCCACGATGATTTTCAAGACCTCTTGGCCCGCGAGTCGGTGACGCTGCAGCCGATCTTGCAGGACAAGGCCGACCCGGTTCCGGGTGCCCCGCTCGAACGCGACCCACAAGATACGGGAACTCAGGCCGCCGTCGCCGTTCCACCCACGCCGCCCACGCCCCACCCCGCCGACGCCCCGACGCCCGCGTCGCAGCAGGTCGCCGACATGTCGCAAGACCCCTTGCCCTCCGACGGCCCCGGCGACCTGCCCACGTCGGCCATCCAAACTCCGGGCCCCGTTGACCAACTCGGTAACGCCCCGCAAGACACGCCCGGCCTCCCCGCGCCCACTCCGACCCCACCCCAGTCCGCCCCCGAATCCCCGCCCACCGTCGCCTCGCAAGACCAGGGCGACCAACCCACCTCCGCCCCGCGCTCCGACCGCGAAGCGGACCCGACCCAGCTCATCAACGCCCAATCCATCCGCCCCGGCCAAGTACTCGTCGGCCCGGGCCTCGAAGTCAAAACCTTCCGACCCAACTGGTCCGCCGCCGCGTTGTTCACGATCCCCCGCAACCCCCGCGCCGTGATCACGTTCGACCTCGACGGCACCGTGCTTCAGGCCGACTTGCTCACCTCCACCGGCTTCGACAACATCGACGGCCCGCTGCTCTCGAGCCTCTATCGCTGGAGAGCCACCGGCAAACGCCTCGAAGACTTCACCGCCCCGTTCCAAATCGAAATCACGATCTTACTCAACGGCAACGCGCCCCCGGAAGAAGAAAGCAACGAAAAAGACAACCCGTAAAGGTTGTCTCGTGGCGGGTGATTGATCGCTGAGCGTTTCAAATTGATGCGACCCGCCCGAAGGAATCCCCTCCGATTCCCTCGGGCGTCGGTGCATCAAATCTCGTGGAGTTCGAGCAGTTCGTGTTCGTCGCGGCCGACGCCCAAACGGTCGGCCCATTTTTGCGCCGCTTCGTAGCGTGGGTTGATGGCGAGAGCTTTCGCCAGCGCATCGCTGGCGTCGGCGGTTTCGCCGCGGCCCAGGTTGCAGACCCCGTGGTGGAAATGCACGTCCGCCCGGCCGGGGTGTTTTTCTGCGGTCTTACGCATCACCTTCGCGGCGTCGGCGAGCATCCGCTGCAAAGGCGAGTGGGCCATCGCCGCTTCGGGGACGGCTTGATGCGGAGCGCCGACGAAGTGCGGGTACAGCCGGGCCAAGAGGTTGCGGCGTGCTTCGCGCGTCGTCATCGCCCGCAGTTTGCGGTCGGCCCGGTTCATGAGTCGCTTGCGCCCCGCGACGTGGCCACAGGTCACCAGACCCGCCCACGCCTCGGCGTCCTCGGGCTGCCGGCGGGCGGCGTTGTAGTAGGCCCGGGCGGATTCTCCCCACCGCCCCGCGTTGAGATGCAGTCGGCCCACGCGACGCCACGCCTCGGCGGCGTCTTGGGCCTTGAGTGGGGCGGCCGACGTCACCCCCGCCAGTCGGTCCAGGGCTTTGTGGTTCTCACCCATCACCTCGGCCACGTCGGCGGCCTCGCGGCGCAGGTCCGGCCGACCCGCGCCCTCGGCGTCGAGCGTGGCGAGGAGCTCGGCGTAATGCGTCTCGGCTTCGGGCAAACGATCGCTCTTGCGGCACAGCCGAGCGGCGCGGGTGCGGTTGTTGGCGTCGATCTTGCCCAACGCCTCGAGCGCGGCGGCGGGGTCCACGTCCGCGAGCAGGTCGGCCCGTAGCCGCGACGCGGCGCGGTCCGTGGGTTCGAGTTCGATGACCCGTTTGAGCGTGGCGGCGGCGTCTTGCTTGCGGCGGTCGTGGATTTGCATCCCCGCCAAGGCCCGCAGCACGCCTGCGTCGTCGGGGAATGCTTGGGCGAGCGATTCCATGATCGTGACCGCAAGTTCGACCTTGCCGTTGGCCGCGAGCGCCGTGGCCCGGAGCATCGTGACATCCGGGCGGGCGACGCTGCCGGGGTTGGTGTCGGGATTCGCCACGTGATCGCGGTTGTCCAACGCGGTGAGTGCGAGGCGGGGTTCGTGCCGACGCAGGCGGATGCGGGCTTCGAGGACGCGGGCCTCGGCGTGATCGGGGTCCAGACGCAGCGCTTCCTGGACATGATCCAACGCCGTTTCGAGGAGGTTGGCCGCCAGCGCGAGCTGGGCGTGGTCCAGAGCTTGGGCGATGTCTTCGTGTTGGGATTGCGGGTGTTTCATGCGACTCTCTGCTGATCGAGTTCGATGCGCTGCTGGTAGGCACGCTGCACGTCGGGGTAGCCGGGGAATTTCAGGGCGACGCGTTTGAGGGTTTGCTGCGCGGTGGGGCCGACGGCCTCGTCGTCGGGGAGCTTGCCGAGCAGCAGCGCCATCGAGGCGTTAAACGGATCAAGGCGCAGGGTCTTGTGGGCCCAGCGGCGGGCGTCGTCTTCGTCGCCGATGAGGA
>CAYPCC010000074.1:0-12873 GCA_964409095.1 uncultured Phycisphaera sp. | reverse complement strand
GTGCCCGAGGCGTCGGGCCTCGCGTTTGAGGGCGCGGGGTTTTGGCGTCACTCGGTCGCGGTCGCCACGCTGGCCGCGGCGTTGGTGCGTGAGGCCGGGAGCAAACCCGACGAGATCGACACGGCTTATACCGCGGGACTGATCCACGACGCGGGCCGTTTGGTCTTGGCCTGCCGGATCGGGCCACGCTACGCCGAGGTCTTGGAGACCGCTGATTCTTTGAGCGCGACGCTGCCGGAGACCGAAGCGCACCTGCTTTTGGAAACCCACGCGACGCTGATGGACAAGGTGCTGCGCCGCTGGGGGTGCGGGCCGGAACTCGCCAACCCCGTCGGGCTGCACCACACGCCCCCGAGCCGGTCGCGCCACCTCGCCGGCACGGCCAACGACCTGCTGAACATCATCCGTTTCGCCGACGCTCACGCCGACGCCCTGCTCCTGGGCCACGGCGGCGACGACGCCATCGCCTCCACCGACGGCCTGCTGAAGCCGCAGACCCTGCCGACCGGCCGACTGGCGATCTTGCTCGAAACCCTGCCCGAAAAAATCGAAGACGCCCGCAAGCTCGCCCTACCCACCGCACCGCCCCACGCGGCTGCCGCTTCCCTCAACAGCCCCGCCCGGCCGGTGTTTGTCGGACTCGACCCCGAACACGACGCGATCGCCCCACTCGTGCGCTGCTTCAACCCCACCGGGGCGACGGCCAACGTCGCGGTGGTCCACCTGCGATCGGTCCGCGAACGCACCGAACTGGGCAACAAGTTGCGCTCCGCCGACCACGCCGCCGGGGGCAGCAAGCTGCCGGTCGTGGTGATCTCGCCCAAGGGCAACATCGAACTCGACGACAACGTCAAGATCGGCCGGGACGTCCGCCACCTGGCGATGCCGCTCCATCCCAAAGACCTCATCCGACAACTGGCCAAGCTCGCCCAGCCACGACATCAGGCCGCGTGAGTCTTTCGACCACGTCTTGTCCGCCCGCTCAGCGGTTGATCTCGCCGAGCCAACGCCGCAGTTCCTTCGCGTCGGCCGGGAGGTTCGCCGGCTCGTCGTCGCGCACGAATTCCAACATCGCGTACATCGAGCCGCCCGCCATCAAGCGCGGGCAAGCCTTCGCCTGACGCAGATACGTCGGCCACAAGCCCTGGCCCCGCGTCAACGGCTGCCGCTCGATCGTATCGAGGTCCCACTGAAAAACGTGCAGCCCCACCAGCCGGGGCAACGCGGTTTCCATGTCGTCCAAACAATCCGCAAAGCCCATGCGCTGGTGCGGCTGCCAATAGGTTCCGAACGCGGGGTGATCTACGGCGTCGAACAACGCCTGGGCCGAGGCCGCGGTGTCGGTCAGCGTCTTGCCGTGCCATTCGCAAGCGATCGTCAAGCCCGCCGCCGCCGCGACCTCGGCGGCGTACTGCGCGGCGGCGACGACCTGCTGCCGTGTCGCGTCGTCGGCCTCGGCCGAGCCGACGTTTCCGCACCACACCCGGATGATCGGAGCACCCAGCGTCGCGGCGGTCTCCACGGTCTTCGCCCACTCGTCCGCCCCGCTCACGCCCAGCCGGTGATACGACCCGTAGGCCGCCACCGCCAAGCCGTGGTCGGCGGTGAGCGTGGCGACCCGGGCCGCCGTATTCACATCGCCGACCGGGACGTGGACATCCCCGCCCCACTCGATGCCTTCGAATTGGTGGTCCGCGGCGAGTTGGCAGATTGCGGGGGCGGAGAGTTGACGGAAGGTGATCGAGACGAGGCCGGGCCGAATCATGCGGAGAGTCCTGTGGAGGTTGGTTCGCTCAGTGTAGCGGTGAGTTGGGGCGTTGCGTTGTGCGCGGCGGGCCGTAAACTGTGCGATCCCCGACACGCCGGAGTGGCGGAATTGGCAGACGCGGTGGATTCAAAATCCACTGATGGCAACATCTTGTGGGTTCGAGTCCCACCTCCGGTACTGAACCCCGCCACACGGCGGGGTTTTTTCTTGCACCGTATTCATTTTATCCTTATCTGTTGGGGAATAAGCATCTGGCGCTGTTTCTCGATCCGATACACGACTACACCTTTGGGATGTAGTTTTTCAAAAATAGTGCGCCCTAGGACGGGGATATGGCGAAGAAAAAATCTACGCGCAAGGCCGCCGGATGACGCCTGCTTTCTTGGCATAAAGGCCAAAAGCAGAGGTACCCAGCCGTCCTGGTATTCATCGACGGCGAGGGGAACACCGTGTCACGCCGATATCACCTTCTTCACGCAGGTGTGGATTGAAACAGCTTTCACCCATCGGGCAGTGTGAACAGCGGTCTAAAAAGGTAGCGCCCGGCGGGGCAAGTGCGTAGCGACTAAATGACTGCATCGCAGGCCCGGGGTTCGGGCCACTTGGGGAGTATTGTGAAGTTCTGCACTGCCGCCCACGCTTTCGAGGTCGGCAAGCATGTGGGCATCGGTGTAGTCGCTCTTGTTGGGGTTCTGCTTCATGCGTGAGACGAAGCCGGGGGGGGACCGGGTCCATCGACCAGCCGAACCGATCGACCAGTTCTTGGGCCAGGTCGGACGAGCCAGAGCAATCTTCGATGGCAAGCCGTGTGGTGATCCGCAGCGACAGCCCGGTCAACTCGGCGGCGTCGGTGGCGTCGGTGGCGGTGAGGTCCATCGCAAAAGATCAGTCCAGACGACGGAACTTGGCCTCTGCGATTCGAGAACGGCGGTACAAGCGGCTTATGCTTGTTTTCATCCGGCCGGTGAGAGTTTGTCGGCCGCTTAAATTCCTAGACCCATCAAAAATATATTGTTACCTGGCTATCTTGATCAAGCTTGAATTGGGATAATACCTGTTGATCAATTACAAGTGACCTGCTCCCCCAAACTTGATCCAGCCTGAGTGAGAGTTTCTAGTGCAGGCCAGTGTGGCTTCCATGCGGAAAAACCTCATCATGTCCAACTCCGGTACTGAACCCCGCCACACGGCGGGGTTATTTTTATGGGGCGACAAAGAGCGCGCCGTCACGTTCTTGAAGCACGCCGAATCCGAGCAACGTGTGAAGTTCGCGGTCGATGACCTCCCGCAGGTTGCTGCGCGTCGATGCGAAGCCCAAGAGCCGGGATGATTCGATCACCGCGTCTTCGGGCGATACGCCGATCGCGGTCTTCACGACGCTCTCGAGCGCAAACCGCACCTCGGCGGGCGGCAAAAACTCGGGCTTGCGCAGGCCCGGCGATCCCACATCCGCACGGCTGCGCACCAAACTCACCGTCGATACGCCCGGCAGCGAGTAGAAGCCCCCGCCAACCTCCAGCTTGCCCGCGTTCACCGCGTCCATCAGCGCTGATTCGAGCAGGCCGGATAGCTTGCTGGTCATGCGCTCGACGTTGTAGATGTCGGACGCTCGGCGGGCGACCTCCTCGCCGTGGATCGGCGCCTCGATCTCGACAATCTTCGTGACCAACTCCATGAGCTGGAAGTTGTCGAGCTCATCCAGGTCTTTGCGGGGCAGCTTCTTGAATTTCGCTTCGGCATAAGGAGCATTGGGGATGCCGGCGAAGCGGTCGGCGGATTCGTTTTCGCTGACCGCTTGGCGTTCGATCGTGGGTCGGCTGGGCTTGGGCGAAGCGCTCTTGGGCGCGTCGCCAGCTTGGGCGGCGGCCACGGCGTCGATGATGTGTTGCAGTTGTTCTTGCGGGCGGTTGAACCAGTCGATCTCCCAGAGGCGATGGATCTTCCAGCCGCGCATCTTCAGGGTGAACTCCCGGCTCGAGTCGCGCTCCCGCGCCGACCGACACGCCCCGTAGCCCGGCCCGTCGCAGGTGATCCCCAAGAGATACCGCCCCGGCGTCTGGGGATCGACGATGGCTAAATCGACGTAAAACCCCGCCTCGCCGACGTGGGCCTCGACGGTGTGGCCCGCGGCTTGGAGCGCCGTGGCGACGCTCTGCTCGAACGTGGTCAACACGCCGGGGGCTTGAGCGGGTCGGCCGTCGAACGTGCCGGTCTGGGCGTAACGCAGGAAGGTGCGGAACGCCGCGGGGCCGCGTTTGGTGACGCGCGCCAGGTCGATGTCGTCGGCGGTCATCGAGCTGAACACTTCCAGACGCTTCTTAGCGCGGGTGATGAGCACGTTGAGCCGACGCTCCCCGCCGTCGTTGGACAGAGGTCCGAAGTTCATGGTGAGGTTGCCGCGCTCGTCCGGGCCGTAGCCAACCGAGATAAAAATCACGTCGCGTTCGTCGCCTTGGATGTTTTCGAGGTTTTTCACGAAGAACGGCTCTTCGGTGTCTTCGGCGAAGAACCCCTCGGCGTCCTTATTCTCCCGGCGAAGCAGTTCGATCTCGTCAAGGATCGCGTCGCGCTGCCGAACGCTAAACGCCCCGACGCCCAGCGTCAGTTCGGGCGATTCGGCGGCGTGTTGCATCACCGCTCGGGCGATGGCCTGCGCCTCGACGCGGTGCGTGGCGGTGCCGCCGCGGTCGAAATAGCCCTCGGTAATGTGGTGGAACCGCAGGCCCAAGTCTTCGGGGTCGCGGCGGGGGCTGGGGATGACGTAGAGGTTGCTCTCGTAAAACTCGCGGTTGCTCACCGCGATCAGCGACGGGTGCTGGCTGCGGTAGTGCCAACGCAGCATCGAGCTGGGCATATTTTGTGCGGTACACAAGCCCAAGATCGATTCGAGGTCGGAGGTGTCGAGTTCGGTGTCGTCACTGTCTTCTTCGCCGTCGCCTCCGGACGTCATGGCGTCGAAGAACCGCGTCGGCGGGAGTTGTTTGTCGTCACCAACCACTACGATCTGCTGACACCGCGCCACCGCGCCCAGCGCATCGACCGGGCGGACCTGCGACGCCTCGTCCATCAACATCAAATCAAACTCCAGCCCGCCGGGTTCGAGATACTGGGCGACCGACATCGGGCTCATCATGAACACCGGCTTGATCGCCTGGATCGCCAACCCCGCCTCACGCAGCAGCGTGCGTAGCGGCAGGTGTCGGCGTTTTTTCTGGAACTCGCGCCGCAAGATGCCGACTTGGCCGACCTCGCCGCCGCCGCGGGGGAGCCTGGCGTGGTGAGCGACGGCGACTTCGTGACGCGCCAACGCCGAACGGTCCGCGTCGAGCTTGCGGAATTGGGCGAGGGTGTGTTCGTGGGCTTCGCCGGTGAAACGCGCGAGCTCGGGGTGCTGCTCGAAAACGTGGCGCAGGAGCGCCTCGTAGTACGCCATGTCGAACGCGTCGATCGCCTCGGCCGGGGGGCGTTCGCCGTCGTTGAGTTGTTCGACGAGTTGGGCCATGCCCAATGCCTTCGCCGCCGCCCGGCGGTCGCGCACGCTGATCCACCGCGTCAACCCGTCCGGCTCGGCGACCCACGCCTCGAGTCGCTGCGCGGCGATGCCCAACGGCACCTCGCTGACCTGATCCACGCCGAACGCCTCGGCCAAGTCCAGTCGCACCGGCCCGGTCGCCGCGTCGAACGCCCGCCCCGCCGACGCCACCGCGGCCTCGGCCTCATCGGCTAAGGGGATCAACGCGGCCGGATCGTCGAGCGACGCGATCAACGCCCGGCAGCGCAGGTCGTCCTCGTGCTCGGCGTTGCGGCGGTTCCAGCCGTGGATTTTGCCCAGCGCCTCCCAGTCCGACGCTTCGCCCCGCCACCTCGTGCCGAAGGCGTATCGGCCGATGGCGTCGTCGCGCTCGATGGCTTTGAGCGCTTTTTGCGCTTCGAGGATCTGGTCCACGAGTTTGAGTCGCTCGCTCAGCGGCTTGTGCGGCGGGCCGGTGAGCGTCGCGGCGAGTTGGCGCTTGGCCCGCTTGTACGCCGGGTTAAGCCAACGCAGCCAAGACGTGCCGAAGCTGGCGAGGTCGAGACGGGTTTGCGTGAGGTCGGCCGACCACCCGGCGTCATTGACTTTGCCGGCGAGCTGCTTGCGGACCGCGGTGAGGTTCAGACCCTGCTCAACCAATTCGGCGAGCGCCGACGACTGCTGCGCCCAAACCTCGTGGGTGATCGCGTCGCGGTCGAGCGGCGGTGCTTCCGCCAACCGCCGGGCGAGATCCGCCAACGCTTGGGTATGCCCGGCGGTGAGCGGCGCATCGTCTTCGACCGCATCGGCCAAGGCCCGGGCTTTGTCGCTTGCCCCGCGTAAGGACGCCGCGGCACCGGGCAGCTTCTCGGCCAAACGCTGGAGGTCCATCGGCAGGATGCTGTCGATGGACGCACCCCGCCAAGGGTGTTCATCCGGCGTGCCGACGACGGCAAGCTGTTCGAGGAATTCTTCGAGCGTCCGGCGGGCTGCGGTGGTCTGGGCAGAGGTCCACGAAGCGGGCTGGTCGAGCGTGAAGTCGGCCGGGGCGAAGCTGGCGGCGCGGAGGCGGACAAGCTGGCCGATGGCGTCGTAGGGCGTGACGCCGGATTCGCCGATGGACGCGTGCAGCGCGTGGGCGTGGGCGTTGAGGTTGTCGCGGGTCGCGGCGAGCTCTTCGAAGTAGGCTTCGGTGGGTTTGTCTTTGGGGCCGCCGAGCGCGAGGGTGTGTTCGAGGTCGTCGAGGACCGCGCGTTTGCGGGCTTTGTGCGAGTGCAGTTCGAGGCACATGTCGCCCAGGCCGACGTTGGTGAGTCGGCGCTTAACGACTTCGAGCGCGGCCATCTTCTCGGCGACGAACAAGACTTTTTTGCCTTCCTTGACCGCGGCGGCGATGAGGTTGGCGATGGTTTGCGATTTGCCGGTGCCGGGCGGGCCTTGGACGACGAGGTTGCGGCCCTGACGGACGGCCTCAACGGCGATGGCCTGCGAGGTGTCGGCCGGGACGACGTGGATCATCTGCTCGGGGCCGATGACGTCGTCGAGCATCGCGTCGTCCGCGACGACGGGCTCGCGGTCGGGGAACCCGCCATCGCCCAGCAACTGCGTCAATAGCGGGTGCTCGGCCAGGCCTTTTTTGTCTTGCCAATTCGCCTCATCAAGATCGCGGTACATCAGGAACTTGGAGAACGAAAAGAACGACAGCACGATGTCGTCGCCGAGCACTTCCCAGCGCTGGACCGGGGCGATCATCTCGCGGACCTGATGGATGTAGGCCGAGGGGGCGAAGTTGTCGTCGATTTCGGGGACGTCGGGCAAGTCGAGGGCGAACTCGGCCTTGAGCTTGGCTTGCAAGGAAAGATTCGTGGTGATCTCGCCGTCGTCGTAAGTCAGCGAGAACCTCGTGTTGGCGTTCTTGCGTTCGAGGTGGACGGGGACCAGCAGCAGCGGCGCGTGGCGGGCGTTGTCGGTGGTGTCATCCTCGTACCACTTGAGAAACCCCAGAGCGAGGTAGAGCGTGTTGACGCCTTGCTCCTGCTGCGAAGTGCGGGCGTCGTAGAACGTGCGCAGCAAACGCTTCTGCAAGTCCTCGGAGTTGAGCAGGGTTTGCAGCTTTCGGTCGGTGAGGGTGGCGGAGTCGAGTTGGGGCGCGGCGTCTTTGCGGGGTTCAGCTTCGCCTTCGGCGTCGGTCGGTGTGGTGGGGGTGGAATCGGTCGGTTGATCCTCCGGTTGGCGGAAGATCGCCCCGGCCGAACCCGCTTCGACCCCCGGGAGTGAGTCGGACGCAGGCTCGGCGTCGGCTTGGTCTTGAGGTTCGGTGTCTTGCACGTCATCTTGGGCCGGCTTGTCCGGGGCGGCCTCGAACGTTAGCGCGTTGCCCTTGGCGACCAGGAGGTGAAACACCGCGTCGGCGTGCTCGTCGACGATCTCCAGCGCCTTGGACCGCTTGCGTCGGCGGGGCGTGTTGAGCAGGCGGTTGCGGGTCGATAGCTCGAGCAAGTCCCGCCGGGCCGCGTCGAGGCGACGCACCAAGGGCGATGACGAGGCGTCGTCGGCGGTGAGGTCGAGCAGCGACGCGGGAGCGGGGTCAGACGCAGCGCTCGGCTCAAGACCCGCGCCCGCGTCGGGCGTGGACTCGGCCGTCGGCAACGACGAAGCATCGGAAACATCAGTCAACGTAAGCACTCCAGTCAGAACAAAACCCACCCCCACCGTTAAGGATATCGCACCCACGCCCACCCTACACCCACGCGTCCACGGAGATGCCCAAACGCCGACCCGATACGCCGGGGGTGCGATGGGGGTTCGCCGGGGGTGCGCCGGGGGTGCGGTTTGCGTAGACTGTGTGGTTGTGGAGAACCTCAAACCCATCGTATTCACCGTCTTTGAGCCCAGCGGGGATGTGCTGGCCGCCCGGCTGATCGACGAGATTAAAAGCCGTGAGCCCGGTCGGCCGATCGTCGCGTTCGGTGGACCCCAGATGGAAGCCGCCGGGGCCGAGATCCTCGAACACACCACCGCCCACGCCAAGATGGGCTTCGGCGCCGCGAGCGAAGCCAAAGAGCTGCTGCGCCGAAAAGCGTTGCTGGCCGACTGGCTGAAAGACAACGACATCGCGGCGCATGTCCCGACCGACAGCCCCGCGGCCAACTGGTCGATGTGCCGGGCGGTGCGCAAGGTCCGGCCCGACGCGAAGATCGTCCACCTCGTCGGGCCGCAGCTCTGGGCCTGGGCGTCGTGGCGGATCGGTCGGCTTCGCAAGCTGACGGATCATGTGATGTGCCTTTTGCCGTTTGAGCCCGAGTGGTTTGGTAGCCGGGGCGTGAAGTCCACGTTTGTCGGGCACCCGTTGTTTGAAACCGACGAGGCGAACGCAAAACCGCTCTCGAAAGGGGATACCGCCGGGCAACCGATGCGCGACGGGCAAACCAAGCTCGCGCTCTTGCCCGGCTCGCGGCCCAAAGAAATCGAACGCAACTGGCCAACGATGTTGGCGGTGTACGACCAGCTGCGTCACCGCGTGCCCGACTTGGCGGTGGTCATTGCGGCGGCGGACGAGGCTAGGGCCCGGCAGATCAAGCAGACGTGTCCCGGCGGCAGACCGCCGCGCGGGATGCAGATCGTCACCGGCCAAGCCTCGGCGGTCCTCGACTGGGCCGACGCCACGCTTGTCGTCTCGGGCACCGCGACGCTGCAAGCGGCCTCACGACAGACGCCGATGGTGGCGATGTACAACGGCAACATGAAGCTCTGGCACACCGTCGGCAAGCTGCTGATCCGCACGCGCACCTTTGCTCTGCCCAACGTGATCAGCGAAGCGATGCAGCTCGGCCGGATCGTACCCGAGTTCGTCCCGCACGACGGCAGCCCCGAAACGCTCACCGCGGCGCTAACCCCCCTGCTCAAAGACCCCGCCGCACGCCAAGCCCAGCTCGACGACTTCGCCCGGATCGCCGCGGTGTATGCCGACCGCAGCTTCCGCCACGCCTCCGCGGACGTGCTGCTGGGCGAGGTCAAAGACGCCTAAATCCCTTGTTTTTAAGACTCCAAGCGGACCCCGAAACGCCCAGAAAAAACAAGAGGACGACCCGAAGGGGCCGTCCTCTGTCTTAGCTCCGAGGCGTCGTGGTTATGGGCTTGAAACAGTGGCGGGCCGGTAATTCGGAGCGGCCCGCCGGGGATGCCCGCGTCACGTGCCGCGGGCCAAAACATCAAGCTGATTTCACTTCTTCTTCTTGGTGGCCTTCTTGGCGACCTTCTTCTTAGCGACCTTCTTGGTCGCTTTTTTCGCGGCGACCTTCTTGGTAGCCTTCTTCTTTGTCGCTTTCTTCACGACTTTTTTCTTCGTAGCTTTTTTCTTCGTGGCTTTCTTTGTTGCCATGGCGGTTGATCCTTTCAAGACGCCCAGCGGAGCTTAAGGGTTACTGTAACCGTCGGTGTGAATTTAAGTCAACACTTAAACACACCCACGAACGATAAATATCGGCGCGTCGATGCGGATGACTTGAATCATGATCAACGGCTAGCGCGATGAGCCCGCCTTGAACAACATGATCAATACGAAGTAGATCACCAAGAACATCACCAACAACACGATCGCGCCCAGCGCGTAGTGAAACATGCCGATACACGCCACAACACAAATACCGGGGATGAACACGCACACACGCTGCGCAAAATTAGGCGTGATCTTCTGGGCCTCGGCCGCGCTGAGCGCGAGCATCCGGTCGGCGGTATAGCGCGCCCGCGGTATCATCGCCATGCCGCCCAAGACCAACAGGTAATAGAAATAAGGATCGGTTAAAAAGGAAGTCGACCAGTTCATCAATGCATCATAACCGCGTTGCCCCCGGCCGGCGTGAACACGCGATTTACCATGTCCCACAACGAAATAACGCCGATCCGCTACCAAACGGACGGCGATATTCCCCAGATAAGCAAACGCGCAAGCGGCTCGCTAATCGTCTTGCAGCTCCGGCTGATAGCCGTTGCACAACTGCTCCCGCAGCTGCGGCGGAACGGGTTCGTGGCCCGCTGACCTGAGCGTGTAGCTACCCAACCCCCCCGTCATCGACTTGAGCTGCGACGGATACAACCCCACTTCCGCCAACGGCACGACCGCCCGGACCAACGCCTGATCACCCGACAAAAAATCCGTCGTCACCACCCGGCCACGCTTGCCCGACAGGTCGCTGGTGATGTCCCCCAAGTGCGAACTCGGCGCGGTGATCTCTAACTCCACCATCGGCTCAAGCAGCGTCGGCTGCGCGTCCAACACGGCAGATAAAAAGGCGCGCTTGCCCGCCGTGACGAACGCGATCTCTTTGGAATCCACCGCGTGGTACTTGCCGTCGGTCACGCTGACCTTGAGGTCTTGCAACGGATAGCCCGCCAAAGCGCCCTGATCCATCGCGTGGCGGACGCCTTTTTCGATCGCGGGGATGAACGGCTTGGGGATCGAGCCGCCGTGGGTCTTGTCTTCAAAGACAAACCCTTCGCCGCGCGGGAGCGGCTCGACTTCGAGGTGGACTTCACCGAATTGGCCCGCCCCGCCGGTCTGTTTTTTATGGCGGTGTTGGCCTTTGGCCTGCGCCTGGATCGTTTCGCGGTAGGCGACCTTGGGCGCCTGCGTCTCGACGGCGACGTGGTGTTGGCGTTCGAGTTTTTCGAGGAGGATGCGCAGGTGCAGGTCGCCCAGGCCGTGGATCACGGTTTCGTGAGTCACCGGGTCGCGGGTGACGCGGAAGGTGGGGTCTTCTTCCTGCAATTTGGCCAGCGCATCGGCGATTTTTTGCTCATCCCCCCGCTGCTTGGGCAAGATCGCCAACGCCGACATCGGCTCGGGCAGGTCCAAAGGCCGCAGGTGCAGGTTGTCCTCGTCGTGCGAATCGTGCAGCACCGCATCGAAATGCAGCGGGTCAATCTTCGCCAACGCCACGATATCTCCGGGCACAGCCCGGTCGCATTCGATCTGCTGCTTGCCCTGCAGCTTGAACAAATGCCCCGCCTTGATCGGCTTGCGTGACTCGCCGGTGGCGGGGTCGTCGATGAAAAGCGACGACTGCGGGGTCAGTGTGCCTTGGTGGACCCGGATCGCGGCGAGCTTGCCGACGAACGGGTCGATGCGGACATTGAACACGTGGGCGAGCACGTGCTGATCGGGGTCGGGGGCAGCGTGGATTTCGTGAGCGGGGTCGAGATCGACCTCGCCGACTCGGCCACGCACGAACGGGCGCGGGTTGCCCTCGGCGGGGTTGGGCGCGAGCGAAACGATGGTGTCCAGGAGTTCTTTGACGCCGACGCCTTGCGCCGCGGACGTGAAACAGATCGGCACGAGGTGGCCCTCGCGCAGCGCTTTCTCGAACGGGGCGTGGAGCTGCTGCGGGCTGACGATATCGCCCTGCTCGAGGTAGGTAGTCATCAGGTCTTCGTCGACTTCGACAACCTGCTCGATGATGGCGGTGTGGTAGTCGGCGACGGGGCCGAGGTCGGAGTCGCCGTCGTGGTTTTGGAAACAGTCGATGACCGCGGTGCCGCCCGCGGCCGGGAGATTCAGCGGCAGGCACGCCTTGCCGAAGGCTTGCTGGAGGTCGGCGAGCAGGCTGTGCAGGTCGGTGCCGTTTGCTGCGGCGTCGATCTTGTTGACGATGATCATGCGGCAGAGGTTGCGGTCTTTGGCGCGGCGCATGAGTTCTCGGGTGACGGGTTGGATGCCGGCTTGGGCGTTGACGACGACGGCCACGGTTTCGACCGCCGGGAACAGGCCGATGGTTTGGCCGAGGAAGTCCGGCGAGCCGGGGGCGTCGAGGAGGTTGAGGTGGCGGCCCTGGTAGTCGGCGTGGAGGACCGAGGCGAAGAGCGAGTGGCCGTGGTGGTGTTCTTCTTCGGCGAAGTCGCTGAGGGTGTTTTTGGCTTCGACGGTGCCGGGCGGGTTGACGACTCCGGCGTGGTGCAGGAGGTTTTCGACGAGGGTGGTCTTGCCCGCCCCGGCGTGGCCGACGAAGGCGAGGTTACGCAGATCGGGTGTCGAATGGGTGGCAGCAGGCATACCAAACGCTCCTTTCGAGATGTCGCCGTGAGAACCACGGCCGGTGAAGACGCGAAACCGAAACCAACGCCAGTGTAGGGTTGGCGGCGCGATTCCCGAAGCGGATTCCGCTTCAGGTGCAGTGATAGTGCGGATGCGCCGACGCTTCAAGCCGCACGGGAAGTGTGCGGAATGCCTCGCGGTGCGCTGCCCGAGTGTGGAAGGAGGGGTGAGGGGTTCAGATGGTCTTGCGCGGGCCGCCGCCCCAGGTGTTGTACTTGACGATGCACCACAGGGCGCGGAAGCCGTCGCGCATGCCGATCTTTTTGCCTTCTTCGTAGGTGCGGCCGGAGTAGCTGATGCCGACTTCGTAGATGCGGATATTTTTGATGCGTGAGAGCTTGGCGGTGATCTCGGGCTCGAAGCCGAAGCGGTCTTCTTTGATCTCTAGGCCTTGGATGATCTGGCGTTTGAAGACTTTGTAGCAGGTCTCCATGTCGGTGAGGTTGAGGTTGGTGAACATGTTGGACATGATCGTCAGCGCGGCGTTGCCCATGCGGTGCCAAT
>CAYPCC010000073.1:1669-12875 GCA_964409095.1 uncultured Phycisphaera sp. | reverse complement strand
GCCGGCGGTGCCGGGCGCGGGCCCGGCGGGCCTGCGGGCCGCGGTTGCGGTGTGGGTAAGCGCGGGGTTGCTGCTGGTGTTTTCGACGTGCTGCGTAGGCAGTTTGGCGCTGGTCGGGCTGATGCCGTTGGACCAGCTCAAGCAGGCCGACCAGTCCGGGCAAGTGCCCGCGGAGATGTGGGATCAGATCGGCCAGGCCCAGGCCTACATTCCGCTGGTCGCAGGACTGCTGGCGTTGCTCACCGTTGTCCCCGCGGTCGTGATGCTGGTGCTGGGTTTTTCGGTGAAGAATGGCCATCGCGGGGCGACGCTCACGGCGTTCACCTTGGGAATCATCGCGCTGGCGGGGGTGGGGCTGATGCTGCTGCTGTCGGTGTTCGGCACGCTGCAGTCGGGACAGATCGATCTCTGTAGCCTCAGCTTCTTTGGTGGCATGTCGGCGTGTTTGGTGTGGTGCGTGCTGTCGCTCAAAAAAGCCTTGGCCGAGGCCGGGCCGAGCTATGGTAGAGACGTGTTTCAACCCATGCACCAACATCCCGCCCCCGGAAGCCACGGAAGCCCCGGCAGATCTCGCCGCTCGCCCGACGACGACCCGTGGGAAAACTCGCTGTAAATCCGCGGGCTAAACTTCGGTGTTCACACTCGCCGTTATCCGCACGCTTGTCCCGGAGTCCGACCATGCTCAAAGCCCTCGGCATCCTGCTGCTCTTGCCGCTGCTCGTTTGCGCGTCGCCTGCCGTCGCCCTCGGCGCGAATCATCAAGCCCAGGCCCGCGCCGCGATCGAGCGCGGGCTCGATTACCTCCGCACCACGCAGAACGCGGATGGCAGCTGGTCGCCTCAGCCCGGCCCGGCCGTGACCGGGCTGGTCCTCGCCGCCCTGCTCGACCAGCCCGACCTCGACGCCACTGACCCCGTTGCCGCCAAAGCCCTCGAATACATCCTTGATCGCGTGCAGCCCGATGGGTCGATCCGTGACAGCCCGGACGGCATCCTCGCCAACTACAACACCGCGATCTGCCTCTCGGCCCTCGCCCGCATCGACAACGACCCCGCCGTCGCCCAGGTTGTCCGCAGCGCCCAGCGTTTCCTCAAGGAGATTCAGTGGAACGTCGGGGATGTGACGCCCGATGGCGAAACGATCACCGCCGACCACCCCTACGTCGGCGGCGCGGGCTACGGCCAGCACGGCCGACCCGACATGAGCAACACCCAGTTCCTACTCCAAGGCCTCTACGACTCGGGCGTCGATTGCGACGACCCCGCTTTCCAAGCCGCCCTTCAATTCATCTCCCGCTGCCAAGGCACCCCCGGCAATGATTACTTCCCCGAGGGGACCCTCGTGCAAGACGGCGGCGTGATCTACGCCACCTCCATCAACCGCGAACACAAGCACCTCCCCGTCAGCTACGCCAACCCCGATCAGGTCGACGAAGCCCGCGCCGGCCGACCCGTGTCGGGCCTCCGCGGCTACGGCAGCATGACCTACGCCGCGTTCAAAAGTTTCCTCTACGCCAACCTCGACCCAGGCGACCCCCGCGTCGTCGCCGCCCTCGACTGGATCGAAAACAACTACACCCTCGACCAAAACCCCGGCATGCCCGAAGCCATCAAACTCCAAGGCCTCTACTACTACTACCTCACCCACGCCCGCGCTCTCGCCGCCTACGGAAGCACCTACCTCAACCTCCCCGATGGCTCATCGCTCGACTGGGCCAACGCCTTCATCGCCAAACTCGTGAGCCTCCAACGCCCCGACGGGTCGTTCATCAACACCGAATCACGCTGGATGGAAGACGACGCGAATCTGGTCACGGCCTATGCGGTGACGGCGCTCATCGAAGCGGCGAACTAAGAATCCCTCGGGTTGAGCCGAGCCGCGTCGTCCGCGATGCGCGTCGCGGACGACGCGGCTGCTTACGTTAGTCCTATCGAGTTGCCGCTAAGGGTTGGCCGATAACAAGGGCATGCCCGAGCCCGCGAAAAAATCCAACCCCATCGTCCTCACCCTCGGCGTCTCGCTGGTCATCACCGCGGTCGCGGCGCTTTTTCTGCTCAACCGCCCCGCCGTGATCCCGCCGATCGAAAAGTCCGAGTTGTTCCCCTTCCAAGACCCCGCCACCGGCAAATGGGGTTATCTGGATACCGACGCCAAGATCGCCATCCCCGCCAAGTACGACCACGCCGACTTGTTTCTGAGCGGTCGCGGCCTCGTTGAGTTTGAAGGGTTGGCCGGTTACATCGACGAGGATGATCAGTGGGCGATCGCGCCGCGGTTCATCCTCGATCCGGATGTCCCCAACGATCTGGCGGCTCGGCCGTTCTGGGACGGGCTCGCTGCGGCCCGCAACGAACGCAACGTCTGGGGCTTTTTAAATCCTCAAGGCGAATGGGCGATCCTGCCGCGCTTCGACGGGGCCGATGGCTTCGCCCTCGTCGGCGACTTCCACAACGGCCTCGCGTGGATCGCCAACCGCAAAGGCAACCGCTACGGCTTCATGAACAAAGCGGGCGACGTGGTCATCGAACCCGAGTTTCACGCGGTCAACGACTTCAGCGAAGGCTACGCCGGCGTCCTCATCAAAGAAGAATGGGGCGTCATCGACACCGACGGCAAGCTCCGCATCCGCCCCGACTTCGACGGCATCGGCACGTTCAGCCAAGGCCTCTGCGCCGCCAAAAAAGACGACCAGTGGGGCTACCTCGACCGCCGCGGAGCCTGGGTCATCCAACCCAAATACGCGCGGGCCCGTCAATTCTCCGAAGGCCTCGCCCCCGCCCACAACGGCGTCGCCTGGGGCTACATCAACCCCGAAGGCCAGTACGTCATCGACCCGCAATTTGACGAAGCCTGGCCCCACGAAAACGGCCTCGCGTCGGTCACGATCGACGGCCAAAAAAAATACCTCAACGCCGCCGGCAAAATCGTCTGGCCCAAACCGATCCGGCGATAAGCCAGAAACAAAACTACACCGCGGCGCGTGATTCGCCCGTCGCCGTGTCGCCGTTGGCCATCTGCACGGCCAGGCGGATCGCGGCTTTCATGGAACCTGCGTTGGCTTGGTTTTTTCCGACGAGGCCGAAGGCCGTGCCGTGGTCGACGCTGGTGCGGATGATCGGCAGGCCCAGCGTGACGTTGACCGCGTCGTCGAACGCCAGCATCTTGACGGGGATGAGTCCTTGGTCGTGGTACATCGCCACGATGAGGTCGTATTTGGCTCGCATCCGCGGGGTGAAGATCGTGTCGGCGGGGAACGGGCCGTGCGCGTCGATACCCGCTTGCTGGGCCATCTGGATCGCGGGGGCGATCACGCGGGTTTCCTCATCGCCAAACAAACCATTTTCCCCGGCATGAGGGTTCAGGCCACACACCGCGATCTTCGGGTTCTTGATGCCCATACGGACCAGCGCCTGGTGGCCGAGGTCGATCGGGTCGAACACGCAGCCGATGGTCAAGAGGTGACGCACGTCCATCAGCGGGACATGGATCGTGGCGAGCACGACGTGGAGCACCTCGGCCTCGACCGGCGGATGCACCCTCGCGGGTCGATCTTCGAGCACGACATGGGCTTGAGCATTTACGCGGGAACTTCCGGGGGAACTTCCGGGGGCGGGCATCGGGGCGTGGAACATCATGGCCACCCGTTTGGACTTGCAGCGTTTCTGCAGAAATTCGGTGTGGCCGGGGAAGCGGATGCCCGCGAGTTGCCAGGATTCTTTGCAGATCGGCGCGGTGACGATCGCGTCGATGCCCGCGTCGTCGATCGGCCGGTGGGCCGCGGCGATCGCGTCTTCGAGAAACCGCGCCGACGCCTGCCCGCCCAGCTTCGATGGCCCGTTATCGCGGGTCGTCAGCATCGAATACTCGTCGTAGTCCAACACCACCACGTCGTGCACCAGCCCGTACTCCGCCCGCGGCGAGTCGTGTTGCAGGCGGTGCCAATACGGGTCGATCTCCGCGAGGTCGGCGGCGTAGCTGATGAGTTCGTTCATGCCGTAGATCACGAACCGCGCGAGCTTGCGCACCGCCGGGTCGGCCAGCGCCTTGACCACCACCTCGGGGCCGATGCCGCCGGGCTCGCCCATGGTGATGCCGATCACCGGCTTGCGGCCGAGCGGCTGGGGCAGGTTGGAAGGAGGCTTGGCCATCGAATAATTCTAGCAGGTCGGTTCGCGGCATAGGCGGGACAACTGCGGTCGCGGCGATACGCCCAGGATTCGCCGCACATCAAAGGACCGCGTAAGCGTGGCGGGTTGTGGCGCAGCCGCGGGCCGACGATACTACCTGCTTCACGATGCCGCTCTCGATCCTATTCATGCTTTTGCTCCTCGTGCTGCTGCTGGTCGCCAGCGGTTTTTTCAGCGGCAGCGAGACCGCGTTGTTTAGCCTGTCGCGTCATCAGCGGGCCCGCTTTGCCCGCAGCGACAGCGTGACCGCCCGCACGATCTTGAAGCTCTTGGCCGAAACGCGGGGCCTGCTGATCACGCTGCTCTTGGGCAACATGACGGTGAACGTGTTGTACTTCGTGGTCAGTTCGGTGCTGTTGATCAAGGCGAGCGAGTCCGGGCGGATCGGCGGCATGGGCTTGGCCGTGCTCACCGTCGTTCCCCTGCTGGCGATCATCCTGCTGGGCGAAGTCATGCCCAAGCTCGTCGCGTCGCGGCTGCCCGATCGCATGGCCCGGCTGATCGCGCTGCCGTTGCTCGGCGTCCACCGCGTGCTTGCGCCGATCCGTATCGCGTCGTCGGCGTTGGTGATCACGCCGTTGTCTCGCCTGCTCGCCCCGCCCGCGCCGTCGCCCGACCTCACGTCCGAAGAGCTCGACGCGATGCTCCAACTCAGCCAGCACCACGGCGTGATCGACCACGGCGAGCAGCGCGTCCTCGAACAGGTCCTCGAACTCAGCCAACTCAAAGTCCGCAACCTCATGGTCCCCCGCGTCGATGTGCAGGCGTTCGACCTCGACGACCCGCCCGACCAACTCATGGCACTGATCCGCCGGACCCGGCTGCGTCATATCCCCGCCTGCCGCGGCGACCTCGACAACGTCGTCGGGCTGATCTATTCCCGCCAGACCCTTCTCGCTCAGCCGACCTCGGCCGAGCAAATCGGCAAACTCGTGCGGCAGATCAAGTTCGTTCCCGAACTCCAGCGGGCCGACCAAACCCTGATCGAGCTGCGTAAGTCCGGAACGACCTTCGCCATCGTCGTCGATGAGTACGGCGGCACTGCGGGCGTCATCACCCTCGAAGACCTCGTCGAGCACCTCGTCGGCAATATCCCCGGGGCGTTCGAGCAAAGCGGCGACGTCGTGGTCGAGCCGTTGGGACAGAATCGCTGGCGGGTCGATGCCGACCTGTCGGTTCATGAATGGGCCGACGTGTTCGGCCGCCACCAACACTTCGAGGCGGCCCGGCTGCTCGCCTCGGCGAACACCATCGGCGGGTTGGTCATGGCCGAGTTGGGTCGGGTGCCGCAGGTGCACGACGCGATCGAATTGGGCAACGTCCGCCTCACCGTTGATCGCATGGACGGCCACCGGATCGAGGCCGTGGTGATCGAATTAAGCGGCGTGTCTAAAACCTCTGCGTCCGCCGCCACGCCGAACGGCGGTGCCGCATGACCCTCGGCGAAAACCTCTTTTGGGCCGCGGTCATGTTCGCGGGCTTCCTCGGCTCGGCGACGTATTCGGGCATGGAAACCGGGACGTACACCATCAACCGCGTCCGCCTGCATGTCCTGGCCGACCGCGGCCAACGCACCGCGGTCGCGTTGCGCAAGCTGGTCGATAAGCCCGCGACGCTGCTGGCGACGCTACTCATCGGCAACAACGTCGCCAACTATCTGGGCACCGCCGGGCTGGCGGTCATCCTCGAATCCATGGCGTTGTCCGACTGGCAAACCATCGTACTCAACACGCTGATCGTCACGCCGCTCTTGTTTGTCTTCGGCGAAACCTTGCCCAAGGACACCATGGCCGCCCACAGCGATCGGCTCATGCCGCCGCTCACGCCGATCCTCACCGGGTCGCGGTGGTTGTTCACGTTGATCGGGATCGTGCCGATCGTCCGCCTCTTCAGCGCCGGGGTGCTCAAGCTGCTGGGCCAGCCCGGCGGCGACCGCGCATTCCCGCCCCGCAGACGCGTCGAAATGCTCGTCCGCGAGGGCGTCGGCCACGGCATCCTCAGCGATGAACAATCCGCCATCGTCGAGCGCGTGCTTCGCCTCGGCGGGCGCACCGTCAAGCAGGAAATGGTCGCGTGGGCGGACGTGTTGTCGGTCAAGGTCAACGACCCGCCGAGCCGACTGTGGGAACTCGCCGACCGCAGCAGCCGATCCCGGTACCCCGTCACCGACAAGCACGGCCAGGTGGTCGGGCTCATCGACGTGTTCGACGCCCTCCTGCACGCCCCCACCGACTGCCCGCCGATCCGTAAACTCATGACCCGGCCCCACACCATCGCCGCAAACATGCCGCTGCGGCTGGCGCTGCAGCATTTCCAAACGCACGGCTTGGCGATCGCTGTCGTCACCGAAAACGATCGGCCCGTCGGCGTCGTCACCGTCAAAGACCTGGTCGAACCCATCACCGGCAACCTGAGCAGTTGGTAAGTCCGCTTGCGGTATGCTGCCCCGATGCAACGCCCGCTTTTTCATTCACAACTTCCGGGGGCGACGGCTTGAGGTGGTCGGTCCCCGATTTGGCCGACGCCATCGAGGCCGGCCTCCGCCGGCAAGCGCACCAAGACGACGCGGCGCAGTCGGTTTACGGCTTCGATGCGCTCGACGAATTGGGCCTGCACCCCCTCGTGCGCCAAGCCTGCCGCGACGCGGGCTACGGCGTCTGGCCCGAACAGCGCTACCCCGGCCACCAGCACAAAAAATCCAAGGCCCACGGACTCCGCTGCGACCTGGTGCTCACGCCCGACGGCCTGCCGCTGCGCGACCCCGACGTCAAAGGCACCCTCTTCGGCGGCGCGCCCGCGACCGACGCCGACCAAGCCTACTGGCTGGAGATCAAAACCGTGGCGCAGTTCGAGACGTCCGGGGCGTTCCGTCGCTACTCGGCCGAGTTGCTGCAGCCGGTCACGAAAGACGTCAAAAAAATCTGGTCCGACGGCATCCTCCGCTTCGGCGGGCTGCTGTTGATCTTGTTCACCGCCAACCAGGAGATCGCCGAGCACGACCTCGCGGCGTGGCACACGCGCTGTCTCGACAAAGGCTATCCCGTCGGCCCGCCGGCGGTCCGCGGCTTTCCGATCACCGACCGCGTGGGGAACGGCTGGTGCGCCGCGGCGGTGTTCGGTGTGCGCGGGGTCTGAAAAACGCCGACGCACGGGGGTGCGTCGGCGTGATCAATGATTCAGTTGTCGTGGCCGGGCGGGGCTTAGCGACGGAGATTAACGCGAATCGCTGAGCTGGTTTTGGGCCTGCTTGGTTTGCAGGTCCGCGAGCAGTTCGAGCTCTTTACGCTTGTCGCTGTTCTTGTCGTCGTTGACCATCCGGGTGGTGATGCGGTTGGTCTGGGGGTCGATGAACAACACGCGCACGTCCGGCCGACCGTTGCTGGCGAGGGCCGAATCCACGTCGAGCATGAACGTCCCGACGTTCATCGGCACGCCCCGGCCGCCGGTGGCCACGCCGCTGATCTCGGCGGTGCCGCCGATCTCGTTGCCGGGGAACTCGACGAATTCGTTCTTGCGCCAGATGCCGTCGTAGACGGTCCAGACTTCGACCTCGGCGCGTTTTTGGTCTTTGCTGCCGCCGGTCACGAAGTAGTAGTGCTTGGGGTCGAGGTCGACGGTGGCCGAGGGCGACCAATCGGTTTGCGCGATTTCTTCTTCCGATGGTCCGATCGACAGGCGGTTGCGGTTCTCGGCCAGCTGCTTGGGGTTGAGTCGGGGGAAGCGGTAGAGCGGGTTCATCACCGAGACCAACACTTTGTAGCGGTAGGTTCGGCCGGGCTTGGCGGTCAGGTCGTGGGCCCACACTTTGATCTCGTCGGGCACGGCCTCGGCGGTCGCGCCACCCCCCCCAAAACGAGGCGAGACGCCACCGTAATTATTCTGATCGAACGGCGGCGTGAAATCATCGGGCGACTCGCGGAAGTCGCCGGGATTGGGGCCGCGGGGTCCGGCAAACTCGCCAGCCTCTTCTTGGATGCCCAGGAGTGCGTTGAGCTCTTGCCGGGCGCTAGAAAGCTGCGTTTCGAGATCGGCCAAGCGGTCTGCGTTGCGATCGGCGCGGCGGTCGGGGGTCGCGTCGTCTCGGCTACTGCCCCGGTCGCGTGATCCTCGTGGGTCAAAGTCTTCGTAAGTGCCGCTATCTTCCGCCCCTCGCCGCGTGCTGCGGTCGCTGCTGCGGGGGTCGCGTTCATCGCCGCCCAGGCGATCGATCTGGCGCTCGAGTTGCGTGATGCGCCGCTGGAGTTCTTCGCGTTGCTGGAGCTCTTCGGGGGTGTATACGCGGTTGGCGATGTCGGGCGGGGTCCACGGGCCGTTGCTGATGGCGGGGAAGTCGGGGCGGCGGATGACGGGCTGATTCGAGCGGATTTGGGTTTCGAGCGCTTGCGATTCCTCGAAGGTCAGCGTGGGCTGGTCATCCGGGACGATGGCGAACTGGCCGGGCAGCGGGCGGATGGTGGCGGGGTTGCCCCACTCGCCGGTGACGGGGTCGAGTTCTTCCCGCAGCAGCTGGACCGCGGTGACGGCCAAGCGTTCTCGCCACAGCCCCTCGTCGATACGCTGCTCGCCGGGGACATCGGGGGCACGGTAGCGATTCATCAACTCGGCAAACGAAAATTGGGCGCTGACCGAGACGTAGGAGAAGTCGGCGGGCCGCTGGTCGCCGACGATCTGCTGGAGGGCAAAGAACCCTTGGCCGCCGTCCTCGGCGAGGACGCCGTGGCCGCTCTTGGCCAAGACGTCGTAGGGCAGGGGCGGGGTCGGGAGGAACTTGAGCGGGTAGTCGGGGCTGACGATTTTTGCTAAATCGGACGCCAGGCCGGTGTTGTCGATCGCGGCGAAAGGTTGATCCGTCGCCACCGGCAGGGCCAGGTGCTTATCGAAAAGCTCGGCGTAAGCGGGGATGTCGATCTTTTCGATCGGGCTGCCGCCGGCGAGCTTGCCCTTGAGCTGATTGGCTTGGCGCACGACGGTTTCTTCGATCTCGCCGGGCGGGACCGATTGATTGTCGAGATCGATCGCGTTGGGTTGACCCAGCAAAAACTGGGTCGCCCCCACGCCCACCAAGATGAGGCCGCCGATGCCGAGGGCGATTTTTTCGACGTGTTGTTGGAAAAATCCGAAGTCTTTGTTCTTCATGGTTCAGGCCTGCTTTCGTTCCGCATGGGCGGGCGGGCGTGGGAGATTCGATTCATGGATAAAAAGCAAACGAGGCGTGCGGCCCCGGGGATCAATACTGGTCGTTGGGGTAGCCACCACCGGGCTGGCCGGGATAGCCTCCACCGGGATAGCCTCCACCGGGGTAGCCTTCGCCGGGATAACCGCCGCCGGGCAGGGTGGAGTCCACGGGCGGAGCTTTGAGGCCGACGTACACCTTGGTGTCCTCGGGCATGAGTTTGGCGGTCCACTCACGGAGCCAAAGGGTCTCGAGGATCATCTCGACCTCGACGACGTCGCCTTGGCCGTACATGTACAGGTCATTGAGCAGTTCATACTCGTCGAGCGCGGTGATCTTGAGGTTGAGCACGGTCATCAGATTGACTTGTCCGATGGCGTTGAGCAGTTCGGGCAGCCGCTGGTAATCGACGTGGGCGAGGAGCCGGGCGTGGCGGATATCGTACAGGCTGTTGGAAGATCGTCCGGTCGGGCCGAAGACGAAGTTCTCCGACAGCTTGGTTTCGCGGGGCTGATCGGTCATGCCCCCGGCGGGCGGGGAATAACCCGCCGCCCCACCGACACCACCCGACGCGGCCGCCCCACCGACACCACCCGACGCGGCCGCCCCGCCGCGCGGCGCGGGTCGGCTTGCCGTGGTGCCGCCGCTGATCGAGTCCACCCCACCAAGCGTGTGCAGGCCGACATAGCCGGGCAAGACCTCGGCCCGCAGCAACCGCTTCACCGGGGCGTTGAGCACGCTCGAATCGACCGGGTTGCCATCGACATCAAAATGTTCTCGCTCGTTGGCCACGTCGTTCGCCAGGGCGATCGCCCGAACGAGGTCTTGCAGGATCCACAGCTCGAGCTGACCCTCCCAGAGTTGGCTGGCGGTGGGCGACTGGGGCGACGTGCCTAGCGACGCGATCTGCAACGGGAACGCGGGGTTGGCGCTGAGCATGTTGCCCAATTCCGGGTCGGCATAAATGTTGATGTCTTGGGCGTGACGCAGCAGTTCGTTGATCAGTTCGCGTTGCTGTTCTTTTTTCTGCTGTTCCAAGCGGGCTTCGCTGATCTCCCCGGCGAGGCTGTCGCCGCGCTGCATCGCGTCCATCTGCTGATCGAGCAGCGATTGGAGGTACGCGCGGTCCACCGGCGGCTTGCCGTTGAGGTACGGCATGACGATGCCGGTGTTCTGAGCGACTTCGTCGGCCCACGCACGGGTGCCGACCAGCGAGCTGAGCAGTTGGCCGTAGACCGTTTGCGCCCGGAACTTCATGTCGTTAGGCGTGTTGGGAAATAAGCCACGCATCATCGGATCGTGGCCGGCCCGGTTGATCGCCAGCGCGGCGGCAAAGATGTTTTCCGACTCGCGGTTGAGGTCGCCGTAGATCCCGCCGAGCACCTCGATGACCGCGGGGTTGATGACCACCGAGCGGGACTCGGGCGGGTCGTCGGCGTTGGCGGGAGGGACGTCGATCGGTTGCCGGGAGAAGCGTTTGACTTCGGCGAGCTTCTTGCTGGCCTCTTCTTCGGCGCGGGTCTGCAGCGCGGGGTTGGCGACAAACATGAAGTAGCCGATGGCGACCAGCGAGACGATCATCAGGGCGAACGCGGCCACGGAGATCGGGTTGGTTTTCATCCAGGCGATGACGTTTTTCATCGGGTGGCCTCCGTTTGGGGCTGGGCTTGGGCGAGGCGCTGATCGGTCAACGCCGCGGGTGCGGGCGACGCGGCCGCGGGGCCGGCGGGATTGCCGGGGGTCTCGGGCGTTTGGGGGTTTTCGGGAGTGGCGTCGGGGGACGGGGGGCGTGACGGGGTGGTGTCGAGCTTGGGCCGGGCATCTTGCGGCGGCTTGAGTTCGACGG
>CAYPCC010000073.1:0-1659 GCA_964409095.1 uncultured Phycisphaera sp. | reverse complement strand
GGGGGATGAGGCTGGCGATGTCGGCGGTGCGGGTGGCGGTGTTGCCGCCGACACGGCCGGGGTTATTGCCGATTCCGGGGAATCGGGTCGGATTGCCGAGGCTACCGCCCGGGTCGCCGCCGAATCGGGAGCCGGAATCGCGGAAGCCCGGGCGGGACGCCCCGATTTCTGAGCGGACCGGCTGCAATGATTTAATCGGGTTTTCGTTGGCCTCGAACACGAAGCGGTACGGCCGATCCTCGCGCTCGGCGTTGTCGCGGAGCCACTGCACAAACTTGGCGTTGAGTTGCGAGTCGGCGGTCGCCAGCGGGGTCGTACCGGTGATCGTGAGGATAAACCGTGGGCCGGAGTCTTTCGAGAAGAATTGATCGGCGGAGTAGGACGCCTGGGCCAAATCGGGCAGCGCCGTAGGGGCCGGGGCACCGCCCGCGAGGGTGGCGACGTAGCTCGGGACGATGGATTCGATGTAAAGCCGTTGGCGCTGGTTGCGGGGGATCGCGGCTTGCGCGTCGTAGTCGTCACTCAGCAGGGCCGACTGAGGCTCCATGGCGAGGCTTGCTTGGCTGATGTCTTCGAGCAGGCGAGGCCAAACGTCGCGGTAATCCAGGGTGCTGCGGAGGTTTTTGATGAATTGGCGGGGGTCGGACTCTTGCTGGATTTCGGACCAAGCGGCGACGTTGGCGTTGGCTTCGGCGAGGATTGGGCGAAGCGTTTGATCCATGCCCGCGAGGTTGGCGTCGATCGTGGAGGCGTCGGTGAAGTGTTTGACGCCGACGAGGCCCGCCGCCGCCACGAAACACGCCGCGCTGGCCGCGATCCACGGCTGCTTGGCCCGCCACATCCGCGAGGCCAGCACGTGGCTGGGCAAGATGTTGGCCGACACTTTTTCGAGGCCCAGGCCCTGCAACGCCAAGCCCGCAGCGGTCGCCATGTTCAAGGCGTGGTTGGAGAATTCTGACTCGCGTTTGCCGTCGAGGACGGGGATCCGCTCGAACCCGTCGGGCCGAACGATGTCGATTTGCAACTGCTGTTTGAGGAACTTCTGCAAGCCCGGCAGGCGGAAGGTCGAACCCACGCCTACGAGCTTGGTCAGATTTGAGTCGCGGTTGAGCGACTGGTAAAAGCCCAGCGACCGCTGCACTTCTTGGACCAAGTCGGCAAACACCGCCCGCATCGCTTGGAAAATCTGCTTGGCGTATTTGCTGGTCGCCGCTTCGCGTTTGAGTTTCTCGGCCTTGGGGAAGCTGATCTTGAACTGCTTGACCAGGGCTTCGGTGAAGTTGTTGCCGCCGATGGGCAGCGTGCGGAGCCAGATGCCTCCGTCTTCGACGATGATGACGTCGGTCGAGACCGTGCCGATGTCCATGTAGATCGCGCCCTCGCCCTCGGGGTGCTCGTAATTGAACGTGTTGTAAACCGCCAACGGCGAAAGCGTCAGCGAATCGACTTTCAGGTCGACCGCCCGGTAGTTGTTGAGATAGGTCATCACCCGTTCTTTGGTGATGGCGAAGATGCCGACCTCGACGTCGGGCGAGTCTTCCTGCTGAAAAACCTGGTAGTCCCACTCGACCTGCTCGATGGGGAAGGGGATCTGCTGTTGGGCCTCGAACTTCACGATGTCGGGGATTTTCTTGGGCTCGACCGGCGGCAGCTTGGCGA
>CAYPCC010000072.1:0-12923 GCA_964409095.1 uncultured Phycisphaera sp. | reverse complement strand
GTGTCGCCAGCAAATAAAAGCACGGATCGCGGAGTTATAAAATTCCGGGGGGGGGTTCCGGGGGGGAGTTAGTATTTTTGGAGGGTGGCGGGGACGTACCATTCGGTGCGGTCGTTGAGGCCGATCTTGACGCGTTCGACGTTCTGGAAGCGGTCATCGACGAAGATGAGCGACTTGCGGGAATACAGGAACGTGTACGGCTGGTCTTCGTGGATAATCGCGTGGACCCGGTTCCACAACGCCATGCGCTTTTCTTCATCCACGGTAGAGCGGGCTTCGTCGATGAGCGCGTCGAGCTCGGGGTTGGAATAGGACATGAAATTGTCGGCCCCCTCGCCGATGTTGTCCGAATGAAACATCTGGTGGACATCGGATTCGATGCCCGCGCTCCAAGCGAGGCTGATCAAGTCGAAGTCTCGGCCCTTGAGTTTTTCGCTAAACACCGACCACTCGAGCGGGTCGAGTTCGACCACGATGCCCGCCTTGGCGAAGCTGTCGCGGACCATGAGCACCACGCGGTTCCAGAAGCCGTCGCTGCCTTGGCTGGAGGGGAAGGTGTATTTGAACTTGAACGGCTGGCCGTCGGCGTCTTCGATCACGCCGTCGCCGTTGCGGTCTTCGTAGCCCGCTTCTTTAAGTAGCGCCTTCGCCCGGGCCGGGTCGTAGGGCCAAGGGGCGAGGTCTTGGTTGTACTGCGCAGAGAGCCGGTTGAACGGCCCGGTCACGCCGAACCCGTAGCCGCGCAGCTCGTTGTCCCAGATCTCCTGACGCGGCACCAACATGGTCATCGCTTGGCGAACCCGCTTGTCGGCAAACCGCGTCGGCGTCGTGCCGCCACGCAGTTGATTCCACGCCATGAACCCGTAGCCGCCGACCGGGCGTTCATACTCAAAATGCTGGGTTTTTTCGAGTAATGCTTCATCCTTAAGCAGCAGCACATACTGCTCGGGTTGGGCGGGGAACAGGTCGATTTCGCCGTTGCGAAACGACGTGAGCCGGGCGACGTCGTCGGTGATCTCGCGGTAGACCACGCGGTCAAACGTCGGCGTCGGGCCCCAGTAGCGCTCGTTGCGCACCAGCGACAACGGCTCGCCGGGGACCCACTGCGTCGGACTCGTCATGCGGTACGGCCCGCTGCCCAACAGCAAGCCCGGCTGCTTATTGATCTCTTCGGGGCTGATCTTGCCGTAAAAATGCTTAGGCAGAATCGCCAGCGACGCGACGGTCTCAAACGCCTCGAAGTAGGGCTTGGCAAAAGTCGCCACCACGGTCGTGTCGTCGGTCGCCACGATGCTTTCGACGATCCCGGCCATGCCGTTGCGGTGTCGCGGGGCATCGATCTGGGGGTTGGTGATGAAGTCGTAGGTAAACGCCACGTCGTGGGCTGTGAGCGGCACGCCGTCGGAGAACGTGATGCCCCGGCGCATCTTGAAGATAATCGTCAACCCGTCGTCGCTGATGGTCCACGACTCGGCGAGCAACGGGCTCCATTCCAGCGTGTCGGGGTCGCGCTCCGCGAGGGATTCGACGACGCGGTCGATGATGGCGTTGCCATAGGCGTCACCGGAGATGTACGGCGTGATCTTGGCGACCTGGGCGGCAAACGCATCAACAACCCAGTCGCCCTCGGCGTAGTCGGGCTGCGATTTGGCTTTTTTGAGGCGGGCAAACGCGTCGGAGCTTTGCTCGTCGCCATTTCCGGGGGTGGCGGTGCCACTGACTTTGACGCCTTGTTCGATGAGGCCTTGGAGTTGGCCGACCGAGCGTTCGGTGCGGGCCTGGGCGGAGGTGATCTGTTTGACTTGTTCGACGAGCTCGGCCAACTGGCCGTGCTGGCGGTCGAACTGTTTCATGGCGATCCAGATGCTGGCGAGGATCGCCACGAGCAGGACCATCAGGACGAAGTCTTTGAAGCCGAAGCGGTTTTCCATGGTCAACTTTCAGAGTGCAGACGGCAAAGGCCGGGTCGAATGGACGGGAGCTTAATCAATGATGCTGGATGCTGGATGCATTCTTCCTGAGGTTTATTCCCGGGTTTATTCCGGGGTTTATTCCGGGGTTTATTCCGGGGGGGGGTTTATCGTTGGTTGCGTTTGGGATCAAACTTGTCCCGCAGCGCATCGCCCAAAAAATTCAACGCCATCAGCGTGAGCCCCAGCAGCGTGCAGGGGAACACCAAGAGCCACCAGTGCACGGTCAGGTCCGGGCTGGTCATGGCCGGCAGCTCGCGCACCCCCACCGACGCGAGGTTGCCCCAGCTCGGCAGCGGCAAACGCACACCAATACCCAGGAAACTCAGGAACGACTCCTGCAGAATCGCCAACGGCACGGCCAACGTGGCATAGACGACGATCACCCCGATCAGGTTCGGCAATAAATGCAGCCGAAACACCCGCATCGGCCCCATACCCACCGCTTTGGTCGCCTCGATAAACGGCTGATTCCGCAGACTCAACACCTGCCCGCGGATCACCCGCGACATCGTCAGCCAACTCCCCCCGCCGATGGCGACGAGAAGGGTGAGGATGCCCGAGACGTTGCCCGCGACGATTTCGGAGAAGCCTAGGGTTTGGCCGACCATTTTTTCGATGGTGGGTTGCAGCGCGATCGTGACCATGACCACCAGCAGGATGTAGGGCAGGCCGTACAACACGTCCACGGTCCGCATCATCGCCGCGTCGGTCTTGCCGCCCGCGTAGCCCGCCATCGCGCCCCAGACCACGCCGATGCACACCGCAATCAGCGCTGCGCTGATCCCGATGCCCAGGCTGATCGCCCCGCCCAGCAAACTCCGCCAAAGCAGACTCCGCCCCAGGTCGTCCGTGCCCATCGGCTCGGCGAGACTCGGCGGCGCCAAGATCTTTTCAAACTGATCGCTCCGCTGCTCGTCGTACCGCGTCAGCGACCACGGCAGCGTCACGAAGCACGGCAGCGCGATCATCGCCAAAAGCAATCCCCCCACCCAACCCGACGACACACGCCGGGGGCTGGTCGCCCGGTTCAGATTGGTCGGCAAAACAACCGTACTCATCGGCCTCGGAGTATACCCGTAGCGCCCCCGAAAGATTGGAATGGCGGATTCCCGGAGGCGGTCAGCGCTCGTCGAGGACCCGCGCGACGTAGGCCCGGGTCATCGGGCCGGCGTGTTGGGCGACGAGCTGGTCGGGCGTGAGGCCGGGGTATTCGCGTTGGATCCGGCGGACGCGGGTGGGGCCCATGTGATACGCCGCCAGCGCCAGCGTCTCGTCGCCGTCGAAACGGTCCAGCAAATAGCCGAGGTAGGTCGTGCCGAGCTTGAGGTTGTAGTCGGGGTCGAAGAGGTCGCCCTTTTTCAGACGGGGGTTACGTTGGAGCACGTCTTTTTCGGTGATCGCGGTGATCTGCATCAGGCCGTAGGCCCCGCGGTTGGATGTCGCGTCGGCCCGGCCGCTGCTCTCGGCCATGACCACCGCGCGGACCAGGTTTTCGTCCAGCCCCGCCGCGTCGGCGTGCTGCTGGATCAAGCGGGCGTATTGCTCGATCCGGTGGCCGTCTTGGGAATGCTTCACCCACCGCGCCGCGTCCGGCCCGGCCCACAACATCACCAGCAACCCCGACAACACCCCGATCCACCACCGCCGATCGCCCGCGGCTTGCATCAGTTTTTTCTTCCAGCGTCCGTGCTTGGAACTCGTGTTCATCGCTGCATGTTACGCCACCCAAGCCCGCATTTGGTTTCCCGTAGGTTGGGCTTTAGCCCGACACGGATATCTATGCATACGGCGTCGGGCTAAAGCCCAACCTACGGATACACCCGAGCCTTGCGGGTGGCCGATAGACTTAGTTCTATGGCTAACTCCACCCCTCCGCCCGCCGCCCCACGTCCTCGCCCCTCAATCGGCGGGGCCTTGCATCGTTTCACGACGCTCGCCTGCCTCGTTCTGCTCGCCGGGGCGGGCGTGTTGGGCTACCAGCTACTGCGTAACGGCGTCGCGGCGGACGTGTACCACGATCGGCTGGTCGAGCTCAACGACGACCACAATCAACTGATCCAACAGTACAACCAGGCCGTGACCCGCACCGCCGTGACCGAATTGCTCGTCGAGAACGGGACGGTCTGCGTCAACGTCCGCACCGCCGACGGCCAACTCGAAACCCACCCGATCGACGCCAACCCCGCCCACCCGATTTACGTCGATTACGTCGTCAAAGACAGCCGGCTGCTCATCCGCCGGGTGTTTGATTCCCAGTCGGTCCCCGACGACGCGGGCGTGATCAACTCGGCCCTGCTTAAGCTGGATTGGACCGACCCGACGATCAAGCACGGCCAAGCGATCTACCGCAAACTCACCGACGGCCGATGGATCGTCACCGTCTCGGGCGACGGCTCGCTCGCGCTGGCCAAGGTCGAACCCGACGTTGAAGTCGAGTTGCTGCCCGCCCCGAAGATCGACGACTTCGACCCGGTCGAGGCCACGCAGGAAGCGATCAAGCAGATCACCCCCGCGGACGTGTTCGGACGGTTTTTTGGGGGCGAAACCGAGTGAATATTCCTGTCATGGGAGGGGGGATGAAGACTAAAAAACGAGCCGAGCGCGGGGTGGCGCTCGGCTCGTGGCGTCGGGTTCTTTCTCCCGCTCGCCCCTAGGGGGTTTTAAGATGTCAGTGCGCGGCCGTCCGCCGACGGGTCGCCAGCGTCATCGCCCCACCGGTCATCAGCAGCAGGCTGCCCGGCTCGGGCACAACCTCGACGTTGATCCGGGGGGCGACGCTCGCGGCGCTGTTGCCCGAGTAGAACCGCGTGTCGGTGCCGGTGAGGGGATTCGACTCCAGCCGAAGCAACACGACGGACTTGCTGTTGTCCGCTAGGTACTCGGCGTGACGGGCGCTGATGAACGCGGTGATGTCTTGCAGGAATGTCATATCGGTGTCGTCGAAGCCCATGGTGGTGGTGGCGAACGTGTCGGTCAGTAGGGTGTAGTCGGCGGCGTTGTACTCGCCGGTGGTGGACGGGTCGGTGTTGGCCACGGCCAGCGGGTCGATGAACCCGGCGCGGTTGGTGTTCTTGCCCAGCACGCGGATCGACACGCCGGGGTACCAGCCGACATCGCGGACCATGCTTAACTCGGCACTATTCACCGTGTCGCCCTGCCCCGCCAGCGCGGCGAGGTCGAATTGCAGGATGCCTTTGTACGCGGTGTTGCCGTCGTTCCAGACGCTTATGTCGGCGTCGTTCGTGCCTTGCGTGCGGATCGGCTCGGGCGGGGCGAACGGGTCGGTCAGTTCGCGGATTTCGTAATCCAACGGGCTGGAGTACAGCGACGTGACGCCCGCCAGAGCGTTCGACGCGCCGAGGGTTAACGCCAGCCCAGCCAAGGCCACGGTGCGGGGAAGTTGAAGTTTCATGGGGTCTCTCGTTTCGGGATAAACAGGCTTTCGACGATCGGGCCCGACGCCCTCGTCCCATGCGATACCCCAAGGCCGAAACGGCCCTGCGCATCAGGCGCAAAAAAACTGCACCCCCGTGCCATCGCCAAACCGGCGACGCGATCAGCAATCTACTCGCTCACCCCGAACGGCATCCGCCAGATAGCCCAGCTCTCGCCGCGGTTCGACAGGAAATAGATCTCGTCGCCCGCGGGGGACATGATCGGGAAGCGGTCGGCGCTTCCGTTGGAGGTGAGTTGCTGCTTGTCCGTGCCGTCGGCCCGCATCATCCAGATGTCTTGGTTGGGTCGGCCGGTGGGGTCGGTGCCTTCCATGGAGGTGTAGAGGATGTATCGGCCGTCGGGCGTCCACGACGGGCTGCTGAAGGGCACGACTTGGTCTACGTCGGCGGCCCGGTTCGCGTCAAACAGCGTCCGCTCGTCGTTGCTCAGTTCGCTGCGGTAGCGACGCATGATGGCGGCGGCGCCGCTGGTGAGTTGGATGCGGTTGCTGCCGTCGGGGTCGATGACCCAGAGGTTGCCGTCCTCGGGATTGATGTAGGCGATGTGGTCGCCTTCGGGGGAGATGGCGGGGTTTCGGCCGCGGGTGATCTGGGTGGGGAACTCGTTGGGGCCGTAGTGGGTCCAGACCTGGTGGTCGGTGACGACTTTGCGGACCGGGTCGAGGTTGACCACGCAGAAGGCGACCGTGCCGTCGGCCGCGGCGGTGGGCTGGAGGATCATGCCGTTGCGGTGATCGACGTAGATGTCGGAGATGCCCGATCGGCCGTTGGCCTTGATCCCGAGGATGCCCAGCAACTCGCCCCGGCGGTTGGACGAGAAGTAGATCCGTTCGCCGTCGCTGCTGAAGCTGGGGAACATGTCTTGGAAGTCTTCGGTGGTGATGTGCTGGACCCCGCCGCCGACGATGTTGATGCCGCGGAGGTTGGCGCCTTTGAGGTTGTAGACGCGCTGGTCCTCGACGCTGAGCGTCGCGGCATCGGGGGCGCTGATGGGGTTGGCGTAGACGGCTTCGGAATAGACGATGCGGTCGCCCTCGGGCGAGATGGCCAGGCCTTGGATGCCGCGGTTTTCGCCGAAGTCCACGATCAGCGTGGGCACCGCCCCGCCGGACTCGGTCACGTCCTTGAACGACCGGGTCTTGCCCAGCACGCCCACCCACTTGCCCTGCGGCGTCAGCACCACTTCAACCACCGGCACGGGCACATATTCTTTTTCTTCCAACACAAACGCCAACGTCCGCGACTTGTCCGGCGCTTCGTCGAGCGCGAGATACCCGGCGGTGTCGATCGACTGCTTGCCCGGCAGATAGCGCTCGGCCTGCACCGTCGTCGGCTGGACCTCGACGGCGTAGGCCTTGTCGGCCTTTTCCGAAAACGCCAGCTCGGCCAGCAGCGGCGACATGCCCGACGCGAGGATCTTGCCGTTGGGGTCGGTCACGGTGACGATCGCCCCGCTCGGCTCGGACGTGATAACGAGCTTGCTCGTGCAACCCACCAGGGCCAGCACCGCAAACAGCAGCACGGTAAACACGCCGCGGAGATTCAGGAGGCAACGAGAGACCTTCAACAGCTTCATAAAACACTCGGCCCGTCTTTCGGTGTGATTCGACATAACCACGCGATTCCGGCAAAACGCGCATCCCTCACTATATCGATACAATACTGAGAAAGCCGAGAAATTGCGGTTTTTCACGCTATCGGACCCACGCAGAATGTCATTCACCGCCCCGCCGCTCCCCCACCCCACCCACCGACGCGGCGGCGAGCGTTATCCCCAAACTTGGGCCAGGACCTCGGGCTTAAACCCCACCGTATGCCGCTGGCCGTCGGTGAGGATCGGCCGTTTGATGAGCATCCCGTGGGCCGCGAGCAGGGACAGGGCCTCGTCACGGCTCATGGTGGCCAGTTGTTCTTTGATCTTCATGGACCGGTACAGCTGGCCGGAGGTGTTCAAGAGGTGCTTGAGTTCGTAGCGTCCGCCGTCCAGCACGGCGGACAAAATCGCGGCGGTCGGCGGGTGTTCGGTGATGTCGATGAAGGTGTGTTCGAGGCCCGCGGTGTTGAGCCATTGGATCGCTTTGCGGCAAGCATCACACTTTGGGTAGCCGTAGACGGTTAGAGGCGGGGTGGAGGAAGCCATGGGCGGGAGTGTACCGCGTTTGTGCCGGTCGCCGCGTGGTGCTTTACACTGGGTGGCTTGATCCGCCCGGCCGATGCCGGTGCCCCTTCAGCGAGCCGTGTCTGTGAAAGCCTTTTGGTCGTTTGCCCGCGAAATGCTGCAGTACCGCCGATTGCTGGCGATCGCGGCGGTGGCGGCGGTGATCGACGCGGTGTGCGCCGCCGCGGGCTTCGGGATGCTGCTGCAGGTGATCAACGTCTTGATCGGCGGGCAGCAGGGCTTGCAGGAGGCGGCGCGGGAAGCGTTGCAAGGCGAAGACGCGATCAAGTGGTTGCGCGGGGATTACAGCCACTTGGCCGACCTGTTGCCGTCGGACGGGTTTAGGAGTTTTCTTTACGCGGTCTGTTTTATCCTGCCGTTGGCGATCTTCGGCTCGACGATGCGTTACACGCACCAGGCACTGGCGATCACGGTCGGCGTGCGGGTCGTGACGCGGATTCGGCAGCGGGCGTTTTTCAATATTCTGCATCTGCCGATCGAATCGTCGGAAGACTTGCGCTCGGCCGACAGCCTCAGCCGACTGGTCGGCGACACCGGGCAACTGGGCAAAGGGTTCAACACGCTGATGGGCCGTGCGGTCCGCGACATCTTGCAGGGCACGGCCTTTCTGCTGTTTGCGCTCTTTATCGACTGGAAGCTCAGCGCGATCTTCCTCATCGGCCTGCCGGTGATCGGGGTGGCAATCAAGAAGTTTGGCAAGCGGATCCGCCGGGCGACAAAGTACACCCTCCGCGAATACGCCAACATGATCGCGGCGGTGCAGGAGTCGATCCAAAGCCCGGCCGTGGTCCGCCTGCACAACGCCGAGGGCTACGAGCGTCGGCGGTTCAACACCATTAACCGCTCGCTGCAAAAACAAGTCTTGCGGGCGCGGACGGCCCGGGCGCTCAGTTCGCCGGTGATCGAATTGATCTCGCTGGCCGGGGTGATGGGCGTGTCGCTGGTCGCGGCGTGGTACGTTTTTAACGGCGGCGGCACGCCCGATGAGGTCCAGCAACGCGCCACCGATATGGTGTCGGTGCTGCTCCTGCTGGGCATGGCGGGGATGTCGGTTAAGCCGCTGGCCAACCTCAACAACGACCTGCAGGAAGCGGGCGCGGCGGCGGTGCGGATCAAAGAAGTCCTCGACGCCCAGCCCGAACCCAACACCCGCGAATTCCGCAAAGTCGAGACCGCCCCCGACCTGCCCCGCCACCACCAAAACATCGTGTTCGAGGCGGTCTCGTATCGCTATCCGGGCAGCGACGAGTTTGCCGTCAGCCACCTGGACCTGCGGATCGAGCACGGCCAATCCGTCGCCGTCGTCGGCACCAACGGCTCGGGCAAGTCCACCCTGCTGAACCTCGTGCCCCGGTTGACGACGCCGACGCAGGGCCGAGTATTGATCGACGGCGTCGATATCGCCACGGTGTCGCTGCGTTCGCTGCGGAGCCAGCTTTCGGCGGTGACGCAGCACAGCGTGATGTTTGCCGGGACGATCGCCGACAACATCGCCTACGGCCGCCGCGAAACGCCCCGCGATCAAATCGTCGCCGCCGCCAAGGCCGCGTTCGCCGACGAATTCGTCAAAGAACTGCCCAAGGGTTACGACACCGTACTCGGCGAGGCGGGGTCGGGCTTGTCCGGCGGGCAACGCCAACGCCTGTGCATCGCCCGGGCGATTTTGCGTGACCCGGCCATTCTGATTCTGGACGAAGCGACCAGCCAGATCGACGCCGAGAGCGAAGCCCGGATTACTTCGGCGATCAACGAGGCGCGGGCCGGGCGGACCACCCTGATCATCGCCCACCGCCTCTCGACCGTCGTCGATTGCGACAACATCGTCGTCATGCACGACGGCCAGATCGCCGACCAAGGCACGCACGAGGAACTGCTGGAACGCTGCGTGATTTATCAAACACTGGTGAAGACACAGCTGACGGCGTGACAGTGCCGTTAGCCGTTAGCCGTTAGCCGTTAGCCGTTAGCCGTTAGTCGCTGGCCTTTAGCCAGAGCGTTCCCGCCCAATACATCGCCTTCGTCCGGCCTAACAGCCAACGACTAGTGACTAACAGCTACACTCCCTGCCATGCCCATCGTCGGCCTCATCCTCGGCCTGGTCCTCGCCCTCTGGATCAGCGTGTTTACGCTCTTCAACGACAGCTACCTCCTGCAGCCGTTGATGACCGGCAACCTGATGCCCACCTCGGTCTACGGCCCGGCGGTCCTCTTGGTCCTACTCACCGGCGGGGGCCTCTGGCGCAAGCTCGGCCAACGCCAAATCGTCGGCCGCCGCGATGTCGTGGTCATGATCGTGTTGGCCACCGCGGCTTGCGCTTGGCCGGGCACGAACTTTTTGCGGACCTTTGTCGGCTCGACCGGCAACGTCGCCAACCTTGCGAAAGTCAACGACCACTGGCGATCGTCCGGGGCGATGTCGCATGTGCCCGACGGGTTGTTGCTGGGGGATGGGCGGGAGATGCCGAACGTGACGGACACGTTGGTGGCGGGCGTGGAGCCGACGACGTTCACGACGATGGTGGACGGAGAAGAAAAGATCGAGCAGCGTCAGGTGTTGTCGGTGGGCAACGTGCCGTGGGCGGCGTGGTGGCCGGTGCTGCGGACGTGGGGCGGGTTGGTGTTGCTGCTGGGCTTGGCGTCGGTGTGCTTGGGGGTGATCGTGCACCCGCAGTGGAGCCGGTTTGAGAAGCTGCCTTACCCATTGGTGCGGCTGATTGAGGAACTGACCAAGCCCAAGCAAGCCACGGACAATCTGTTGCCCGCAGCGAATTCCGGGGGCGATATCGGGGGGGGCAGGCCGGCGATCCTGACCAACCGCTTGTTCTGGCTGGGACTCGGCGGTGTGGCGGCGATCCATGGGGTTAACGGCCTCGACGCCTGGCTGGGTTCGGGCGGCGGCACGTTTCTGCCTTTGAAATACAACTTCGGTCCCTTGCGTGAACTCTTGCCCAATGCCGCCCGCGCCCACGGCAGCACCGAGCAATTCATGCCGCAGATTTTCTTCAGCGTCGTGGCGTTCACGTTTTTCATCCGCGGGGACGTGTCGTTCAGCGTCGGCGTGTCAAGTTTGGTCTGGGTCGCGCTGGGCGCGGTCTTCATCGCCAACGGCGAGCCCCTCGGCAACAACCCCATCGAGACCGACGGCGGCACGCTGCTGCGGGCCGGGGCGTACCTGGGCTTCGCCGCGATGCTGCTGTATCTGGGCCGACGCTACTACGGCCAGATCGCGGCGTCGGCCTTGTGGTTACGAAAGCGAGACCCCGAGCAGCGCAGCGGCGTCTGGGCCGCCCGCGGATTGGCGATCTGTTTGGCGGGCATGGTGTGGATGCTGGCCCGCTACGTCGGCCTCGACTGGCGGCTGGGGCTGATCGTCGTTGGGCTGGTCCTGGTGATGCTCTTGATCCTCGCCCGGCTGAGCGCCGAGACGGGGATGTTTTATCTGGAACCCAACTGGATGCCGTTGGTCGTGCTCTCGGCGATCCTGGGGTTTGAAGGAATGGGGCCCGCGGCGTTTTTGGGCGTGGCGTTGTTTTCGGTCGTCATCACCGGGGCGCCGCGGGAGCCGTTGATGGGCTACGTCGTCAATGCGCTGCACCTGTCGGAGCGTGTGGGCGGGTTGAAGAACATCGGCCGGGTGGGATTCGGCGTGGCGGCGGTCGCGGCGGCGACACTGGGGCTGGCGTTCGTGGCCACGCTTGTGCTGGGCCACACCTTTGGCCTGAGCCCGCAAGACGACTGGGCGAACCGCGGCCACCCCGGCCTGCCGTTCAACGCCCTGGCCCGACGCCTCGCCGAGGCCGACGCTGCGGGGAAACTCGACAGCATGATCGCCTCGGCCAACGCGGGCCACTTCGCCGCCGCACTGCCGGACGGGGGGGCGATCGGTTGGTTGTTGGCCGGGGCGGCGTTGGTGGTGGGTTGTGCGCTCGCTCGGTTGCGCCTCGCCTGGTGGCCGATCCACCCGGTGTTGTTTCTCGTGCTCGGCTCGTCCCCCGCGATCCGCGTCGGCTGGTCGTTTCTCATCGGCTGGGCGATCCGACAAGCGGTCATCCGCCTGGGTGGCGTCAAAGCGTTTCAGGCGACGCTGCCTTTGGCGGTCGGGGCGATCGCGGGGGAACTGCTCGCGGCGTTGGGCTGGCAGACCTGCGGCGTGGTGTATTTCTTCGTCACCGGCCAAACACCCAGCGCGTTCCTGATCCTGCCCAACTAAGCCACGTCGCGGCCGAGAAGCGAAACGATCAACCCTCGGCAAAGCAAGACCGCCTCGCCAGTTTGCGTCCCGGCGGGTGTGGCCTAGAATAGTTGGCTTGCCGGAAATCCGGCCGCGTGCCCGAGTGGACCAAGGGGGCGGATTGCAAATCCGCTTGAGTAATCAGTCGTGGGTTCGAATCCCACCGCGGCCTTTCCCATCCCATTGCCTTCTTCTTCAGGCAATCGTCTCGAAGACTACTTCTGTAGCCCACCCCAAAACCACTTCAAGCCCTGCCGCCCCATTCGGTTGCGACACACGGCGGACGGTCGCATCGACCACCCGCCCAATAAAGATCGATATTCCTTTAAATATCTTTATTATAATATTTTAAAACTTTTAAATACGCAATCCGCGATTGGTGACGCTCAAGAGTTGCCCCCTATCCGAGCATAACATCGACGGCCTGCCTTATTTCAACGCATTCAGATTGTTCGTTGCAAAGATTATTGACATTGGCTACCATTCTCGCGTCGGGTTGGGCTGAGGATGCTCGACCGATTGAACAGGTTTCACCCCGTCTACCTTTTGGAGCGGCTTTCGATATGAGCGGTAATACCCCACGTTTGAATGCAATTTCGTCCATCGTCAACAGCGACAACGTTGAATCAACCTTTGATTTCAAGTCCTCCCCCACCAGCTCGGTCTGGGGCGAGAACGTCTTTAGCCTCGACGAAATGGCTCAGCGTCTGCCCAAAGCTATTTTTAAATCGCTCAAGAAAACCATCAACTCCGGCGAGCCGTTGGACATTAGCACCGCCGACGCGGTCGCCGAGTCGATGAAGACCTGGGCCCTCTCCAAAGGCGCGACCCACTACGCCCACGTCTTCTACCCGCTCACCGGCCTGACCGCCGAAAAACACGACTCGTTCTTCGAGCCTGACGGCGACGGCGGGACCCTCGCCGAGTTTGCCGGCAAGGTGCTCATCCAAGGCGAACCCGACGGCTCATCCTTCCCCAACGGCGGTATCCGCGCCACCTTCGAAGCCCGCGGCTACACCATCTGGGACGTCACCAACCAGCGCTACATCACCGCCGTCGACAAAACCATTTACTACGACTCGGCG
>CAYPCC010000071.1:0-13088 GCA_964409095.1 uncultured Phycisphaera sp. | reverse complement strand
CCACGTCTGCCACGGCGGAAAGGTGAGCGGGAATCATCGGCTCGCTCTTTGACAAGTTGGATGCGCGCAAGAAAAAGCCGAGGGATGGCCATCCCTCGGCTTTGAGTTAGTTGCGGACGGCGGAGATGGACTCGTCGATTTTGGTCAGGATCTGGTCTTGGACTTCTTTGATGCGGGTGCTGGTGAGCGGGGGCTCGAAGCCGTTGAAGAGCATGGAGAAGGCGTAGGTTCGGCCGTCGGGTCGGACGAGGTAGCCGGACAAGGTCGAGGCGTAGTTGGCCGAGGCCCCGAGGTAGCCTGACTTGCCGTAGACGTCCGAGCGGAGGTCGCGGAGTCGTTGGCGGAGCGTGCCGGTGTGGCCGGCGTGGGAGAGGGACGCGGCGAAGATCGGGCCGAGGGTCGGGTCTTCGCGCATGCTGCGGAGCACTTCGACGAGCACACGACAGGTTGCGCGGTTGTTGGGGGAGAGGCCCGAGCCGTCGGCAATGCGGACGGCGGTGAGTCCGACGCGCGACGCGAGGCGGTCTTTCATGTAGAGACGGACGGCCGAAGCGCCGTTGGCGAAGCTGCCGGGTTCGCCGGTGAGTTCATGGCCCATGCGTTTGAAGAGGGCCTCGGCGAACATGTTTTGGGAGTCTTGGTTGGTGCGGTCGATGACGCCGACGAGCGTGGTGTTGAGTTGGTGGAGGATTTCGGAGGGTTGGTCGGCGATGCGGTCGTTGGGTTTGAGTCGCACGACGCGGTTGACCCGGACGCCGATTTGATTGAGTTTGTGTTGGAGGAATTGGCCCAGGAACATCGCCGGGTCGTCCACGGTGACGCGGTAGGGCGAGGTGCGGCGGTTGCGTACGCTGCCGAGGAAGACGAAGCGGTTGGAATCGGGGGGGCGTTGGATGCGGAAGTCGTCGACGTTGCCGGTGGTCGCGCGGTTTTGGGTGCGGAGGTTGGGAAAGTAGGGGAACAGTTGGACGATGGGCGATTGGCCGAGGTTTTCGGAGGGGACGGGCAGCACGGCCAAGAGGTTTTCGTGGAAGTTGATCGCGTCGATCTGGGCGCAGTAGTAGAGGTGGAGCTGGTCGACGGGCCAATCGGGGTGGACGCGGACGGCGTCGAAGACCAAGTCGTCGAGGACGAGCTGATCGAATCGGGTGTAGCCGGTGTCCACGACAGCCTGGACCCAGAGGTCGACCAGGTCATCGACCTCGAAGCCGGCTTGGGCGAGCAGGACCGGGTCGCCGAAGGCGGGGTCGCCCTCGCCACGGATGAGCAGTGAGGGTAAGGCGGTACTCGGGAAAGCCCGCGACGAGCCTTCGGAGTCTTCGGGAGACGAGTTGTGGTTTCCGGGGGCGGGGGGGGTGATGAGGTTGAGTTTGGTGCTGAATTTGAAGTCGGGGCCGAGCCGGGTGAGGGCGGCGGCGGTGGTGATCAGCTTCATGTTGGAAGCGGGGATCAGGGGGTCGTCGGCGTTGAGTTCGACGAGCGCTTCGCCGGTGCGGAGATCGACGAGCAGGACACCGGCCTGGGTTTTGCCGAGGGAGGCGCCCGAGAGGATTTGCTGGATGTCGTTTTCGAGGCCCGCGTGGGCGGGGGTGGGAAGCAGGAAGCTCACGAGGACGAAGCAGGCGATGCCCAGGCGGGCGGCGGGGTTGGTTTTGGATTTGAACAACAACACGCAATGCCTCGCAACAACCTTGGATCGTACCGAGCAGCCCGCGAAAGCCCGTCATGAGTGATGGCTTATTTTATCGACCAGCACGGGCCGAGGGGGCCACACGCGAGGGGCCAGCGAATCGAACGACGGCGGGAACACCGCCGGGGATTGAATGCGGTTCGTGGAAACTTCGGGGGCAAGACGCAAGGGATTGGACCGGCGACGGGTATTAGCTATACTAATCGGCCGCCCGAGGCGTATTAGCAAAACTTATCCCGTGCCGCTCGGCCATGAGCTTGGAAACAGGCGGGTGGGCGGACCCCAGGTTTAGCCCCACGATGCAAAATCTCCGCCTCTTTTCCGATGTTGCTCGCTGCCACAGCATCTCGCTGGCGGCGGAAATGCACGGCATCACGCAGTCCGCGGCGAGCCAGCGGATCAACCAACTCGAAAAACGGTTGGGGGTGACGCTGCTGGATCGCGCGGTTCGGCCGTTGAAGTTAACGGCGGCGGGCAAGGTGTTTTTGGCGGGGGTGGGCGATGTGTTGCAGCGGTATGATCGGCTGGAGCGGGCGGTGATGGCTCAGGCGGAGAGCCCGTCGGGTGTGGTACGCGTGTCGGCGATTTATTCGTCGGGTATTGATTTGCTGCGGCAAGTCACCGAAGAGTTTGAGCGGGATCGGCCGCGGATCGCGGTACATATTGCTTACGAAAAGCCAGACGCGGTGTATCAATCGGTGATGGACGGCCGAGTGGACCTGGGGCTGCTGAGTTACCCGGACCGGTTCAAGAAGGTCGGCGTGATCGGGCTGCGGGACGAAGAGATGGCGGTGGTCTGTCCGCCGAACCACGCATTGGCGGGGCGGGCGAGCGTCGAGGCCAAGGCACTCAGCGGCCAAGAGATGGTGAGTTTTGACACCGATCTGCCGGTGGGGCGGGGCATCGCTCAGTATCTCAAACAGCAGGGCGCGACGCCCATCACAGCCCACTCGTTCGACAACCTCGATACGCTCAAGTCCGCGGTCGCGGCGACCGACCGGTTTGCGATTTTGCCGCGACGCACGGTCCGACGCGAGGTCGAGGCGGGGACGCTGTCGGTCGTGAGCCTGACACCCCGGCTGGTTCGGCCGATGGGTTTGATCACTCGGCGATCCAACAAGCAACACGCCGCGTTGCCCCCGGCTACGGCGATCTTTGTCGACTTTCTTCTCAAGCACGCCGGGCAACACGAGCCTGGGGTGGTCCTATCGTCAACTGATTCTCCTTCTCCCGTTCCCACGCCCGCCCCCGGAATCACCCCCGGCAACACCGCCACAGCGGACCAACTCGTGGGAGCCAAACGATGAGTGCTGATATGCCTGATTCACCGATCCCACCCGCCGTCCGCCCCGCGTCCAAAGGCTTCCCGGCCAAACAGGGTCTCTACGACCCGGCCTACGAAAAAGACGCCTGCGGCATCGGCTTCATCGCCCACCTCAAGGGCCAGCCGTCCCACGCCATCGTCGCCGACGCGTTGGAAATGCTCCACCGCATGGACCACCGCGGCGCCTGCGGCTGCGAGAAAAACACCGGCGACGGCGCGGGCATCCTCACCGGCCTGCCCCACGAACTCCTCGCCAAAGTTGCCCTCCGCGATGCGAAGTTGCAGCTTCCCCGGGCCGGTGACTACGCTGCGGGCATCATCTTCCTGCCCGTGGAAATCCAAGCCCAAACTTTCTGCATCAACCTCTACGAGCAATGCCTCGCCAAGGCCAACCTCCCCCTGATCGGTTGGCGCGACATGCCCATCGATCCCGACGGCGCGGACATCGGCCCGTCCGCCCGTGCCTCGATGCCCACCATCAAACAGCTCTTCGTCGAGCGCCCCGACGGCCTCGACCAGGACGCCTTCGAGCGCAAGCTCTACGTCGTCCGCAACCAGGTCATCAACCTCACCCTTGCCCAGCCCGACCTCATCCCGGCCGGCAGCTTCTACGTTTGCTCACTGTCCTGCCGCATCATCGTGTACAAGGGTCAGCTGACCTCCGGCCAAGTCCCGCTGTTCTACCCCGACCTCCGCGACCCCGACTTCGTCTCGCATTTGGCGATGGTCCACTCGCGTTTTTCGACCAACACGTTCCCGAGTTGGGACCGCGCCCAGCCTTGCCGGATGATGTCGCACAACGGCGAGATCAACACGGTCCAAGGCAACAAGAACTGGATCCGCGCCCGCCAAGGCCTGATGAAAAGCAGCCACTTCAGCGAACGCGAATTGGCCGAGCTGTTCCCGATTGTGAACCCCGAGACGTCCGACTCGGGCAGCATGGACAACGTGCTGGAGATGCTTTACATGTCCGGCCGAACGCTGCCGGAAGTCGTCACCATGATGGTGCCCGAGGCGTGGGAAAACCACGAGTCGATGCCGGTCAACAAAACCGCGTTCTACGAATACCACGCCAACCTGATGGAACCCTGGGACGGCCCGGCGTCCATCGGCTTCACGGATGGCAAAGTCATCGGCGCGACCCTCGACCGCAACGGCCTGCGTCCGTCGCGCTACTACGTCACCAACGATGACCGCGTCATCATGGCTAGCGAAGTCGGCGTCGTGGACGTGCCGCCCCAAAACGTCGTGAAAAAAGGGCGTTTGCAGCCCGGCCGGATGTTCCTCGTGAACTTTGAAGAGGGCCGAATCGTCGCCGACGACGAGGTCAAAAATACCATCGCCAACGCCCGCCCCTACGGCGAATGGCTCAACGAAAACCGCCTGACCCTCGCCGACCTGCCGGCCGCCGCGCAAGGCTCGGGCACCTCAGTGCCGGCGTCGGAAAACACCGACCTCGACCCCGACACCCGCCTGGCCCTCTTGCAGTCCTTCGGCTACACCGTCGAACATTTGAACATGTTGCTTTTGCCCATGGTCAACGCGGGCAGTAAATCCAAAGAAGCGCTCGGCTCGATGGGCAACGACGCGGCCTTGGCCGTGCTGTCGGACAAGCCGCGCCTGCTCTACGACTACTTCAAGCAGTTGTTTGCGCAGGTGACCAACCCGCCGATCGACCCGCTGCGCGAAACCATCATCATGTCGCTGGCGACCAGCATCGGCCCCGAGGGCAACGTCCTCGACACCACGCCCCAGCAGTGCCGACGGCTGCGTTTGGAGCAGCCGATCCTCACCGACCAAGAGATCGCGTCGATCAAAGCGCTCGACGGCTCGGACGCGTCGCACGGCTGGCGCACGCAGACCATCGATATCACTTACGACAAGCCCGATACCGCGGGACTGAACGGCGAAGCCGACGCGGCCGAGGGCGCAGCGCTCAAGGCGGCGCTCGACCGCATCTGCGACGAAGCGACCGACGCCATCACCGCGGGGTATCACCTCGTGGTGCTCAGCGACCGCAAGGCCGGCCCCGGACGCATCGCGCTGCCGTCGCTGCTCGCCGTCGGCACGGTCCACCACCACCTGGTCCGCAATGAATCCCGCACCAAGCTCGGCGTCGTGCTCGAGTCCGGCGAGGCCCGCGAAGTCCACCACTTCTGCACCCTCGCGGGCTACGGCTGCGACGCGGTCAACCCGTACCTCGCCTACCAAGCCATGTTCTCGCTCCGCGACGCCGCCGTCCTCGACCCCGAACTGACCAGCGAACAAATCGTTCAGACCTACATCAGCTCGGCCGCCGCGGGCATCAAAAAAGTCATGTCCAAGATGGGCATCTCGACGCTTGCGTCCTACAAAGGCGCGCAGATTTTCGAGTGCGTCGGTCTCCGCGACGAAGTCATCGCCCGCAGCTTTGCCGGCACCGCGTCGCGCCTCCAAGGCGTCAACTGGAACGTGCTCGCCAAAGAAGGACGCCGCCGCCACGAGATCGGCTTCCCGCCCCGGCCCCGCAACCCCAACACCAAAAACCAGCTGCCCAACCCCGGCGAATACCACTGGCGACCCGAAGGCGAAGCCCACGCCTTCAGCCCACGCTCGATCGCCAACCTCCAGATCGCCGCCCGCACCAACAGCCACGCCGCCTACGACGACTACGCCAAGCTCTGCAACGACGACGCCAAGCAGCGCTGCACGTTGCGTGGCCTGCTGAGTTTTGTCGATGACCCGGCCAAGAGCATCCCCCTCGACGACGTCGAACCCGCCAAGGACATCGTCAAGCGATTCCGCACCGGCGCGATGTCGCTCGGCTCGCTCTCCCGCGAGGCCCACGAAACCCTCGCGCTGGCGATGAACCGCATCGGCGGCTACTCCAACTCCGGCGAAGGCGGCGAAGACCCCGTCCGCTTCAGCCTCGAACAGTACGACGACGGCAGCCCCAAGACTAAACGCTCCGCCATCAAGCAAGTGGCGTCGGGTCGGTTCGGCGTCACGTCGTACTACCTCGCCAACGCCGACACCCTGCAAATCAAAATCGCCCAAGGCGCTAAGCCCGGCGAGGGCGGCCAACTGCCCGGCTTCAAGGTCGATCCGTACATCGCGTCCATCCGCCACTCCACGCCGGGCGTCGGCCTGATCTCCCCGCCGCCGCACCACGACATCTATTCCATCGAAGACTTGTCGCAGCTCATCTACGACCTCAAGCGGTCCAACCCCTCGGCCAAGGTGTCGGTCAAGCTGGTCGCCGAGGTCGGCGTCGGCACGGTCGCCGCGGGCGTCGCCAAAGCCAAGGCCGACCACATCCTGATCTCTGGCCACGACGGCGGCACGGGCGCGTCGCCGCTCACCTCCATCAAGCACGCGGGTCTGCCCTGGGAGCTTGGCCTCGCCGAGACGCACCAGACGCTGGTCCTTAACGACCTGCGCTCCCGCGTCCGCCTCGAAACCGACGGCGGGTTCAAGACCGGCCGCGATGTCGTGATCGCCGGGTGTCTCGGGGCCGAGGAGTACGGCTTCTCCACCGCGCCGCTCGTCACCATCGGCTGCATCATGATGCGCAAGTGTCACCTCAACACCTGCCCCGTGGGCATCTGCACGCAAGACAAAGACCTGCGCAAGAAATTCAACGGCACGCCCGAACACGTCATCAACTACCTCTTCCTCGTCGCCGAGGAAGCCCGGCAGTTTATGGCCAAGATCGGCGTGCGGACGATCGACGAACTCATCGGCCGGGTCGACCTGCTCAAAACCCGCGACGCGATCGACCACTGGAAGGCCGACGGCCTCGACCTCACGCCGATCCTCCGCCCCGCGAACAAGCCGTACCCCCAAGTCGGCGTCCGCAAGCTCATCCCCCAAGAACACGAAGTCGAGTTGCACTTTGACAACCAGCTCATCGCCGAGGCCAAGCACACCTTGGCCAACGCGACGCCGATCGTCATCGACAAGCCGGTGATCAATCTCAACCGCGCGGTCGGCACGATGCTCTCGCACGAGGTCAGCAAGAAGTATCTGGGCGAAGGGTTGCCCGACGACACGATCACGCTCAACCTCACCGGCTCGGCCGGGCAGTCGCTGGGCGCTTGGCTCGCCCCGGGGATCACGATCAACCTCGTCGGCGACGCCAACGACTACGTCGGCAAAGGCTTGTCGGGCGGTAAGATTTCGATCCAGCCCGATCCGAAATCGCCTTTCCTAGCCGAGGAAAACGTGATCCTGGGGAACGTGGCGTTGTACGGTGCGACCGACGGCGATGCGTATTTCCGGGGCATTGCGGCCGAGCGCTTTGCAGTGCGTAACTCTGGAGCGCGAGCGGTGGTCGAGGGCGTGGGCGACCACGGCTGCGAGTACATGACCGGCGGCCGGGTGGTCGTCCTCGGCGCGACGGGCCGGAACTTCGCCGCGGGCATGTCCGGCGGGATCGCCTACATCTGGGACCCCGACGACGTGTTCAGCCTGCACTGCAACCTGGGCATGGTCGAATTGGAAGCACTCGAAGACGACGCGGACATCGCCGAGCTGGTCGTGATGATCACCAGCCACATGGAAGCGACGGGTAGCCCCGTGGCGAAGCGCATCCTCGACGACTGGGACCATCAGGTCGGCAAGTTCCGCAAGGTCATGCCCATCGACTACCGCCGGGTGCTGATGCAACAGAAGGCCAAGGCCAAAGCCGAGGCGGTCGAGCCGGAGGTTGGGCACGGCTGATCTTTAGCTCGGATGGATCGGATGCACACGGATATCAAGTCGGTTTGATCAAGTCGAATTGGTTGAGGCGTGTGTGACAAAGTGTTTTACGAAGAATGAATTTCAAGAAGAGAACTTGGGCCGAATCGGACGCTTGCGGAATCAAATCCGTGTGCATTCGATCCATCCGAGTTCCCAATCAGGCTGTTTTGAATTATGGGTAAACCCACCGGATTTCAAGAGTACGACCGCAACCCGATGCCCGCGCGCGACCCGCTCGTGCGCATCTCGGACTTCCACGAGATTTATGCGCGGCACGAGGTGCATGTGTTGCAGGAACAGGGGGCGCGCTGCATGGATTGTGGCGTGCCGTTCTGTCACGCCGACACCGGCTGCCCGATCGACAACCTGATCCCCGAGTGGAACGATCTGGTTTACCACGACCGCTGGCAGGACGCCTACGAACGGCTGGCGCTGACGAACAACTTCCCCGAGTGGACGGGGCGGATCTGCCCCGCGCCGTGCGAGAGCGCGTGTGTGCTGGGGATCAACGAGCCGGCGGTGACGATCAAGAGTATCGAGTGCGCGATCATCGACCGGGCGTTTGACGAGGGCTGGGTGAAGCCAAACCCTCCGGCAAACCGGACCGGCAAGAAGATCGCGATCGTGGGCAGCGGCCCGGCGGGGCTGGCGGCGGCGGACCAGCTCAACAAAGCCGGGCACCTCGTCACCGTGTTCGAGCGCGACGACCGCATCGGCGGGCTGCTCATGTACGGCGTGCCGAACATGAAGCTGGACAAAGGCATCGTGCAGCGGCGCGTCGATCTGCTGGCGGCCGAGGGCGTGGCGTTTCGCACCAACTGCAACGTCGGAGCCCCCGGAAACGCGGACGCCTCCGCCCACGGCACGGCCCGCGAGGCTGAAGCGATCGACGCCGCCGACCTGCAGCGAGACTTTGATGCGGTGTTGCTGGCTTGTGGGGCTCTGAATCCGCGGGACCTCTCGAAGCTGCCGGGCCGGGAGTTGGCGGGCGTGCACGTGGCGATGGAGTTCTTGCATCCCGCGACCAAGAGCCTGTTGGACTCGAATTTTGCCGACGGCGACTTCATCAACGCGGCGGGCAAAGACGTCGTCGTCATCGGCGGCGGCGATACGGGCACCGACTGCATCGGCACCGCGATTCGGCAAGGCTGCAAGAGCATCACCAACATCACCCGCCGCGAACGCGAGCCCGATGAACGCGACGAGGACCACCCCTGGCCCGGCCCGAGCGGGACGTTCTACGTCGACTACGGCCACGCCGAGGGCGCCGCCAAGTTCGACCGCGATCCGCGCGAATACGGCATCCTGCCCAAAGCCTTCCTCGACGAAACCGGCGACGGCCAAGTCACCCACGTCGAGATCGAACGCCTGCACTGGGCCAAAGAATCGGGCAAGTGGAACGCCACGCCGACGGGCAATCTCGAAAAACTCCCCGCCGACCTGGTGTTCATGGCCATCGGTTTCACCGGCCACGACACGCCGACGCTGGTCAAACAATTCGGCGTCGAAACGGATGCGTGGGGCGGCGCGGTCAAGGCCGACTACGGCCAGTTTGCGACCAACGTCGATGGCGTCTTTGTGGCCGGCGACATGCGTCGCGGCGCATCCCTGATCGTCTGGGCGATCGCCGAGGGCCGGGGGGCGGCCCGTAAGATCGACGAGTTTTTGATGGGCAGCTCCGAACTGGCTGCGCCGGGGATGACGACGCAGCTGACCTCCAGTGCGGGGTGAGATGACGTTGACCTCGCATCTGCGGCGCTGAACGTCTTATGGATTAGCGCGGGTATCGACGGGGGGTTCGATATTGAATTCCGCCATCTTGATGGATGCGCGAGCGTCTTGCGGCGGCACGGGTTCAACGGTTCGGCGGTGGGCGGCGTCGCGGGCGGCGAGGCAGGTCGCGGCGGAGATCAAGCCGTCGATCATGGGCGTTATGGATTGGGCTTTTTTCTGAATGATTTCGATGAAGTTTTGTGCGAGGCGTTGGTCGCCGCCGCCGTGGCCCTCGGTTTCTTCGATGCTGATATTTTCGATGCGTTCGTCTTTATGCGAGACGACCGTGATCGATTTGGTGTTCCAATCGAAGCTGACGGTGCCGTCTTCGCCGGTGACGGTCGCGCCGCGTTTGCCGGCGGATTTTCGGGTTAAGAAGTTCTGCGAATACGAGGCGTGGATACCGTTGGGGTATTGCACCAAGGCCGAGCCCGCGTCTTGGTTGAGCACGGGGTCTTTCCAGACCGTCTTGCTGTGCATGGCGGCGATGTAGGCGGGGCTTGCCCCGGCGAGGTGGTGGATGTAATCGAAGTCGTGGGTGGCTTTCTGTAGCCAAAGTCCGCTGGCGAGGTCGTAGTGTCGATACCAATTATCGACGTAGACGTTGCCGTAGTTCACGTTGTTGACGGCTTGAATCTGATTGATGGTGCCGAGGCGGCCGCTGCGCACGATGGCGTGGACCGCTTCAAAAATAGGGGTCCGGCGAAGCGGGAACGAGACCACGACGGGCCCGGCGTTGGGCGAGAGGAAGGCTTGCCGTAGTGCTTGGAGTTGTTCCCACGAGATCGCCACGGGTTTTTCGAGGAAGATCGGCAGGCCGGTCTTGGATAGGGCGATCGACAGCGGGGTGTGGAGGTGGCAGCGTGTGCCGACGACGACGCCATCGACGTCGATCCCGCTTTGGGTGAAGGCTTCGAGATCGTCCATCAGGCGCAGTTGATTGGCGATGGGCAGCTGGTTGTCTTTGATGCGTTGGCGGATCTGCGGGGCATCGGGATCGACCACCGCTTCGATGCGCAGTGCCGAGGCTTCTTTGGCCATGAGCTTGAGCATCCAGGCGGCTCGTTCCCCCATGCCTACGACGGCCAATCGGAGGGGGCGGGCGGGGGCTTGAACGTGGACGGGTTGGGTGGAGGTGGCGGTAGTCATGTGCAGGATTCGGGAAGAAGATGCGTCGCGGTGGTGACACCGCGACGCGCCGAGAGTGTCTTTGATTCAAAGTACTGTAGTTTTATGCACTCAAGCGCGGCGACGGCGGCCGATCGTCGCCACAGCGCCCAGGCCCAGCAGCGCCAGCGACGCGGGCTCGGGGATAAGGGGGGTGTAGCTGGCGGTGACGATGCTGGTATCGCCGAAGGCGACGCTAAAGCCGATGAGGATGTCGAACTCTTCGCCGAAGGTAAAGATCGGGGTGCCGTCGCCGAGGGTGCCGGTGAGCGCCAACGACCATTCGACGCCGGTGGACGGGGAGGTGGTGCCGTCGCCCGCGTCGAACAGGTTGGAGAACGTGCCGAACAGCGGGTCGCCGGTGGGGGTTTTGAGTCCGCCGAGGGACACGCCGTCGCCGCCGAAGAACGAAGCGGGAATCACGATGCCGTTGGCATTAAACAGGTCGGTGACGCCGTTGCCCGCGGGTTGAAACGGGAAGTCGTTTTGGAACGCCGCGTCGGCTCCCAAGCCTTGGCCGAAGAAGTTGAAGCCGGTGTTGGGGTTGCCCTCGGTGTCGTAGGACTTATCGACGTCGATGGCGGTGAACACGCCGCCCGAGATGGCGCCGGCGTAGACCGCTTGGCTGAGATTATAGTTGACGTAGAGGAAATCGGCGTCGTTGGTGATGCGGACATCGGTGATAAACAGGCCGGTGCCCGAGCCGTCGTCCTGGTACACGATCATGTCCGACGTAAAGTCGCTGAAGTCACCGTCAATGGTGATGGCCGACGCGGTCGAAGCGGTGGCCAACACGGCGGTCCAAGCTAAAAGGTTCTTTTTCATAATCAACGATCCTCCAAAAAGGGTTTTAAATGCAGCAGGTAAGCTGCGTAACGGGACAAAAAAAGCGAACAACAAATAATTTCAACGCTCCATGAGGTGGGGTTGCAGGCCGATCTTGAGGTTGATGGGGCCTCGGCGCGGAATCCGCATCGACGAGGACTTGGCTTGGATTTGGATGTCGGCTCCCCCCAAAGAGCTTGACCAGCGCGGACACCGACGCAAAGGCGGACCCCTCGGGCATCTCCTCGGCAGCGATGTCGTGCGCCAGAGTTCGCTTGACCGAATCAAATTGGGGGACGGCGGTTTCGCTCACCCACCTACCTTATATTGACAAGTTGATCTATCAAGAAAAATCTATAGTTTGCTTATATAAAAGGAAAAAATGAGCAAATAATAAAATAAGCCAATATTGTATTGACATATTTGTAATACCAATGTAAAAAAAAGGGCAACGTCTCCACGGCATCTCCTTTCGAAAGGCACCCCCATGCAAGCACAACGACCCCGTCTCGGCTTTACTCTGATTGAATTACTGGTCGTGATTTCGATCATCGCCCTCTTGATCGGCATCCTGCTCCCCGCCTTGGGGGCGGCGCGCAGCACCGCCCGCACCATCTCTTGCGCTTCCAACCAGCGACAGTTGGGGCTTTCGATGTATGTCTACTTGTCTGAGAACAAAGAGTATTTCCCGCCGTCGGTCGGAAAGACCACCGCGGGCCTGAACATGTATTGGCACCAATACTTCCAGACCGATGGCTCGGCTGTCGGCCTGCTCACCCCGGATAACAACAACGCCGTCTGCCCGGCGGACGATGACCCGTGGCGGCCATACGCGGGTCCGGGTGAAGAAAACATTGCCAATGCAAGCTACGGCGCAAACACGCTGATCATGATTGTGGACGGCTTCGCCCCGCCCGTGGCCGACGGATTCCACGATTATCAGCTCATCCCCACCGGCCAGCCGGGTGCGGGCGGTTTCGTCAAACAACGCCGGATCGATGAAATCCCGTCCTCCACCGATACCTATGGCTACACCGAGGTCCGCGATCAAGAATTCTTCGATACGCAAAACCCCAACTCCAACAACGTGTTCGGCGTGGACGACTTTGAGCTGTCGTGGGAGCGTCACGACAATTCGTACGAGTTAAACGACAACGAAGGTGGCTTGGTGAACGCGGCCTACCTCGACGGCCACGTCGCGGGGATCAAGGCGATCAACCCCACCAATCCCGAAGACCGCGATATCACCGGGCTCAATGCTGCCGAGCATAGTTCCACCTCGGACCCGGCCGCGGCGTTCAAGCTCGGGGTGAAAAACATGTACGGCTCGTTTTAAAACGTCTTGGGGTGTCGTCGATCAGTGTTTTTCGACTACGCCGTGCATCAATCAATCTGCTTGGACTGAGCCCCGGATTCGTCCGGGGCTTTTTCGTGTTGGTTGTGGTGGCACCGAGCTTCAGAGAGTGTGGCGGGTTTCACACCCAGGCGCCTCGGGGACAAGGTGTGCTCTTGATCTCGTCACCTACACACTGCCCACCACACCTAGATGCAGAGCCTCCCATACCCCGCACCCCCGCACCCCCGCAT
>CAYPCC010000070.1:0-13168 GCA_964409095.1 uncultured Phycisphaera sp. | reverse complement strand
ATCGTCCCCGAGCCCGCCTCGCTGCCGCTCATCGGCCTCGGCGGCCTGATGATGGCCACCCGCCGCCGTACCGCTCGCTGATTCAAATCCTCTCGGTCGGCCGCCTGACCGCGGCCGACCGCCTTTCCTTTCGTTTTTCCGCTTTACCAGCTTCACTGGACCCACTTTCTGTCTTTCCAATCGGAATCACGCCCATGAAAATCAATCGACCCGCATTCACGCTTATCGAACTCTTGGTGGTCATCTCGATCATCGCACTGCTAATCGGCATCCTGCTGCCCGCCCTCGGCGCGGCACGCAAGACCGCCCGCGATATGCAGTGCACCTCCAACCTCAAACAGTTCGGCATCGGCTTCTACGGCTACGCCAACGAGAACAAAGACTCGCTGCCTTACGGGGCATACCAAGACTTTGGTGCCGGCACCACCAACACCTCCGGCGATTGGATGCTCAGTATCTCCGGCTATTTCACCGGCTCAACCGTCAACAACCAGACCGGCGATGAACCCAGCCTCACCACCACTTGCGCTCGGGCGGACGTGACCGGCGGAGAAAAACACTACAGCGCTCACCCGTTGCTGATCCCCGATCTGAACAACGGCAACTTCTCCGGTCCGCCCGCAAAGATTTCCAGCATCAAACGCACCAGCGAGTTGATGGGAGTGGCCGACGGCAACCAAATCACCGAGTGGGCCGCGGTGCCCACGGCGGTAGGTGACACGTTCGCCACCATCGTCAATCTTTACGGTTGGCAGACCTACCTCAACAATTATGCCACCGAGGGATACCTGAAAAACGACGGCACCGATAACGACGCCATCTCTTACACCGGCCCGACGCCCGATGCCGACCTGCCCGACTGGGGCGCGGGCAATCTCCGCTGGCGTCACGGCGGCACCGGCGTGGGCGACGTGGCCAACATGCTTTTCATGGACGGCCACGCCGAGGGCCGCAAGCAAGAAGACACGCTCAACCGCAACATCCGCCTTTGATGAATGAAGTCATTCCCCCCGCCGCGATTCATCTCGCCGCGGGGGCTTTTCACCTGATTCCCTTCTTTACCCCCCGCTCCAAGGTCCCCGCATGACTTGCCGCTACCGTTTGCGTTCCGCCTTCACCCTCATCGAACTGCTGGTGGTCATCAGCATCATCGCCCTCCTGATCGGCATCCTGCTGCCCGCCCTCGGCTCAGCTCGCAGTTCGGCCCGCGATATGCAATGCCTCTCGAACCTGCGCCAAATCGGGATCGGGCTGTACGGCTACGCCCAGGAATACAAAGAAGTGCTGCCCATCAGCTACTACGACGGGGCCGGCACCGCGGGCGACCAGACCGACTGGGCCGTGCAGATCGCGGCGTACATGAGCAGCGACGGCACCAGCAACTACGGCGAAGGCGGCAAGGAACTCCCCAGCCCGGCGCTGCAATGCCCCTCGTCCAATATCGACGGCGGGCGTATCCATTACGGCGGAAGCCTGATGGTCCTGCCGTTTAACATCGGCGGGGCTTACGCGGGCGGCCTCCAGCCGTACAAGCTCTACCAAATGAAGCGGGCTTCCGAACTCTTCTTCGTCGCCGACGGGATGCAGGCCGACAGCACCGCGTACAACCAAGACATCGGCGACAGCTACGCCGCCCTCGACCGGCTCGATAACTTCGGCGCGAACGACACCGCCGACTACTTCAACGCCGCCGCGGCCGACAACGACAACCCCATCAACGAAGGCCTGAACTTCGACGGCAACGTCACCCCCGGCAACGGCGACCTGCGCTGGCGTCACGGCAACGGCGATAAAGCCAACGGCAGCGACGAAGGCGCAGTCAACGTCCTCTACGGCGACGGCCACGCCAGCATCAACCAACGCGGCGACATCCTCAAGCGCAATGTCCGCGTGGATAAATAAGTCTAAATCACCCTGTGACTTCGACGCGACCCGATCGAACACCCGTTTGGATTTTGAATATGTACCGATCTTGCTTCGCCGCGAAATGTCTTCTTGCGCTTGCCGGCTGCACCCTTTTGGTTTCACCCGCCATGGCGCAATGGGAACTCACCTGGGCCGACGAATTCGACGCCCCGGCGATCAACACGACCGATTGGGATGTGCTGACCCGACGCGACAGCTTTAACGACGAGCTGCAGTATTACGTGCCCGAGCAGGCGTCGATCGCGCAGACCGATGGCCGATCGGTGCTGCGGATCACCGCGACCGACGAGCCGCTCGACGGCAAGGCGTACCGCTCGGCTCGGTTGGAAAGCAACTTCACCCAAGCCTACGGCCGGTTCGAGGTGATGGGCCGAATCCCGACGACCAAGGGCATCTGGCCCGCGGCGTGGCTGTTGCCGCGTGACGTGGCTTGGCCCTTGGGCGGCGAGATCGACATCATGGAGCACGGCGGCTCGCGGCCAAACGTCGTCAGCAGCGCTTACCACTGGGGCACCGAACCGGGCGTCAACCAATTCGTGTTCAACGAATATGAATCGCCGACCGACGAGGCGTGGGCCAACGATTTTCACGAGTTTGCCGTGGAGTGGGACGCGCGGGCGATCCGCTATTTCGTGGACGGGGTGAATCATTTCACGGTGACGCCGGACATGGCCCCGATCTCGTCGTCGCCGATGAGCGTGATCCTCAATACCGCCGTGGGCGGGTTCTTTGACGGCAACCCCGACGGCACGACGCAGTTTGCCAACACGTTCGACGTCGATTATGTCCGGGCGTATCAACAGATCGGCACCGCGACGAACCTGCTGGTCGATGGCGACTTGTCCGAGGCGTCGTCGGCGTGGGTGCGGACGGGCAATACGTTTCTCGAAGACCACAACCCCGATAGCGGCCGACACGCCTTCGACGGCTTCGGCGACAAGGCGTTCAAGATGTTCGGCTTCGCCGACACCAAAGCCTTCCAGGAAAACATCGCCGTCGAATCGGGCGGCGAATACACGCTCGCAGCGAACGTGCGGATCAACGCCGACGACTCGATCGCGGGCACGTCCAACTTGGTGGTGATGTGGATGGAGTTCTTCGACGCGGCGGGCAACTCGATCGGCGGTGAAGGCGGCGTGCTCGCCGACGCAGCGACGACGAATAACACTTGGCTACTGCGCGAAGTCGTGGGCATCGCCCCGGAAGGTGCGGCCACGGCGAGCGTGGGGTTTGAGTTTATTCAGCCCAGCAATCAAGGCGGCGCGGTGGGGATCGACCGGGTTGGCTTGACGGGCGTGGTGCCCGAGCCGGGCATGGCGGGCTTGCTCTTGGGTGGGTGTGTGCTGGGGGTGGTGGGTCGCCGTAAGCGGTCCGCAGGCTGACCGCGTTCATCGGGCTTCATGGATCAGACGAGCGTTGGGGATCAGGGGACTACGCCAGCATCTCGCGGCCCCGCTTTCCCGCATGCCGACCCATCGTCCACAAAAAACGCTCCGCCGAAGTGGAGCGTGAATGCCCATCACAGGCGACACGCCAAAGCCGCGATGGCGGCGTTTCTACTTGTTTTAAAAGGCTATACTTCATTTTTCCTGTAAACCCAGGCGTACCTCATTTAACCGCGAAGTAACTCCGGCGGGGGTCACAACTTGACGGCTTTCTAACCGTAATTCCGCGCCATAACGCGTCATGATTAGATGACCGTGTCTTACCCCTCAATCGCATCCCCCGCCCGGCGCGTTGCTGGGCTTTTTGCTGCGCATCTGCAAAAAGGCTACCGCCATGACCTTCGCCCTTCCATCGTCCCATGCCCAGTGAATTGCAACATCTGGGCACCCACATCGCCGACGGCGTTTCAATGTAGACAATGGAGCTTGACAGAGCAAAATATTGTAGCATATTAGCTATAACAACAACCGGTTTTTCTCCTTTCACGATGGGAACCACTTGCGGCGATTTTTCTTCTCATTCAGGTACGCATGGATGGGCCTCGGCCTTCTGACCTTCGCTTTTGTCGCGGTCGCTCCGATGGGGGCGCAAACCTATGGAGCGGACATCCAACGCTGGGTCGATCAAGACCTCCTGGCTCCGCCCGAAGCGGGGTCGGTTCTTTTCGTGGGCAGCTCGAGCGTGCGTCGCTGGGAGCACCCGCAACGGCAATTTGCCGACTATCAGGTTTTGCAGCGGGGGTTTGGGGGTTCACAGTTTGAGCAGCTCAACGGATTCGTAGGGGACATCGTGCTGCCGTATGAGCCTTCAGCGATCGTCGTCTGGGAAGGGACCAATGATGTGAACTCGGGCGAGACGGCCGCCGAGGTGGTCGGCGACTATCAGCAGTTTGTTTCGACGGTGCATCAAGCCCAGCCCGAGGTGCCGATCTTCTATTTGGGGATCACCCCCACTCCAAGCAACGCCAGCCGTCAGGCGACCATCGATCAGATCAATAGCCAGATCGCTTCGCTGGCCTCGACCGACACCCGGCTTCATTACATCGACCTGCCGACTCCATTCAAGGCTCTGCAGCAGAATGACCCCGCCGCCTTTTCTTCGCTCTATGTCGATGCCAGCCACCTGACCCCGCAGGGCTACGAGCAGTGGGCGGCGATCGTGCGTCCCGCGCTCGAATCTGTGGTACAGCCGAACAAGAGCTACACCCCCAATCCCCACACGCTAGGGATCAACGAACAGCTTTTGTTCGACTTCGGGCCGAGTAACCCCGACGACGGCCAGCCGACGACGGTCGACCCGCGGACCCGCAACGCCTGGAACAGCTGGCACGCCGCCAACGGTGGGGTGTACATCAACGCCGGCGAACACATCGACAACCTGGTGAACACCGCGGGCCGAAACACCGGCATCGATCTGATCATCACCGGCGGATTCAACACCAACGGCTTGCAGAACGGCGGGCTGTTGAATCCTGATCCGGCGTTGATTGGCGATCTGGCCGTGTCTTCGGCAACCTCGGATTACTTTTTCAGCAACGCCGATGGCATCGCCAGCGGTGCGAATCTTGACGATGACCTGCCGGGCGGATGGATGCTCACGGGGCTGGACCCGGCCCTTGAGTATGAGCTGGCGCTCTTGGGCACACGCCTCGGCTCCGCCGATCGCACCACGCGCTACATCGTCACCGGCGACGGAACCTGGGCCGAGTCCCTGCAGACCACCGGCACGGATATCGGCACGGATGGACAGTACGACGGCAATGACGATGAAATCGCCTTATTTTCGGGTTTGCGTAGCGATACCTTTGGCCAATTATTTCTGGATGTCGATCTCGAAACCGGGGCTTTCGCGTATCTCAATGCGATGCGCCTCACCGCGATCCCCGAGCCCGGCACATGGCTGGTGCTCCTGGGCGTGGGGATTTTCCTTGGCAAACCCCGTCGAGTGGTGGCGGAACGATCAATTCCTCCCCAGTAAAAAAAATAAGCTTAAAATTTAGTGCATTAGTGCTATATTCTCGTGTATCACTTGTTTCTCTTTTTTAACCTAGGAGGTTTCATGTATCGATTTTCTCTGACTGTGCCTTTACGAGTCGCTTCGCTGGGTCTGTTTGCCGCGGCGTCGGTCTCGACGGCCTCGGCGGCGGTGCTGGTCGATTTTGGGTCCAGCAACGCGGCGGGATCTATCGGCGGCAATTATTTCAATGTCTGGAACCCCGGCAGCAATATCGATTTGATCGAAACCGACGGCACGACAGACTCGGGATGGAATCTCGACTCCACTTCGGCGGCCGTGTCGAACAACGGCACCTCGCCGGACTTTGTTTTTAGCTACAGCGGTACGCCGTCGCCATTCGACGATGATGCGATCGTCAGCGACGCTTTGAACTTGACCCCCGGGTCGGTGCGGAACGTGCGATTCTATGACCTGGCTCCGTTGACCGAGTATGAAGTGACGGTTTACGGCGGCCGTGATGCCACCGAAACCCGCATCACGACCTACTCCCTGATCAATCAAGCCGGTGCCGCGATCCTTGACAGCGGCACGTTGCAAACTTCTGGCACCGGCAGCGGAACCGGGTCCAACACTTACAACAACGACAGCCTGCTGACCCTCACCGGGACCACGGACGCCGACGGGGAGTTATTCCTCCAATACGAAGCGACCACCGGCAGCTTCGGCTACCTCAACGCGGTGCAATTCGATGTGGTGCCCGAGCCCGCGTCGCTGACGCTGCTGGCTTTAGGTGGTATCTGCCTCGTTTCGGCCCGCCGACGTGCCCGTTGACTTATCTTGGTTCACCCTATCGGAGCTTGCTCATGGTCTTGTCTTCCCCGACCGGTTTTCGGTTGGCCCGGGGATGTCGCGGGCTTTACCACAGGCGTATGGCCGTGCTTGCGTCGATGCTCCTGTTGCCCTTGGCCCCGTACGTCCGGGCCGAGGTGCCCGACGACGCCACCGTGATCGAATCCTTCGCTGGGTTCAAAGCCTCTCATCTCCATGCGAGTTGGCAAGAGGCGGGGGCCCAGATCGATGCCCAGCCGCAGCAGTTGCGGGTCAAGGCCAAGAGCTTTGGGGGGGCATACAAGTATCTTGGAGGCAAGGGCCAATCGCCCGACCTCTCCAAGCACGCCGAGCTGGTGCTTGAGGTCACCGTCGATGAGAAATCCTCTGCCGGTGATGGCCGCGTTCGTTTCCTGGTGATGCTCGAAGACCGCGACGGCACGGTGCTGAAATATTCGAGCCCGGGGCATGGTGAAGGTGAACAAACAGTACGTTGGGCGTTGGCCGAGCCTTCGTCGCTCGGCGAAGCGGGCAAAACGGCCGGCTTCGATTACTCGGATGTTCAGGCCATCAATGTTTTCATCGACCCCGCGGGCGGCGCTTTTGAGGCGACGTTTCACGACCTCTAAGCCACCGACGAACAGGATGCCGCGGCCGAGTCCGCGATGAGCCCCGCCATGCTGACTTTCCGCACCGAACGTGATATCCGTTACCACGCGGACCCCGCCCTCAGCGGTCCCGACTCGCCGCTGGCTTTGGACCTTTACTATCCGACGAACGCGATCGACTTTCCGACCGTGATGTGGTTTCACTCGGGCGGCTTGCGTCAGGGCCAAAGGTACGTCCCGGGCGAGTTGATGAATCAAGGCTGGGCGGTGGCCGCGGTGGATTATCGCAAGTATCCCGATGCCTAAGCCCCGGAATTTATCGAGGATGCGGCGGCGGCGACCGCGTGGGTGATGAACAACATCGGCTCGCGCGGCGGTTCGCCGGACAAAGTCGTCGTCGCCGGGGTGTCGGCGGGCGGCTATCTGGTAAGCATGATCGGCCTCGACAAGCGTTGGCTCGAGGCTCAGGGCGTAGACGCGGATCGATTGGCCGGGATCATCTCGGTCAGCGGGCAGGCCATTACCCATCTGGCCGTGCGCGAAGAGCGCGGGGGGAACCGGGCCAAGCCGGTCGTCGATGACTTGGCCCCGCTATACCACGTCCGGGGCGATGCTCCACCGTACCTGATCCTCACCGGCGACCGTGAAAAAGAACTGCTCGGCCGTTACGAAGAGAACGCCTACATGCAACGCATGATGCAGATCGCCGGCCACCGCGACACCCGTCTCATCGAGTTGCCCGGCTACGACCACGGCGGCGTGGAACGCGCCGCGTATCCCGATGTGATTGCGTTTCTCCAAGAGTTGATCGGCCCCGTCAACTCTGCCGCTACGGAACCCCAATAATGCGTATCACTTTTTGTGCGGGTTCTGCCCTGTGCCTCGGATTCGTGTCGGTCACGGCGCAGTCGGCGGAGGTGTTGAAAACCAACGCGCTGCCGGTCTACGCCCATTACATGCCGTGGTTCGAAACCCCGCAAACCCTGGGCGACGGCAACTGGGGTCTGCATTGGGAGATGAACACCGCCGACCCCAACCTCATCAACCCCGACGGCACCCGCCAGATCGCGTCGCATTATTACCCCACCATCGGGCCCTACGCTTCGTCAGACCCGCATGTGATCGAATACCACCTGCTGCTGATGAAATACGCGGGCATCGACGGCGTGATCATCGACTGGTACGGCACACAAGGCACGAACCCCGATATCGACCGGCTGCTGATTAACAGCAACGCATTGATTGACCGGGTCGACGACTTCGGCCTCTCGTTTGCCGTCGTGCTTGAGGATCGCTTCGCCGCTTCCACTCAAGACGTCGCGGCAAACGTCGGGTACATCGGCGAAAATATTTCACCCATCAACGCTACATCCGCGATCCGGACGACAACCGCACTCTCCTGCCGGTCTTCGGCCCGATTACCCAAGAAGACCCCAATGCCTGGGACACCATCTTTGCCAGCGCCGGAGAAGTCCACGATCTGCTTACGTTGCAAGGACAATCCGATGAGGTGGCCCCCTACGGATCGGGTGAGTTTGCCTGGCCATTCGAGAATGCATGGCGCGATGACCACCTCGACGTTCTCACGGATCGCTACGTCAATGATGCCCCCAACTTCGACAAATACGGCGGCGTGGCCTACCCGAGTTTTGACGACTACTACGAAGAAGGCGGGCTCGAAGGCGCTTTAGAGTGGGACATCCCTTACGCAGACGGCGACACGCTGTTTCATGTCTTACAACGAGCTCTGCAGAATCAGGACAACTTGGATTTTCTGCAGTTAGCGACGTGGAATGACTTTGGTGAAGGCACGATGTTCGAGCCGACGTTGGAGTACGGCTTCGACCCTCTCCTGCAGGTACAGGATTTCACCGGCGTCTCGTACGACGCCCAGGAGTTGCAACTCATCGTAGATCTCTATGTCGCACGTAAAACCTATTCGAATGATTTGCAGGTACAGATTGTGCTGGATGATGTCTCATCGCTGCTCGCGGATTTGCGGGTTGATGAGGCGCGAGCCACGCTCGCCACGATCCCCGAGCCGGGCATGGCGGCGATGTTGGTTGCGCTGACGACATTCGGCTCATTCCGCCGACGCCGGCAAACCTGTCCGATGTGACCCCGCGTTGATGATTTGGCATCACTCGAAGGGATACGGCGAGCGGCTGCAGAGCATCAAACGCTGACCAATGCCGGCCCCGTCGATTCTCCCTTGAACAGAGACAGCTCCGTGGTTTCCATCCTCAATTCGCCGGGGAACGGGCCTTCGGCCGTGGCGAACCAGTCGAAGCATCGTTCGAGCAAGTCGGAAACATCCGGCATATCCAGGCCGGTGAGTGACGGGCAGAAAAACCGCCCGGTCGGCTCGTTGTTGATGGTGCAGATGGACAAGTTTTTGCCGACAGTGATGCCCGCTTCGTAGCACGCCCGCATGGCCCCCAAGGCCGCCGGCTGCGTGGTGCATACCAACGCGCTCATGGCTTTGTTCTTTTGGAGCAGTTGGCGCATCGTGTCGTAGGCCGTGGCGGTGGGGTCGCCGAAGGACACGGTCGGGGTGTCGAACAACTCGCCAACGATGTCGTACGCTTGCCGCCAATCGTTCCAGTGTTCGATCCGCCGGTCGATTTCACGATTGTGCCCTTGGGTATTGAGGCAATCGATGCGACGATGGCCCAATTCAAGGAGATGTTCGTAGAGTCGGCCGATGTGCTGGCGGGAGAACAAACGTATTGAAGCGAGTCCGTGGTCGGTCATGTCGTCATCAAAAAAGACCACCTTGCGTGAAGGGTTGCGAAACTCTTGGAGTAGGTGCGGCGGGATGGCCTCGGTGCTGGGGATCACGATCAACCCGTCGCTGCCCGATAAGGCCTCGGTGACGGCCGGGTCGTGCCAGTGGGTGTACTCGACCGGCCGAAACAGGACGCGGTGACGCTCGGCGGCACGGGAAATCGCCATGCGGCAATGGGAGAAATGTGCCGAGGGATAAGCCGGGGTCAGCAGCGCGACCGAGGCTTTGGATTGCTCTTGCTCAAACTCCGGGTGAACGACCAGCGTTCCGTTGGTGTTGCGGGACAACACCCGCCGCTCGATCAATTCCGACACCGCTTTGCGTGCGGTCATGTAGCTAACGCCCACCTCCTCGGCAAGCCGGCGCTCGCCGGGCAGGTCCTGAAGCATGTAATCGCCCTCAGAAATGCGGCGTTCCAATACATCAATGACGCGGGTGTAAACGGGGCGACGCGGCATGCGGATTGACCTTTTTAGAACAGTACCGGCTATGAAAGAAGGAGTTACCTTCGCAATGATATAGCAAACAAGCTACACGGTCCACGCAAGAGCTATTATTTTGGCGAAAAATAGAGCACCCGGGTTGATTTTATGGCGTATGTGCTATATTTTACATCGACTACGTTTTCGATGCCCTTCTATCTTCTATTCTGAGGTTAGCCATGAGCCGATTCTTCCCCGCTGCCCTTCGCCGTCGCGACGGATTCACGCTGATTGAACTTCTGGTGGTGATTTTCATCATCGCGTTGCTGATTGGTCTGTTGCTCCCGGCTTTAGGCGCCGCGCGTAACACCGCTCGGCAGATGCAGAATAACACCCAGATCCGCAGTGCCCACCAAGCGATGGTGGCCATGGCTCAAGAAAACAATCAGATGCTCCCGGGTGTGGATAGTCGTGACGACTACGTCAACGGCGTATTTCAGCAAAACTCTGCGGCCAGCGGACTATCGAATGCGGCGCACCGGGCTTTGATCCGCGGCAGTTTTATCTCCAGCGACTTTTTCATCTCTCCCGGAGAAGTCGAACTGCAACAAAAATTCGATTACGCCGACGCGCCGAACCCCGATGAGAACGACCCCGGCGATGTGACCGCTCCCGCCAACTCCCAGTTCTACCGCGATAATACGTCGTACGCCATGATGTTGGGGCGTGGCGGCGGAGCGTCACAAGACTACTACTTCAACACCACACGCTGGCAGTTGAGTGCCGGGACCAGCAACCCCTTGCCCGCTCCCTCGTCCTACGGGCAGGCCGCCGAGGAGCTCGCTCCGATCTTTGGGCAGGCCTGGAGCGATACCTACGACTCCCAGACGCCCATCTACGGCGACCGCATCATCTTCCGCGACGCCCCCAACACCGGCCTTGGGCAATCGATCTGGGCCGATGCGGGTGAATCCTGGGAAGGAGCAATCGCCTGGAACGACAACCACGTGGCTTACGAACCCAACCAGCAAGACATCGAATGGCAAGTCATGGGCTACACCGGCAAAGCGATGATCCCCGCCGGATCGGACCTTCCCGACACCCTGCCCTTCACCGCCACGGTGTTCTGGTACCAATGATTCGCATCCCGCTCGCCCTGAGACCATGCAGACTCCGCCAACCTTACCGAAACGTGCACGCATGAATCTGTATTCATTCACTGTCATCGTGCTTGCCATGCTGTTGTCTCCTTTCGCCTTGGCGGAGAACGCCAATCAGGGCCAAGACGGCGACACGCTCTGGTTGATGCATTACATGCCTTGGTATCAGACACCCGAAGTCTCGGGGTATTGGGGAAGCCACTGGACCGGCCCCCAACAGCAACACGACCCCAGTCAGGTCGATGCGGACGGCCTTCCCGATATCTGGTCAAACTATCACCCGCTCATCGGCCCGTATGACTCGGCCGATCCCGATGTGATCGAGTGCCAACTACTGCAAATGAAGCTCGCGGGCGTCGATGGCGTCATTGTCGATTGGTACGGCACGTCCGATGCCGCCGACTACGGCCCGCTCCACGCCGCCAGCCGGGTGCTATTCGAGCAGTGTGGCAAGCTGGGCATGCGCTTCGCGGTTTGCTACGAGGACCGGACGATACAGTTTCAAGTAGAGTCGGGCCAACTCGCGCCCGACGCCATCGGCGAGCAACTTCAGCGTGACCTCGCGTGGGTGGCCGAGCACTGGTTCACGGCGGATCACTACGCCCGGATCGAAGGCAAACCGCTCTTGCTCAACTTCGGCCCGATCTACATCAAAGAACCCGCGACGTGGAAAGAGGTGTTGACCTCGCTCCCCGAACGCCCCGCGTTTTACGCGCTGCATCACCTCTGGCAACAGGTCGAGGCCGACGGCGGCTTTGCCTGGGTCAACCCCGAAGCGTGGGAAGACCCCGAAGAGTCCGCGGTGCAGGATCGACTCAACAACGCCCTGACCTGGTTTGCCGATCGGCCCGAGCAACGGCTGATTTCCGCGTATCCCGGCTTCCGCGACGTTTACGCAAACCCGCATCCCCGGATCGATCACCAGCAAGGCCAGACGATGCGGCAGACTCTGCAAGCCGCCGCGAAGGTGCAGTCGCCGGTGTTGCAACTGGTCACGTGGAACGATTATGGCGAAGGCACCATCATCGAACCCACGCACGAGTTCGGCTACCAGTTCCTCGAAATCATTCAGCAGTCGCGTCGTCAAAGTCGGCCCGATCTGAGTTTCACGACCGATGACCTTCGCCTTCCCGGCCAATTCTTGTCCGCGCGGCGACACGGCGGTGAAGACCGCGCTGCGCTCGACCACATCTCAAATCATCTGAGCAACGGACACATCAAAGAGGCGAAGGCGGCGCTGAGCGAGCTTGGCGGCTCGTCTGGTGAACAGTGAATTCCCCTTCGCGGCGGCCGGCAACAAGTCGCCGGCGGCGCTGACGATCAGCCAGAATAATCACCGTCGCAACGTCCGGGCGATCATCGAGCGGGCCGGGCTCACCCCGTGGCCTCACAACTTTCAGACCCCGCGCCGTAGCCGTGAAACCGAGTGGGCTCAGACCCACCCTCAGCACGCCGTATCGGAAACGATGGGCCACTCGATCATCGTGAGCGAGAAAATTATTTGCAAACGACGGACCCGATGTTCGATCTGGCGACCCGAAAAGGTGTGCAGAAACGTAAGCACTCTTCATCCGAAGTGAGCGAAAAACAGACGACACGCCGAGGCGGCGGCGTTCTATGTCGCCATGAAGAAAAGCCAGAATCCAATTTTTTCAAGGGATTTTGGACGTTTCTTCAAATAGGGGCGGCAGGATTCGAACCCGCGACCGAGCCATTATGAGTGGCCAGCTCTAACCACTGAGCTACGCCCCCCGTGGCGGCTAGTATATCGGTTGACCCCGAAAGGCTCACCCATGCACCACCTTTGCCCCCGCCCCGCCGCCATATTGCTGTTGGTTATCTTCCTCCAACTCGCTGCGGGCTGCGGGCCCGCGACGTTTGTCGTCGGTGTTGCCCCCGGCGGCCGATCCCTCGTCGCCACACCCATCGAGCGCGACGGCCAACTCGGCAGCCCCCACCTGCTCATCCTCGACGTCACCGGCGTCATCGCCAACGCCGACCGGGGCGGCCTCCTCTCTGCCGGTGACAACCCTG
>CAYPCC010000069.1:0-13280 GCA_964409095.1 uncultured Phycisphaera sp. | reverse complement strand
TTGATTTCGTCTGGCTGATATTCGTGAATATGGAATTCGTTTCCGCTATGGCCGCCGTTTTTTGCGTGCGGCGAAGAAACGAGAAACAATCCCCCGTCACGCAAAACGCGATGAGATTCAGCTAAAAATCGATCCGCAACCTGGATCGGCACGTGCTCGATGCCTTCGAGGCAAACCACGGCGTCCAAACTGCAATCGTCGAATTCTAAAGACTCCATAGTGCCCACACTAAAGTCTCCGGCATTGGGGTACATCTTCTTCGCTTCGGCGATCGCGTCTTCGGCAATATCAACGCCGAAGATACGCTGGGCGTTGGACATCAGCGACGTCCCCCAGCCCATTCCACACGGGATTTCGAGAACTTCAAGATCATTGATTAAGCCGTTTGCCCAATCGTATCGGTACATAAATTCATCGTAAAACGGCGACTGTTTGACCCGACTCAACCAAGGCATCCAGCCGCGGCGAAGACGGAAATAGAGTGATCCCGGTTTGCGAAAATCTTTAGGGTGGGCGCGTTCAGCCATGAGGGTCAAGGTCTAACTTGTTGAAGGTGCTTGAGAGTGATCGGACTAGCGTCTAAAGCGTCGTTTCACTTTACCGGCGGTGCGCCGGGCTTTATTTTTAACGGTTTGAATTCTCGCTTTGAGTCGCCGTGACAATTGGGTCCACGTTTGTCTTTTCCTGACCGATTTTTCCTCTTCGTACTCTACCAGAGACAGTTTGGCGGGCGGGCGGATCGAGTCTTGATCATGCCAGCCCATCGACACGGCTTTGCTAAAGCCTAGAGGTTCTTCGGTAATCGCGGGTTCGTCGGTTAAGACTTGAGCAATCAGCGCGAGGGTGTGCACGCGGAACCAGGTTGGGAACATGCCGGATTCGTGCTGACGGTTGCGGGTTGATTCCATGCCCATGTGGACGTAGCCGCGGCCGCGTTTGTAGGAGAAGCCGCCGTCGGGGTTTTGGACGGACCAGAGCAGTTTGAGGCAGCGGCGGAGGGCGACGCGGATTTCGGGTCGGCGGTAGTCGTAGCGTTTGTAGAGGTTGACGAGGATATCGATCGCATCGACGTCTTCGCAGGCCCCGCCGCCGGCGGTTTTGGAAAAGCCGCCGTCGGGGTGTTGGATGGAGAGGATTTGATCGACGAGCGCTTCGTGGTGCTTGATCTCGGGGCGCAGGTCGTAGTAGAGGATGAGTTGGTGGTAGCCGCCGTAGATGCCGGCCCGGACGTCCGAGCCGCGGTCGGTGCCCCACACACCGGTCTGGGGATCGAGGTGGCGGTCGTGCCAATCGAACCAGTGGTCGAGCGCGGCGGCGGCGGCCGGCTCTTGTTCGTGGTCGCGTAGATGCAGGAGCAGTTGGCCGGCGAAGAGCAGGTTGTTGCCTTCAAGCCAGGCGTTGCCGAGGTCGCGTTGGTCGAGCCAGGTCTGAAGGAAATCCAGATCGGTGTATCGGCGGGCGACGGCGAGGGGGTGCCGTGGTTGGCGTCCGAACTGAGCGAGAGCAGGGACGACGGTGCAGGTGAGGTGGTGCAGGAGGTGTTCGCGGTCGTGCTGGACCCGGTCGGTTCCGGGGGCGGGGCTGGGGGGATTGGCGGGCGGGAGTTCGGGGCCGACAAACCAGCCGGTATCGGGGTCTTGGAGGTTTTGGAGGAAGTCGAGCGACCGATCGAGGTCGGCGGGGGTTTGGCCCAGGTAATCGAGGGTGAGCAAAGCGTAAGCGGTGGCGTAGCCGGTGGGTGGGCCGTCGATAGCCGAGCGGTACCCCCCGGTTTGCGGGTCGCGTTGCGAGTGCACATAGGTGGCGGTGGCTTGGGCCCAGTGAGTCATCGTTTACCGTGTTTTGTGAGATCGACCCGAGGGCCGGTTCAGGAATGTTAATTCGATTTTTTGCGTGCTACGCGTGAGAGATAACTGACATTGTGTATGGTGGAACACGACAAGTCTAAAGCCTAAGTCGGAGGCCGCGGATGTGCAAAAATCTCCCTCCATTGGCCTGAGTGGTGGCCACGAGGTTGAAGATCAATCGGGGGGGGGCTTTTTTCGCGTTCGGGGTTGATCGCTCGATTGCCGTTACGCAAGATCACACGGCCAAACGGCGCGAACCCCGACCACGGCCGATCACTGCGGCGAGCAGACACACGCTAAACCCCACGCCCGGCTCGGGGACGCCGGTGAAGGCGTTGGTGCGGACCTCGTTCCAAATGATCGCGTTGACCGCGTCGCCGATGGCCGCGGAATAGCCGGGCAAGGCGATGCCTTGGAGGTCGTCGCCGTACAGCGTGGAGAACGTGGTAGCCGACGCGACGTATCGGCCCAAGCCGTAGCTCATGTGAAAGTCATCGCGGTAGAGTTGGGTATAGCTGGTGAGGCCATCGATGCCGCCGTCTTGAATCGTGGTGGCGAGTTGGTAGATGATTTCACCGACGGGGATCAGGTAGACCTCGGCATCGGTGGCGGCGACAACCCGATTGTAAACGTGATGGTGCGTATCCCGGCTCAGTTGAAACGGGGTGTTGTCTTCGTCGGCGGTTTCGGCGTTCCATCCATCAATGAGCGTGCCCCGCGTCGGCCAACCCGTAAAAATGTAGAACTTAGTGTTGGCGTTTGCGCTGTTCGAACGCGTGGTATTAATCATCGAAAGGATCGAGTCGGCTTCGCTCTGAATGGTCGTCCTTACGCTCGGATACGGCTGAAGCGTGACGGCATCCCAAGCGTTTTGCGACAACCCCGGCTCAAACGTGCCGTAACTCGTTGGCGAAACACAGGTGTTGGTCGGATCGGTGAGCATCCGGGTCAAAGACCAGCTGCAGCGAATGTGGTAGCCCATATCGTGGGTTTCCCCCCGCGACTCCGCAAACTCTTGAACCGTCCGCGGCTGACCATCCCAGGTCAGGCTGTTGCCGACGTGATACACATCGATCGCTTTGGCGTTGTCGTTAACCAAGGCAATGATTAGCAACACGACAACTGGGCCGTAAAAATATCTCTCACACATCACACCACTTCTCCGAATCGCACCGGGATACTGTACTTGGACATTAGACTAATCTGACTATATCACGGTTTATTCGCTTATGTAAATGAAATACCCCAAGCGATACCGCGTACTGCTTCGCAAGTGGAGTCATAGGTAAGAATCACGGCTGGATCGGGCTTCTCGGCCCAGCTTTACGAAGTTATGGGTGGATTTGCTTGTCGTTTTACCGATTTAAAACACGATAGACTGATTGTTGCCTCCGACCCCAACCCGTGCGATTCGGGACGCGACCGCCTTTCGATTTATGGATTCACCCCACCCAACCAGCCCCCGGAAGCCACCCCGGAAGCCACCCCGGAAGTCACCTTGGAAGCCACTCCGGCCGACGCGCCGGACGATACCCCGTGTGACACGGCTTTCCCGGATCGCGGTGGGGGTGGCGTTGGTGGGGTTGCTGGTGGCGGGGGTGGTGTTTGGGCAGCGGGGGGTGGTGCGGGGAGCGGGGGGGGCGTGGGATTTGACGATGGTGTATGCCGGGGCCCGGCAGTTTGCCTTGGCGGGCAACCCCTACGATTTCGACGCCACATTCGAGGCGTACGACGCGGCGGGCGGGACCGACAAGGCCCGTGACCAGAGCGTGTTCGCTTCGCTTTATCCGCCGATGACGTACGCGGTGCTCGCGCCGCTGGGCCGGCTGGATTGGCCGGGGGCCCGGCTGGCGTGGCTGCTGATCAACCTGGCGGCCACGGCGGGGGTGGTCGCGTGGCTGGTCCGGCATCGGCCACGGCAGCCCCCCGCCCCCGGCCCCGGGCCCGGAAAGGCGGACGCCATGGGTGGGCCGAGCGCGTGGGCATGGGCCATGGGTCTGGCGGCCGTAGCGCTGTGGCTGGGGTCGTCGACGCTGCATACGGCGTTGGCGTTTGGGCAATTGTCGGTGGTGACGCTGGCGTTGATGCTGCCGCTATTGAGTCCGCCGGGGGCGCGGTCGGGGGTGGGGCTGGGGTCGATAGGCGAAGGGGAGCGTTGGCCTTGGTTGGGCGTGCGGACGGTCGGGTTGGGGTTGATGTTGGCGTTGGCGGGGGCGCTCAAGCCGCAGCTGATGGTGATCGTGGCGGGGCTGGTGTTGTGCACGCCGCGTTGGCGGGCGGTGTTGTGGGGTATGGCGGGCGGGGCGGCGATCACCGCGATCAGCGTGGTGTGGCTGCAACGCGGTGCGCCGACTTGGCTGGCGGATTGGCAAGCCCAGCTCGCGTTCTTCGCCGCCACCGGCCACGCCAACCCCACGGCCAACAACCCGTTCACTTACCAATTGATCCACCTCGAGCCGTGGCTGCACCGGCTCTGGCCAAGCGGCACCGGCCCGCTGACGCGGCTTCAATGGCTGCCCGTCGGGATCGTCGCGGTCGTGGGCACAGCGCTGGCGGTGCGGCTCAAACGCGCTATGTCCCCAGCCTCACCGAGCACCCCGACGGATGATGCCAACCCCGCCCGCGCCGCGGAAGATCGCGGCGATTTTTTCCTGCTGGCGATGAGCTTGGGCGTGGTCCTGACGCTGCTGGTCGGCTATCACCGCACTTACGATGCGGTGCTGCTCGTCGTGCCGGGGTTGTGGGTGTGGCGGATGCTGAGCCGCCGGCCGCGGGCGTGGGTCGGGTGGGTCGGGCTGATCGTGATCAGCCTCTTTGCGTTGCCCGGCCCGGTCGCGCTCACCGTCGCCGCCCGCCGGGGCGTGCTGCCCGCTTGGCTTACCGACAGCTTCGTGTGGCAAGCGTTGCTGGTGCCGCACCACACGGTCGCGTTGGTCGTGTTGATGGTGGTGATGAGCGGCGTGGCGACGAAGCATCCCGCGGTGAGTCGCGGCCGACGCCGCGATTGATTCCAAGCTCAAGCCACCGCTACCCGCGCTCGTCGGCCGATGGGGCTTGGCGTTCGCGCTGGGCTTTGAGTTCGTAGGTCTTGGCCAGCGTCATGCTTTCGTAGGCGGCGAGTAAGCGGGCCAAGGTGAAGCCCAGTTGTCCTTCGCGGAAACCTTGCCGCCAGACGAAGTGGTAGAAAAAACGCAGCGTCGGCCGGCAGGGCATGCCGTGGGCGGCGCGTTTGATCCAGCGTCGGCGTTGCTGGGGCGTGCCCCAGAAGCGTGGCTGAATGGGGTCCACCGCGCCGGGCCGGGCGACCGCGGCTTCCCACGAGCTGTAGCGGTTGTGTTTCTCGATCCACTCGGCAAAATCCGCGATCTCGTAGTGCAGCAAATCGTGGTCGAGGAAGCCCGCTTCGCCGGCAGCTTCGTCGCCGGGAGCGGGGGACAGCTTGATGTGTTCGTGGACTTCCATGTCGCCGGATCGGGTATCGCCTTGATCGGTGAGGCGCTCGAATCGGCCCAGCGTGTGCTTGAATAGGCGCAGGTTCCACGCGGGGTAGTAGCCGCCGTAGCGTACCCAGCGGCCGTGGAGCATGAACCTGCGGTTGAGCCAATACGCCTGCCCCCCGCCGGGCCGTCGCGGCTGGGCTCGGCCGGTGACGACGTCGGCGATCTGCGCCGCCAGCGGCGCGACGACGTGTTCGTCCGCGTCCATGAGTAGCACCCACTCGTGACGCAACGGCGCGTGATCCAGCGCCCAGTTGCGCTTCTTGGGCCAACCCGTCGGCGAGTCCCGCGCGTAATCAAATCCGATCACCTCGGCCCCGAGCGCCTGGGCGATCGGCACCGTCGCGTCGGACGAGCCCGAATCAATCACCAATACCTGCTCGGCCCACATCAGCCGACGCAAACACTCGGGCAGGTCTGATTCTTCGTTTTTCGTCGACACCAACACCGTCACCGGCACCGAACCCCGCGTTGGCCAATCGCCGTGGTCCGGCCACTGGGACCACGCCGGATACGCCGCCGCCAACGCATCGGCCCGGCCATCACGCGGCAAACATTCCACGGGTTGTGCGGGCGTTGGGGGTCGCGTCACATCGTCGGTCCATCAGGTTTCATCCAGCCCGACCTTCAACGCGAACGATCGGCCCAGACCACACAAGCAAGCAAGGCAAGGTCAGTATCGGCATGATACCCCGTACCCCGCACCGCCCGCGGACGCCAGCCGCTCCAAGCCCGCGGCCATGCTCCGATAAAACCCCGACGCGATCAACGCTGAGCGTTAAACCCGTTCAAAATGAACGTCACGCGTCGGATCGTCGATGAGAGTTGGTCAATGTAGCTCGCATTTGCTGATGACTGCAATCGAGCCCAGGGAATCAATTTCACATGAATGTTTTAGTCACCGGCGGTGCCGGCTATATCGGGTCTCACGCCGTCCGCGCTCTTCTCGCGGCGGGGCATACGCCCGTGGTGTTGGATGTGTTGGACCGCGGGAACAAGCAATCCGTGCCCAAGGGGGTTGAGTTGATCGTCGCGGACTTGGCGTCGGTGCCGATCACGAAATTGGTGAGCCACCTGGTCAACCACAGCATCGACGCGGTGCTGCACTTTGCGGCGTTGGCGTACGTCGGGGAATCGGTCCACGAGCCGATCCGCTACTACCAAAACAACACCGTCGGCAGCCTACGCCTCCTGCAGGCCATGGACTCGGCGGGGGTCAAGCGTTTGGTCTTCAGCTCGACCTGCGCGACCTACGGCGAGCCGGAGGTGTTGCCCATCACCGAAGAAACGCCGCAGCACCCCATCAACCCTTACGGCCGATCCAAGCTGATGGTCGAACAGATCATCGCCGACTACGCCGCGGTCACCCCCGAATTTGCCCACGCTCGGCTGCGCTACTTCAATGTCGCGGGCGGCAGCGACGACGGCACGATCGGCGAAGACCACCGCCCCGAAACCCACCTGATCCCCAACGCGATCCTCGCCGCACTGGGGCGCGGCGAAGCGTTGACCGTGTTCGGCGACGACTACGACTCGCCGGACACGCCCGACGGGACCTGCGTCCGCGACTACATCCATGTGGAAGACTTGGTGGAGGCGCACCTCGCCGTGATGGCGGCGCTCGAGCCCGGCGACGCCCGGGTCTATAACCTGGGCACCGGCCGGGGCAGCAGCATCCAAGAAGTCATCGACGCCGTCGAAGCCGCCACCGGCGAAAAAGTGCCCCATACCATCGGCCCCCGCCGCGAAGGCGACCCCCCCGCCCTCTACGCCGACGCCTCGAAGATCAAGCGCGAGCTCGGCTGGTCGCCCAAGCGGACCGATTTGAAGGACACCGTGGCGTCGGCCGTCCGCTGGTTCCGGGAACACCCCGACGGCTACGGCAAGTAATCGCGTCGCCTGATCCGCTTTCTATTGATCATCCGCCGCGTCCAGCACCGCGAGGTACTGAAGCCGGGGCGTAAAAAACCAGCGGTAGGGCGGGGGATAGAGCTGCAATTTTTTGTGCTCATCCACCACCTTCGCCCCGACGTCGGCGAAGCGTTGGTGCCAGCGGTCGCGGGTGGGGTAGTCGTACAAACACGGGATGCCGTACTGCACGTTGGCGGCCCAATCCATGAGGCAAATCCGGCGGTACGGCAGCGTGATCGCGGGGCCATCGACCTTGTGGTCCTTGAGAATCACCAGCCGTTTGGCCACCCGCCTACACTCGCGCAGGACCCGCAGCGGCTCGGGGTCGTGGTGGACGACGTCGGCGACGATGACCACGTCGAACGTGTCGTCGGCAAACGGAAACGACACCCCGTCGTAGGCGGCGACCTCGATCGCCGCGCCGTCGCGCACCGCCCGCTCCAAGCCCGCGACCTCCAACCCCGGCAGCGCATCCATCAACGCCCGGCCGAGTTGCCCGTTGCCGCAGCCCACATCCAACACCCGATCCGTCGCCCGCAGTTGCGGCGTGATCACTCGCGTCAGCTCCGCCAACCGCGAGCGGTAGACCGGGGCGTGCATCGATTTCATCAGGTTGCCGAGCAGGCCCATGCGGTTCTCCAGACGCCCGTCGGATGGGCGAGTTCATACCTTAAGCCAATCGCCCGGCGAAGGTCCGCGTTAGGTTATCACTGCCCAAGTGATTGCCCCGCCGGGTCGATAGGACCGGTGGCCGCGGGTATCCTGAACCCTCGTCGCTGCGGTGCGTAAGACCCTACGCGGTCGATCTCGGCCCGCCCGCTCCTTTCGCTGACTTTTCACCATGACGGGTCCCGCCGCTACCCCCACGCCCGATGCCTCCGCCCCGCCGTCGACTAGCGGCGGGGCGACGCTGTACGTCGATCTCGACGGCACGCTGATTCAAAGCGACTTGCTTGTCGAAAGCGCGATCGGGTTGGTGAAGACCGACCCCGCGGCGTTGTGGTCGCTGCCGGGTTGGCTGATGCAGGGCCGGGCGGTGCTGAAGCGCCGGCTGACCGACCGGGCGATGCCCGACCCCGCGGAGTTGCCGTATCGACCCCAGGTGCTGGACTATCTGCGGGGCCAGCGTGCGGCGGGTCGACGATTGATCCTCGCCACCGCCGCCGACCGCCGCGCGGCCGACCGCGTCGCCGACCACTTGGGCCTGTTCGACGGCATCCTCGCCAGCGACGGGCACCACAACCTCAAGGGCAGCGCCAAACTCGAAGCCATCCGCGAGCACGCCGCGGGCCAGCCTTTTGCGTACCTCGGTGACTGCGCTGCGGACGAGCCCATCTGGGCTGCGGCTGGCGAACGCCTGATGGCCGGGGGCGACGCGAAGCTGCACCGCCGCGTCACCCGCGACGGCCAAGCCTGCACCGTGCTGGCCGAACGCGGCCCGGTGATGGCCGCCCTCTTCGTCGCGATGCGTCCGCGGCAATGGGTCAAGAACGGCCTGCTTTTCGTTCCGATGCTCGCCGGCCATGCGGTCACGGCCGAGAACCTGCTGAGCGTTTTCATCGGCATCGTCTGTTTCTGCCTCGCCGCGTCGAGCATCTACCTCGTCAACGACACGCTTGATGTCCACGCGGACCGCACCCACCCCACCAAGTCGCGTCGGCCGATCCCCGCGGGTCGGCTGTCGATCCCCCACGCCCTCGCGGCCGTGCCGATCCTGATCCTTGCGTCGCTGCTGATTAGCGCGGTGTTTTTGCCGTGGGCGTTTCTCGGTTGGCTGGTGACGTATCTCGTGGTGACGCTCCTGTACAGCGTCAACTTGCGTAGCCGACTGCTGATTGACGTGATCACGTTGGCGGGGCTTTACGCCCTGCGCATCTTTGCGGGCGGCGCGGTGGTGGACATCTCGCCGTCGTTCTGGTTGCTGACGCTATCGATCTTTTTGTTTTTGAGTTTAGGTTTCGTTAAGCGGTATGCCGAGCTGCGCAGCATCGCCGACGAGGAAGCAACGACCCACGCCGCGTCCACCCGCCACAGCGATCGCAGCTACACCCCCGAAGACCGCGGGCTGATCCAGCTGATGGGTGTAGTTTCGGGGTACGCCGCGGCGATCGTGCTCTGCCTCTACCTCAACGATCCCATCAGCACCGAGCTGTATGCCCGACCTGAGTTGCTTTGGCCGGTGGTGCCGTTGTTTCTGTATTGGATCTCGCGGATTTGGCTGATCGCCCAGCGTGGGCGGATGAACGAAGACCCCGTCGCGTGGGCGGTGGGGGATCGACTGAGTTGGGTCTTGGGACTGACCGTGCTGCTGCTGGCGATGCTCGCCTCGGGCTAAGGCCCCGCTGGGGGGGGATCCGCTGTGACATCCGCCATCCGATCGCCGCAAAAACCACCTCGTCTTGTCCCGAACTCCGCGACCCGCTCCGCCGTAGAGCTATACTCAAGTATCAACCTTTCCTTCTGCCCCGTCACTTTTCATGAGCCAACTCGACTTCGAACACGACCGCGTCCTGGTCACTGGGGGGCACGGCTTCCTGGGCACCCGACTCTGCCAATCCCTCCGCGAACGCGGCGTGGCTGAGGACCGTTTGGTCGTCCCGACCCACGCCGAGGTCGAACTCACCGACGAAGCCCAGGTCGCGGCGATGTACCGAACCGCCAAGCCGGATGTCGTCTTCCACCTCGCCGCCGAGGTCGGCGGGATCGGCGCGAATCAAGCCCACCCCGGCCGATTCTTCTACGCCAACTTCGCCATGGGCCTCCACCTCATCGAACAAGCCCGAATCCACGGCCTCAAAAAATTCGTGCACTGCGGCACCGTCTGCGCCTACCCGGAAAACACGCCCCGCCCCTTTACCGAAGACCAGTTTTGGAACGGCTACCCCGCGCCCATCACCGCGCCCTACGGCATCGCCAAGCTCTCGCTGGGCGTCATGCTCGACGGCTACCGGCGCGAGCACGGCCTGGCCTCCTGCATGCTCATCCCCGTCAACCTCTACGGCCCCGGTGACAACTTCGACCTCCAAACCGCCCACGTCATGCCCGCGCTGATCCGCAAGTTCATCCACGCCATCGATGCCGGCCAAGACACCGTCAGCGTCTGGGGCTCGGGCCACGCCAGCCGCGAATTCCTTTACGTCAACGACGCGGCCGACGGACTGATCCACGCCGCCCAGCGTGTCGACGAATCGGTCCCGATCAACCTCGGCTCGGGCCTCGAGACCCCCATCCGCCACCTCGCCGAGCTCATCGCCGACGCCACCGGGTTTACCGGACAAATCGTTTGGGACACCGACATGCCCGACGGCCAACCCCGCCGCTGCCTCAGTATGGAACGCGCCCACGAGAAGCTCGGCTGGGTCGCGCAAGTCCCCCTCGACCAGGGCGTGCGGAAAACTGTTGCTTGGTGCCGAGCGAACATGGGCTCGATCCGCGGGTGGGGTTGAGGCGTAACCTCATGATCAAAAGCAGCCGGGACCTAACAGGTCCTGGTGCCGCGGCGGCTAGCCGCCGGCTATGTGTTTTTGACGTAAGTTTATTGAGCATCAAACCGTCGCCGCGACGGCCGTAGCCTCCGCCGCTTTGACCTCACACACCTCCAGCAGTAAGTCTTCCCAAGCGTGGAATCGGCTATTGCGGTGGTGTTCGTGGTGCGAGGCGTCGAGCGCTGCTTGACCCATGCGACGCACCCGCTCGGGGTCGTGGGCCAGTTGCAGGATGACGTCGGCCAGCGCCTTGGCGTCGCCGATGGGGAAGCGGATGCCGCCCTTGGTCTCATCGAGCACGCGGGCCACTTCCGCGTCCGGCGGCCCGACGAACAGCGACGCCCGCCCAGCCGCCATGATGCCAAACAGCTTGCTGGGCACCACCACGCCGGTGAACGATTCGGATTGGCTGATCAGGTGAACGTCCGCCAAACTCAGCAGGTCCGTCAAACGCTCCCGCGGCTGGTACGGCTGGATCATCACGTTTTGAAGTCGATGTCGCTCGACAAACGCCCGCAGCGGCTCGATCCGTTTGCCGCCGCCGGCAAACAGGAACAGGATGTTCTGCCGATCACGCAACGCCAGGATCGTGTCGCAGAACGTCTGGTAGTCGTGGGCCAAGCCGAAGTTGCCCGAGTATTGCACGATGAACTTGCCTTCTACCCCCCACTCTTCGCGGTAGCTCGACGCGGCGGGGTCGGCGAGTTCGTCGGGCGGGTCGTTGGGCGACCAGACGCCGATGACTTGGATGTGGTCTTCGCCGATGCCCTTGGCGTGGATCAGATTTTTCATGCACCGGCCCAGCGCGACCACGCGGTCGGCTCGGCCGATCTCGCGGCGGTTGAGCCAACCAAAAAACTTCGTGAACGCGCTGTCGGGCTTGCTCACCCCCGCGGCGACCAAGACGTCGGGGTAGATGTCCATCGCCCAGACGACGTGCCGACAACGGCGAGTCAGGCTCAATATCCAACCCACGATGCCGATGAGCGGCGGCGTCGTGAGCGTGACCACGACGTCGGGTTTGCGTTTGTTGCCGTCGATCGGCACCTTGATCCACATCGCCCGCCACGCCGCGGCGCCATAAAACAGCGCAAAGTCCACCGCCCGCAGCACGATGCCGCGCTTGCCAAAGAGCGACAAACCCACGCGATTGACGTGGACGCCGTGGCGAGTCTCGCGGGCCGGGAGGTCGGCCCCGGTTTGGCCGTAGATCGAGCGGGACGCGATGACCGACACGCCGTGGCCTTGCTCGACGAGGTACCGAGCCAGGTCTTCGCAGTGCTGAGCGGTCGCCGCAGCGTCGGGGGCGTAGGCTTGGTTGATGAAGAGGATGCGCAGCGGCTGGCCGTCGGCCGCGGCCGGGAGCGTGGCCGGAGCAGCCCTGGCCGGAGCGAGCGCCGAAGCCGTTGTCGTGCTCCTCGACGACAACCCCACCGCGGCCGAAGTACCCACCACATCATTGAGCATCCGGCTGAACTTCTCGAACCGGTCCCGCAGCGTGTGGCGGGCGACCGCCGCGTCGTGGGCCCGGCGGCCCATCGCACGGGCCACCTCGGGCTGGTCGGCCAACCGTTCGATCTGGGCGACCAACTCGTCGGCGTTTTCCATATCGCAGACGTGGCCGCCGCCGCTTTCGGTGATGACGCGGGCGACTTCCGCTTCGGGCGGGCCGACATACAGCGACGGCCGACAGGTTGCCATGATGCCAAACAACTTGCTGGGCACGACGACGCCGGTGAATTCTTCGCGCTGGGTGATCATGTGGACATCGCCCAGGCGCAGGAGGTCTTCGAGTTTTTCGCGGGGTTCGTAGTCTTTTTCGACGACGTTGGTCAGGCCGTGCTCCGCGACAAAGTCGGTGATCTCACCGCGCCGCCGGCCGCCGCCGACGAAGACAAAGCGGATGTCGTCGCGGTGCTGCAGCCGCTGGGCGGCCTCGGCCAAGACCATCGCTCGGTGGGCCACGCCGAGGTTGCCCGAATACATCACGACGAACTTGCCTTCAAGCCCCCACGCTTCGCGGTAGCTCGAAGGCTGCTGCGCTTCGTCGATGTCCAGCACCCGGCTGACCGGCCAGACGCTGATCATCTCGACCTTGCTGGGTTCCACGCCTTGGCCGATCACCCGGTCGCTCATGCACCGCCCCACCGTTACCACCCGGTCGGCCCGCCGCATGCACCAGAGGTTAAACCGGTGCATCACCTTGCCGAACCACGAGTCGGCCTTGACCACGCCCGCCGAGGTCAGGACGTCCGGGTACAGGTCCATCGACCAGTTGATCGCGTAGCGGCCCCGCCGATTCCCGCCCAAGAGGAACCGCACGATCACGCCGATGAAGCCGATGTACGGCGGGCTGGTGAGCGTGACCACGGCCTGCGGCTTGTTGCCCCCGGGCAGCCGGACCCGCCAGGCCTTAAGCGTGGCGGCGAGATAAAACATCGTCGCGTCGAACATCCGCGCCCGGACCGAGCCCTTGCCGAAGCGGGCGACGCCGACGCGGTGGACGTGGACGCCGTCGCGTTTTTCGTAGTGGGGCAGCA
>CAYPCC010000068.1:0-13339 GCA_964409095.1 uncultured Phycisphaera sp. | reverse complement strand
CAACCCCGTGTCGATGACCCGACACTCCGCCTTCATCCGTGTCGACCCGGTGATCACATAGACTTCCACCGCGGTGTCTTTGGCCAGCGTCTGGGACTGCTCGGCGTTCGCGGGCATTTCGATCGTCAGCGAGCCGTCCCTCTCGTTAGCTTCGAGCAGCCGCGCGCGGAAGCGCGGCAGCTCCTCGCCCTGGGCGGTCATCGGCACGATCTCCACCGGGCCGTTGTGCGTCGCCAACTCACTCACCGCGGCTTGCCAGGTGCGAACGATAGTCGGGTTGATCGGGTGGCTATTCATCATCAGAAACAGACGCGAGACACCCACGCGGCGCTCGCCTCCTATCCATATCGACCATCCCTCGGCCCAACCGTAGCCCAATCCACACGGCCGATATCCCTTACCCAACCGCGCCAAAACCACCTTCCCAGCCCCTCAACTCCCGTCATCGAGGATTTTGAGCTTGCCCCAAACGGGATCAGAATCGTTGACTTGGGGCATGTTCAAGCGAAAATCCAAATCAAAATCGGACGGCAAAACCCACCCCCAATCCCCCCGTAAGCCCCGGCTGTCGTGGACCCTCGCCACCTCGGTCATCGCCCTGCAGGCCGGGATGCTCGCCACGCTGGCGGTCACGACGCAGTGGCAGCCGCCCAAAGTCCGCGTGATCGAAGCGATGTGGGCGTGGATGCAGAGCGCTTCGTTTTACCCCGCGTTGATGCTGCTGATCGGCGGGCCGTTGTTCACGTGGCTGGCGCTGTCGCTGGACCGCAAGAAGCTCGGCATCCTCTCCGCGGCGTGGGCGGTCTTCGGCCTGACGCTGGTCCTGGCGTTCGGGGCCGAGGCCCAGGTCATGCTCAAAACACTGTGGCAACAGATGCCGGTTTAATCATCGTCAAACCGCAACGGACACCCCCGGCGTCGTGAACAACAACTCGGCGGTGATCTTCGACTCGTCCAGCCCGAGCATCAACGACACCGCCCGCCGGTACGCCTGGACCTGCGGGCGATACGCTTCGACGCGCTGGGCCAGCAAGTCGCTGCCCGCCGCAACGCGGTCGGTCTTAAAGTCAATGAGGTGCGCCGCGGTGGCTTGCCTCTGGGGATCGACGGCAAACACCACGCGGTCGAAATGCCCCCGCAAGAGACGCTTGCCGTCGGGCACCAAAAACTTGCGCTCAACCCACCGCTGTTCATCCGCGCCGAACCGCCGGGTAAACGCGGCCCGCACGTCGGCATGAGCCAGCGCATCGCGCAGCGCGGGAAGGGTTTCGTCGGGCGGGTGGACGCCGTCGAGATAGTCGACGTGTTCAAAAAGCTCGTGCAGGTCCGTGCCGCGTTGGCGGGCCGTATTCGCGGCGGCGAAAGCGGGGTCCAGCAGGTCCGCGGCCGAGACTTGGCCTTGGCCGTGGAGCTGCGAAGGCGACACGGTTGGTCTCATGCGTCGGGCCGGGCGGTCGTGCTTGAGCTTGGCCGACAGCACGACGGGCGCAGGCGAGGCCGATGCGTTTTCGCCTTGCTCACCGGCATATTCGCCAACGCGCGGGGCCGTCATGCAGTCGGCATCGCCCCAGACGATCGGCTCGCCGGGCGCGGGTTGGCCCAACGTGTCAACCAGGATGCCCGCGAAGCTGAGCCCCGGCGAGCGCGGCTTGCCGTCGGGTTTGATAAACGGTTTGGCGATCAGAACCAGCCCCTGCCGGGCCCGGGTCATGGCGACGTAGAGGGCGCACAAATCTTCCTGCCGACGTCGGCCGCGCTGCTGGGCGTAGACCTCGGACAAGGCCGGCGACGCCGCGCGGGCCGACTCGCCGGCGTACCGATACACCGCCTCGATCGGCCCCGTCGGATCAGGTTGATCTATGAGCACCGCAAACTTATTCCCCAGCTTCCGATCGATCTCCGGCAGCACGACCGCGTCAAACTCCAAGCCCTTGCTCTTGTGGATCGTCATCACGCGGATTTGAGCGCTGCTGGGTTCTTCAACTTTCGTGCTCTCGACCACCTCCACAAAACGCGACGGCCGCAACGCCTCGCTTGGCTCGGCGTCGTAGCGCTCGGCCAACTCGATCAACCGCGTCAACTTCGACAACCCCGCCGCGTCGCAATGCTCGGCCAACGCCGCGACCCACCCCGCGATCGTCGCCGCGTACCCCGCGCTCAACAGCGACCGCCGGATACGCTGGGCAACCGATGCCGTGTCGCGGTCGGTCGTGAGTTTGAGGATCGGCCCCAGCGGCGAGTTGCGGACGTGGAACGCCGAGGCGGTGTCGGAAGGGTGATCCGACCATTGCAGCGCCGACAACACCGCGGCGACGGCGGGCGTGTCGGCGATCGGGTTGCCGCCCTCGCCGCTGGCGGGAAGGTTTTGGCGACGGAGTTCGTAGAGCAAGCGGTTGACCGCGCCGTTGGTGCTGACCAGGACGCCGAGGCTGCGACCGGGCATCGTGCGGTAGAGCTCAGCGATCCGCCGGGCGACGCAGCGTTCGTGGGACGTCGCGCTGGCGGGGCCGTCGTCGTCGGCCGTGTCGGGATCGTCGAAGTCGGGTTTGTCGTCATCGGCGTCGCCGGGGTCGGACGTCTCGAACGACACGAACCCCGGCAAATTGCCGTGAAACGCGACGTGCGGCTCGAAGCGGGATGACCACAACGCCGCCGCCTCGGCGTCCTCGGGGTACTTGTCGGACTGCAGCGTCGGACACGATCCCAAGTCCGCAAACACCGTGTTGACCGCGTCCAACACCACCGGCGACGAACGTCGGCTCTGGGCCAGCGATTGTTGCCCCTCATCCGGAACCAGCGCCGCGACCGCGTCGAACAGTTCCACGCACCCGCCCCGCCAGCCGTAGATCGCCTGCTTGGTATCGCCGACGACGAAGAGGCTGCGCGACCCGTCGCTTGCCGCGGCGACCTCTTGCGCAAACGGGTCCAGCACCGCCCACTGGTCGAGGCTGGTGTCTTGGAATTCGTCGAGCAAGAGATGCGTCACCGCGCGGTCGAGGCGGAAGTGGATTTCGCGGAGGAGCTGTTCTTCGCTGGTGTGGGCCGACGACAGGCCGCCCGCGGCGAGGCGGTGGGTCAGATCGCTGTAGAGCATGACGCCGCGCTGCCGACGCAGCTGGTCGTAGCGGTGGGCGAAGCGGGTCATGAGTTCGTAGGTCGCTTCGGTCTGGTGGGCGATGCGTTGGATCAGAAAGCCGCGGGCGTGATTGAGCAGCGGGGTGGCGGCGTCGATCCAGACTTGCGGGATGTCAACGCGATCAAACTTCTCTTTGCTCTGCAGCAACGCCGCAAGCAAACCCCCGCTGGCGATGTTTTCCCAGTCGCCCGCAACGGCCTGCTTACCCGTGGTGACCCATGTGTTTTGCCAATGGGACCGCGGCGTGCCCGCCTTGGTCAACGGCAGCTCGGGGAGCATCTGCCGCCAACGCTCGATCGCGCCGTCGAGTTGTTTCGCATCGAGCAAGCCGGTGACGCTGAGCCGTGACCACGTCTCGGCGTCGGGCGCACGGCGATACACCTCGGCGTGGTCGACCACGATCTGGTCGATCGCTCGCGTCACCGATCGGCTGGCCTGATCGTGGTGCAGCCGACGCAGCAACGCGAGCAGCGCGATAAACGTCTGGTCGTCCACCGCGGCATCAGCAAGCACCGCCTCGATCGCCTCGGCCCGCAGCTGCGTCGCCGTGGCACTGCCCTCGTCGATCATCCTTGGCTCGAGCGGCAAATCAAGTTCGTACTGGAAACTCGACCCCAGCCGATGAAAAAAACTGTCGATCGTCGAGACCGCCACGCGGTGCAGGTTCGCCGTGACTTCGGACAGCAGTTGCTTGGCCGATTTTTCGTTTGGCCCGGCGGGGTCGGTTTCGCTGCCGTCGGCTTGCCGGGCGAGGGTCGTGATCAGTCGGCCGAGGATTTCGCCGGCGGCTTTACGGGTAAACGTCGTCGCCAGGATCGTGTCGAGCGCCGCGCCGCGGCGCAGCAGACTGAGGATGTGCCGGGTGAGTTGGTAAGTCTTGCCCGCCCCGGCCGAGGCACGGATGAGGCGGTGATGGACCTGCTCACCGCCGCCTTCGGCGGGCAGCGGGTCGGGCGACGGCTCGAAGTCGTCGTCGAAACCTTCTTCGTATTCGTAGTGGAGTTCGTTCACGCCGGGCCTCCGCGGTGGATCATCGTCTCGCGGTCCAGGGCGCGGTCGGCGGCGAGGCGGGTGAACGCGTCGTCATACGTCGGCGGGTCTTCGCTGGGCGGCCAAAACACGTTGCCCCGCACGCCACGGATCACCGCGTCCCGCACCGCATCCGCCTCGGCCAAGTCGGCCTCGGTCCACTCGGCCAACACCACGGCCGACGCCTTACTCTCGGCCGACTTGGACAGATTGATGTAGCCCATCGCCGACGGGCCGACGGTGATGCCCATCGGCTCGAGCAGCGTGCGGTACAGCGGGAGCTGCAGATCGACCCACTCGCCTTGCTTGCGGTGCGTTTTGTCCGGGGGCGTGGCGGTGTCGGAGGTTTTGTAATCCAGCACGCGGAAGCCGTGGTCGGGGTGATGGTCGATGCGGTCGATGGTGCCGACGACGGTGAAGGGTTGGCCGTCGAGGGTGATGACGGCTTCGCGGCGTTTTTCGATCAGGTCGGTGCGGATGCGCCAGCCGTTGCGGGCCTCGGCGGCCTGGGTGTCGGCGAAGCGGGAGAGGCGGGGGCGGAGTTGTTCGACTTGGACGCGGACGGCGGGCCGGGGCGATCGGCCGAAGCGTCCGCCGGCGTGGGCGTCGAGGCGTTCGCTGAGGAAGGCGTCGATGACGGCGGCGTCGGTGGCGTCGGCGAGGGGCGACTTGCCGAAGTCTTCGAGCACGCCGTGAGCGAGGCTGCCGAACGCCAGCGGGTCCATCTCCGCGGCGCGGTCGTCGAGGCTGCCCAGCCGGGCGACGTGTTTCAAGTAGAACCGGTACTTGCAGGCCAGGTAATCGCGGAACGCCGTGACCGGCAAGCGGTCGAGCGTCGGGGCGTCCATGAGCGGCCGGGGGATGAGGAACCGGCTGCGCCCGCCGGGCGCGAGCAGCATCGTCCCCCCGGAAGTTTCGGAAACCTTTTCTTGGCCTTCCGCGTAAAACGCCTTCACCCGCTCGATCCGCGTCGCCTCATCGCAGGCCAGCAGCAAGCGGCTCGGCACTTTCGGATCGCCCTCGGCCGACCGCCGACACGCCAGCACCACCGCCCCGCCGCGCGGCCGCGTGTTGAGCACGATATTCATCAGCAGCACATCCCGGGCGTACCGCCGGGCGTTGTCGGCCAGGCCCAACGCCCGCCGCAGCCCGTCGGGCAAAAACGCGTCGGCGTTGCGCGAGTCCGGAATATGGCCCTCGTTCACATCGGTGAGCACGACGTGCGCCGCGTCGTCCCAAGGCAATTCAAGGAAACCCAAAAGCTCGACCGCAGGCGTCCCGCCCGGCTCGGGGAGGCGTTGGCCGGCGAGGCGACCCAGCGTGAGCGAGACGGTTTGGGCGAACGTCAGCCGGGGTGTCGCGGACGCATCCGGATCGAGTTGGGCTTGTTCGCCGAGGGTCTTGGCGAGCTGCGTGAGCGCTACGACGGTGGCGTGGTCGGTGAAGCGGTTGAGTTCGCGGTGGCCGTAGACCACGGCGAGGAGCTGGGCGATCGCCGGGCTCCACGTCGGCAGCGGCTGGGGCGTGTCGTGTTGCTCGGGGAGCAGGGCGTGGAGACGGTCGGTGAGTTGGTTGAGTTGATCGCGTTTTTCGTCGTCGCCCCGCCACGGGCCCAGCGTGTCGGCCTGCAGGTACTGGGCGGCGTAGTCGTCGAGCAGCGCGATCCACGGCTCGTCGCCGACGACGTGGCGCAGGTCCGGGTGACGCACGAGCGCCGCGAGGTCGGCGAACTGCCAACGCGCCGCGTAGCGCCCCAGCGAGTCGAGCAACACCGCCGGGGCGGAGTGAGACACGAGGCGTCCCGCCGCCGGCCGAGCGGGCGTGCCGGCGAGCTCGATCGCGCGGCCCAGCGCCCCCGCCGCGTCTTCATCGCCCAGCCCCACGGTCACGTCCTCCGCCGCGGTGTCCGGCGGCAGTTCGCTGAGCACGCGGACCAGTTCGATCGCCTGATCCCGCGGCTGATCGGCCAAGCGCAGGTCGGCGAGGTCGATCGGTTGGTCTTGCCAATACTCCACCAGCAATCCGCCCAGCGCATCGAAGCCCGCGGCATGCGACGCGGGCGCGGGGACGAGTGGCGTGACGTCGTTGAGGAGCAAGAGCATCCCCGCGAGTTGGGCCGAGAGATCGACGAGGCCGACGAGGACGACCGCGTGGTCGCATTCGATTTTTTTGTTCACGATGGCTTGCTGCCGCGCCGCCTGCCGGTCGGGTCGATTGAGGCGTTGACGGTAGGCTTCGTCAAGCTGCGCCAAGGCGTCCCACCGCGCTTCGCTGAGGCCTAGGTCGATGCCGCGCTTCGCGGCGGTTGACGCAACGTGAGCGGGTGTGAGACGGGCGGAGGCGAGCTCTTCGCTGAGTCGGCCGAGCTGCTCGGCCAAGCGGAACCACCCCACCGCGTCGCCCGCCTCAGGGGGATGCGGTACGACTCGTTCGAGGACCGTCCGGTCCGCTTCACGCAGCGTCGCCGCGCGGGTCAACGTCGCGGTCAGCGGGTCGGGCGGGTCGTCGTCCAGTGTGAACAGGTGCTCGGGCAATTGCCCGGCGGTGACGATCGTCGGCGGAACGAGCACTTGCCGCTGCGTGGCCGCGGCATCGGCCAGGAGTTCTTCGAGCCGTCGCCCCGCCCGCCCCGCGGGGACCGCGACGATCACGCCGCCCAAATCAAAGCCGTGCCGCCCCACCAACCACGCCGCCGCCGCGGGCAATACCGCCTGATCCCAACCCAAAAAAAGTCGTTTGTCGGCCATGGCTGCCTCCAGCGTCATCGGTCGAGGCCCGCGGGTCAAGCGCACTTGCCCAAACCGGCCAACCCGAGGCTTGCGGAGCGGGCGGCGGTGGTCCAAAATAGTGGTTGGCCGAGCTTCATTTCAGTGTGCTGTGTCTCCCGCTCGGACGATTGATTCGTGGTCCGCTTTCCCGAGAATTTCCCATGGGTTCACACACCGGTTTCATCGACTTCCGCCGTTCCACCGTGCCGTACAAAGCCCCGCTCGAACGGCTGCGCGACTTCAATGAGTTCGCCACCCCCGTCACCGAGCACTACACCAAAGAGCAAGGCGCACGTTGCATGGACTGCGGTGTGCCGTTCTGCATGTCCGACACCGGCTGCCCGATCGACAACAAGATCCCCGAATGGAACGACTTGGTTTACGAGGGCCGTTGGCGTGAGGCTTACGAACGCCTGGACCTGACCAACAACTTCCCCGAGTTCACCGGCCGGGTGTGTCCCGCGCCGTGCGAAGGCTCGTGCTGCGCCGGCGTGTACGAATCGCCCGTCGCCATCAAAAACATCGAGCAGGCGATCATCGACCGCGCGTTTGCCGAGGGCTGGGTCGTCCCGCGTCCGCCGGCCGTCCGCACCGACAAGACCGTCGCCATCGTCGGTTCCGGCCCCGCCGGGCTCGCCGCGGCGCAGCAGCTCAACCGCGCCGGCCACCGCGTCGTGGTCTACGAACGCCACGACCGCATCGGCGGACTCCTGACCTACGGCATCCCCAACATGAAGCTCGACAAGTCCATCGTCCAGCGCCGCGTCGATCAACTCGCCGCTGAGGGCGTCGAGTTTGTCACCCGCACCTTCATCGGCGGCGATCCCGGCGATGCGCTCGGCTCGGCCCCCGAGGACGACGGGATCGAATTCATCGACCCGCGCCACCTGCTCGACGAACACGACGCCGTGCTGCTCGCCACCGGCTCGACTCGGCCCCGCGACCTGACCATCCCCGGCCGCGACCTCGCAGGCGTCCACTTCGCCATGGAGTTCCTCCACGCCAACACCAAGACCCTCGTCGACTCGGGCCAAGCCAACGCCGCCGACCCCGAATTCCCCAAACTCATCGACGCCAAGGGAAAACACGTCGTCGTCATCGGCGGCGGCGACACCGGCAACGACTGCCTGGGTACCTCGCTCCGCCACGGCTGCAAATCGCTGACCAACTTCGAGCTCCTTGCTCAGCCCCCGAAAGAACGTGCGCCCAACAACCCTTGGCCGCAGTGGCCCCGCATCTACCGCACCGACTACGGCCACCAGGAAGCCGCCGCGACCTTCGGCCGCGATCCCCGCGAGTTCGCCATCCTCTCCAAAGCCTTCCTCGACGACGGCGAGGGCCACGTCTGCGGCATCCGTACCGTCCGCATCGACTGGTCTAAACCCACCGACAAAGCCCCGTTCAGCGAAGTCCCCGGCAGCGAGCAAAACTTTGAGGCCGACTTGGTGCTGCTGGCGATGGGTTTCCTCGGCCCCGAGTCCGGGCCGGGCGTCAAGCTCGGCCTCGAGCAAGACCCCCGCAGCAACTTCCAAGCCGCCTACGGCGACCACCGCACCAACGTCGACAAAGTCTTCGTCGCCGGCGACTGCCGCCGCGGCCAATCCCTGATCGTCTGGGCCATCGCTGAGGGCCGCAAAGCCGCCGCCTCCATCGACGCCTATCTCACCGGCCAACCCGTCGGCGACGAAGCCGCCGGCCGGGTGCAGGTCACCGTATCGGCGTGAGCGTTAGTGTTGATTGTTTAGCATTCCCCCCCTCCCTTGAGGGAGGGGCCGGGGGAGGGTGCCCGACCGTGACCGACTCAGCCAAACAGTGTAAACGTCAACTCCCACGCCCGACACCCGATACCATCCGCCGCGCCAAAGAACTCCGACGCAACATGACGATCCCCGAGCGGATGCTCTGGAATGTGCTGCGTGCTCGCTCGATTCACAACCTTAAATTTCGACGTCAGGCAGCGATCGACTGCTTCATTGCGGACTTCTACTGCCCAGCAATGGGTCTCGTCATCGAGCTCGACGGCATGACGCACCTGGATCGCGCAAAACGAGATCATAAGCGGACTCAACACTTACAAAATCTTGGACTCTGCGTCGTTCGCTATACCAACGATCAAGTCATTCACGAACTCGACGCGGTGTACCTCGATCTTATGAGAGTGATCGAGAAACTCGAACTCAACTCCGCCCCCGGCACCCTCCCCTAACCCCTCCCTCAAGGGAGGGGGATAAAGGCTAGGCTGTCCCCGCTAGACCTCTGACGCGCTCCCGCCTAACCTACCGCCATGAGCACCACCGACGAACGCATCGCGCAATGGGAAAAAATGGCCGCCGAGGCCCCCGATGACATGGCCTACTTCAGCTTGGGCAACGCCTACAAAGAAGCCCAGCGCTGGGACGACGCCGCGAAGGCCTACGGCCAAGCCATCGGCCTTAACCAAGGGATGTCCCGCGCTTACCAGTTCCTCGGCGAATCGCTGATCAAAGCCGGCCGCGAAAACGACGCCAAGCCGATGCTGCTCAAGGGCTACAAGATCGCCGCCGAGCGGGGCGACAAGATGCCCGAACGCTCCATCGCCGAGATGCTCAAACGCCTGGGCGAGGCGCTCCCTGAAGTCGAAGACGCCGCCGCGAAAAAAGCCCAGGTCGAAGCATCCGGCAACATGGTCCTCGACCGCCGCGCCGGCCAACCCCAACCGCGCCTCGCCGACCCGCCGATGCGCGGCCCGCTGGGCCAATTCATCTACGACCACTTCGGCCAAATCACCTGGAACCAGTGGATCGGCCAAGGCACCAAAGTCATCAACGAACTCCGCCTGGACTTCTCCAACCTCGCCCACCAAGACCTCTACGAACAACACATGCTCGAGTGGCTCCAAATCACCCGCGACGAAGTCGATGAATACGCCCAACAGCAAAAAGCGTAAGGCGTAACGCATTTCCCGTCGTTTTCCGTAAGTTATGCTTCAGCATAACACGATGCCTTTCACGAAGCCGCGTTAGGCTGAAGCATAACCTGCGGGCTACGGGTAAATTTTTAATCGTTCGGCAGCACGCCGAAGGCCTGTCGGCCGTCGGTGTCGGCCGGGCCGATGGGGTCGAGTTGGTCGGCGGCGGTCCACGCGACGTGGCCGTCGAAAAACAGCGTGTTCACACCTTCGCCGTCGACACCCTCGTAGGCAAAGTAAGACGGGTTATCGCCGGTGGGGATGGTTTGGGCGATGCCGTCGCCGTGGTTGTAGACGAGGGTGCCGGGCGTGGCCGGGGCCCCGGGATCGACGCCGCGGAAGGTGTCTTGGAGCATCGTAAGTTCGGACGCGCTATAGAAGTTGTTGAGCGTATCGGGGTTGCCGCTCGGCAGGCCGAAGGTCGGCATGGTTCGGCCGGGGTAGTAGCCGTAGGTGCCGTAGCTGCCGTTGCCGCGGGTGTTGCGGATGTCGTCGAGCGGGGCCGCGTTCTGGGTCGCGGGGCAGGTCCATATCTCGAACTCACCGACGTATCCCGTCACAAACGAGCGCAGGTCGTACTGCTGGGGCCCGCTCGCCAGGTAAAACAAAGACGCGACAAACTGGCCGTTGTTGTCGTACGACGGCGGCAGACGATCGTCGTGGTCAGCCGCGTAAGGGTGCAACGCGATCCCGACTTGCCGCTGATTGCTCGCACATTTCATCAGCGTCGCGGTCTGCCGGGCGCTACCCAACGCGGGAAGGAGAATACCGAGCAATAGCGCAATGATCGAGATGACCACGAGCAGTTCGATTAACGTGAAAGCCTGAGAAGTGATTCGTGGGCGCGAGTCAAACACATCGGCGGATTCGGCGGCGGGCATCGTCTCTCATCTCCTTGACCGGGCTACGCGGCGGCACGCTTCGAGATCAAACGTGTCCGAACAAGCTGCGGGGGCAAGGAACTATGCGCCGATACGATCCGCTCGCCATCGGGGCAAGGCGGACCCCCGGGAAAATCCCCGATTCATGGCGGGCTTTGCGGGCTGGTGAAGATGGGTTGGGTTGGATTGGCCAGGAGGCGACATCGTCAGGGGCGCACGGGCCGTTTAGTGTTCTGCGTCGGCGGGGGCGTCGTCGTGGACCATGACTTGGCCGGTCAGTTCGAGCAGCGACGCCATGACCACTTCGGCGGGCAGGGTGTACGCCTCGATCCGGCCGGCGCGGGCGATGTTGATGCCGACGCATCGGCCGCCGAGGTCGAGGAGCGGACCGCCGCATTCGCCGGGGGTCAGCGTGGCGTCGTGTTGAAACACTTGGTTAAACCCGTCGCGTCGTTTGGAGACGCTGTTGCCCATGGTGTTCATGCGGTCCTCGCGCGAACGCATATCGAGTTCAGGCAGCCGCATCTCGACGGCGAAGGTCATGGGGTTGCCTTGGCGTTCGATGACGACCTCGATGACATCGCCCACGATGACGTTCTGTATGCTGTCGATCACGTCTTGGGAATTGCCAACCGGGAGGTTCGCGATGGAGACCAGCACATCGCCGGGTTGGAGGCCCGCTTCGTGCGCGCCCATGCCCGGCTGAGTCATGCCGATCATCGGCCGACCGTCGGACCGGCGATCACCCAGCGCAATGCCCAGCCGCACGCCGTTGACCCGCCGGGGCAACGCGCTCATGATGCCGACCGCTTCGGGGACTTCGTTGAGGCCGGGAACGACGACCCATTGACCAAGCCGGGGCAGAGTGGCGGCGGCAAACTCGACCGGGGTCAGGCCATACGCTTCGAGTTGCAGCAGCGCCAAATCGTTGAGCCGATCCTCGGCCAAGAGCTGGGCGGCGACCTCCCGGCCGTCGGCCAACTCGGCGGTGAGTGGGTTGGTGTCGCGGACTTCGCTGGCTTTGGTGAGCACGAGGCCGTCGGCGGACACGACGGTGCCGAGGGTGAGTTTCTTTCGCCCGTCGCGGAACTGCACGACGCTGTGCCGGGCCTCGGCGACGACGGGGGCGAAGGCTTTGAGGACTTCTTGGCCGTCGGTGTCGTAGCTGCGTTTGAGAAAGCTCTGCGCCGGGGCGGGGGTGGCGATCGCCAGTAACAGTGCGGCGGCGAGCAACCCAACCCCGATGACGATGAGCGGGGGCCGAACGGCTTGGGTTTTGGCGGTGCTTGGCAAGGGTTTCATTCTTCGACGCCTCCGAGGGTCGCTTGGAGTTGGAGTTCCCGGCCGTCGCGGAGGACGGTGACGGTGATCGGGTCGCCGGGGACCTGCAAGGCCATGGCTTCGTGGACGGCGCGGTCGTCGTACATCGCTTGGTCGCCGACGCGGGTGATGACGTCGCCGATCTGGATCCCGGCGCGGGCCGCGGCGCTACGGCGCATCACGCGCTCGACCAGGACGCCGCGGTCCAGCGGATCGGCTCCGAGCCAAACGCCCAGCAGCGGCAGTTGGCGTCGGCCCCACTGCCGCCCCGCCGCGAGATGGTCCCAGCCCGCGTGGTATTCGCCGATGGGCACGTGGATGTTGGTGCGTTCGGAGGCGCCGATACGGCTGTGGATGCCGACGACTCGGCCGTCCATGTCGAAGAGCGGGCCGCCCGAGTCGCCGCCGATGAGCGAGCAGTCGGACTGGATGCCCACGACCGGGCGGACGCGGACGATGCGGCCGAGGCGAACGACGACGCTGCGGTCTTCGTCGAACCCGCCGGGGTGGCCCAGCGCGACGACCCAGTCGCCTTGGGTGAGCGTGTCGGGGTCGGCCATCTCAACGTGGGGCCACGGGCCGTCGCCTTGGAGTTGGGCGAGGCCCGCGTCGTTTTGCTGGTCGCTGCCGAGGGTGAGGGCGGTTTCGACGCGGCCGTCGGGGAAGCGGACCTGGATGATTTGGCCGGCGTCGCCGATGACGTGGGCGGCGGTGAGGATGTAGCCGGCGTCGCCGATGACCACGCCGCTGCCCGTGCCGCCGATCCCGAGGTCCAGCGACACGGTGGCCGGGGCCGCGTGGGCGGCGACCGCTTCGACGCGGGCCTCGATCTGTTTGAGGTCGTCGAGGGTTTCGGGAGCGAGCTTGTCGAACACCGCGGGGCGTTCGGCGTGAGCGGCAGCCGGGGATAAGCCCAGCGTCACAAGCACGAGAAAGCAGCAACACAGCCTGAATCTTTGCATACGGTTTTACCTCGGGAGTCGGACTTGTCGGTACGACGAAAGGCGGCCGTGGGTTCCCGGTGAAGGGACTACGGCCGTACCAAGTGTATGCGTGATTTTGGCGATGTCACGGCTTTTGTGAGGTGAAAGCCGCGGCACCCCGGGTCATTGACCCGGGGCTAAATTCTGCGTCAGACGAGGCTGGCGACCCAGGTGTGGGCGCTGGCGTCTTTCCAGGCGCGGAGGCCGCCGTTGGTGACGACGAGCGTGTGGCCGACGATGGCGGCAGCGCAGGCGTAGAGCGGCTTGGGCAGCGT
>CAYPCC010000067.1:0-13386 GCA_964409095.1 uncultured Phycisphaera sp. | reverse complement strand
GGATCGCTTCGACACGCTGGTGGGTTCAGACGATGATCTGATCGCTCAGCTCGGCCGAACCGCGCAGATGGTGGCGTTGTCCCGCACGGGAGCGGCCGAGCACCCCGCCGTCGATGCCCAGATGATCACGCTGCTCCAAACCAATCACCCCGAAGCCTGCCGCTGGGCCGCGGAGTACGCCCACGACGTCGGCTCGGCGTCGCTCGCCGCGGCGGTCGTCCTGGAGACCGAGCCCGGCGAACCACGAGGCCGCGCCCGACGCCTCGACGCCGTGGTCCGCAGCACTCAAACGCTTATTGATCTCAACCCCGACACCGCCGAGCGATTGCTGGCCGTGGCGCTGCAAAACCCCGACGCCGACGCCGCGTGGCAGCGTGGCGTGTTGCTCGGTCTGATCCGTAGCCGATCGGATATCGCTCGTCGCCTCGCCACGCAGTTGACTGAGCAAACCGACCGCGACACCGAAGCGTTGGCCCTGTTGCTAAGGCTGCAGCACCCTGACCCGCTGACCGAGGCGCAGGCCGAGGCGTTGTCGCTGGTGATCCGTGGCGGGGCCGAGCTCGACGATTCGCTGCGGGTGCAAACCGCCTGGGCGTATTTGCAACGCACCGGCCAGGGAGCCGAGGCGATCAACGCGGTTTTAGCCGAGCCGTAAACCCGTTCCGCGTCGCTCTTTGGTCGGGTACTGGATATCTTAATCGCCCTCCACCGCTCCATTTAAGAACGCCCCGTGTGTCGCGGGATGAGGCGGGTAGCCGATAGATTTGCACCATCATGAGCGACATCCCCCTGAGCCAACCCGACCTGACCGAAGACGACATCGCTGCCGTCGTCGATACCCTCCGCAGCGGTCGGCTGAGCATCGGCCCGAAACTCGAACAATTCGAGCGTGACGTCGCCCGCCGCTCGTCTCGCTACCACGGCATCGGCGTGTCGTCGGGCACCTCCGGGCTACACCTGGTTTTGCTTGCTTTGGGCGTTGGCCCGGGCGACGAAGTCATCACCACGCCGTTCAGCTTTATCGCCTCGGCCAACTGCATCCTCATGGTCGGGGCAAAGCCCGTCTTCGTCGACATCTGCCCCAAGTCGCTGAACATGGACCCGGCCAACGTCGACGACGCCGTTACCCCCAAAACCAAAGCCATCGTCGGCGTCGAAGTCTTCGGCAACACCACCCACATGGCCGCGCTCGAAGCCGTCGCCCGCAAACACGAAATCCCGCTGGTCGAAGACTGCTGCGAAGGCCTCGGCGGCACCGCGGCCTGCGGACGGGCCGTCGGCTCGTTCGGCCGGGTGGGGGTCTACGGCTTCTACCCCAACAAACAAATCACCACCGGCGAAGGCGGCATGATCGTCACCGACGACGACCAACTCGCCGACCGATGCCGCAGCCTCCGCAACCAGGGCCGCGCCACCGCCGCCCACACCGGCACCGACAAAAACGCCGGCTCATGGCTCGCCCACGAACGCCTGGGTTACAACTACCGCCTCTCGGAAATCAACGCGGCGCTCGGCATCGCCCAGATGAACCGGCTCGACGACATGCTCGAAGCCCGCCGCACCGTGGCCGGCCACTACATGCGTCGGCTCATGGACTGGGACGACCTGGTCCTGCCCACCGTCGAGCCGGGCGCTGAAGCCACGATGTCGTGGTTCGTCTTCGTCCTCCGCCTCACCGCCGACTACGGCCACATCGAACGTGACCGCATCATCCAAGGCATGAAACGCCACGAAATCGGCGCTTCCAACTACTTCCCCTGCATCCACCTCCAACCGTTCTACCGCCAACAGTTCGGCTTCAAAAAAGGCGACTTCCCCATCGCCGAATCCATCAGCGAACGCACCATCGCCCTGCCGTTTTTCAACCGCATGGACGCGACGCAGGTCGAGTTGGTCTGCCACACGCTCAAGGTGATGATCCAACGCGAACAGCTGCTCAAACGCGACTAGGCGGCAACGATTTAACCCCCGTCTCTTTCTATGAAATGACGGCCTTGATTTCACGCCCATACCCCGCTCAATCTTTCGGCCGGGCCGAGGTTGCACTACAATTTGCTAGCCGCTCCTTACTCCGTTTACCAAAGGCGGTGCCCCTTGGCCAAAGCTCATGTCGATCCGGAAGACCTCGTCAAATTCGCCAAGTCGTTGAACCAGTTCAACCTCGCGATGCAAGAGATGACCGGCAGCCTCAAGGGCCAGATGCGCCGCCTCGAAACCACTTGGCAAGACCAGGAACAAGCCAAGTTCTCCCAAGAATTTTTCGACGCCCTGCGCTTCATCGATCGCTTCGTCGAGTCCAACGATCAACACGCTCAGTTGCTGGTTAAAAAAGCCCGCCTGATCGAAGCCTATCTCGACGCTTAACGACCCGGTTCGCCTCCCCGTCTCACCCAAGGAAGTTCATGGCCAAAGGCGCCCGGGTCCAATCTGTTGCGCAGCTCAGCGAGTTCCGCGCGTTCCTCGTGAAGTTTGCCGAGGGCGTCCGCCACGGCACGAGCATCGCCGACGGCGAAGTCCACGCCACCGCCCGCTGGCTCAAAGATGAACACCCCCAGCGCCTCATCGCCGAGCGGCGCAAGGCTGAGCGGGCCTTGCAAAACGCCACCGATGACCTCCGCCGCAAACGCCTCCAACCCACCGCCACCGGCGACCCGCCCTCGGTCGTCACCGAACAAAAAGCCCTCGCCAAAGCCAAGGCCAAGATGCAGTGGCTCGAAGAGAAAATCTCCGTGACCCAGCGCTGGGCCCGGCAGTTCGACAAAGAAGCGACGCAATATCAGGCCGCGCTCCAACCCGCTCAAAGCCTGCCCGAAGCGATGATCCCCCGGGCCCTGGCGCGACTCGAAGGGCACCTCGTGGCGCTAGAAAAATACCTCGATGCGCAGCATGCTTCGTCGCCCACCGTTCGCCGCCCGCCCGCAGCCTCTGAAGAAGCCGATACTGTCCTTCCCAAACCCGACGAGGATTTGCCGTGAGTCTGGGGGTTGGAGCCTCAACGCTGAATGACGCCCGCAAGGCGCTCAACGCCCGGTGGGACGAGCTGCGCCGCAGCTGGGACGATGCCGCCGCCGCAAAGTTCGAGCAGGAATTCATCATCCCGATGGACCACGACCTCAAGCAGGCCATCGACGCCATGATCCACGCCCAACAAGCCGTCCACCGGGCGAAACAGGAATGCACATGACCCCCCCCGGAAGCCCCCCCGCCCCCACCCCCGGAAATGATTCCGATCCAAAGCGATCCGCTTCGGGCAACCCGTCGTCGGATTTGTCTTCCATCGGCCGCCGTCAGTTGTCCGCGCTCGCCGACCTGATCGATCTCTCGAACACCAGCGACCGCACCGAACGGCTCCTGCTGGCCGACGCCGACCAACGCCAACAGTTTATTGCCCGGCGTTTCGATCAAACCACCGACCGCGTCTCAACCCGCACCCGCACCAAACGCCACCGCCTCGAAAAACAACACGCCGCCCAGCGGGCCAAATGGCAATCCGCTTTCGAGCAAAAGAAAGCCAAACTCGACGCCGACGCCCACAAGCTCCGAAAAAAGATCGAGGCCCAGTCGCAGGACGCAGAGGTCAAAACCAAGGGCGAAGCGACGCACGAAAAATGGGTCGCCGACAGCGTCCTCGAAGGCCGACTCAACGAACTCAAGGCCGAGCACGAACGCGACCTCGCCCAGCTCGACACCATGCTTCAACAGGCCGAGCGCCTCGACGAGCAGGCCGTCGAAACCCTCAAGCGTTACCGACACCGCGACCTGACGTTGCCCGAGCACACCCCCTCGGACCACGACGACGAAACCCCCGCCGACCCCGAATCGGCCTTCAACGAACTGCTCGAAGACTACCCCGCCCAAGACGCGGCGCTCAAAACCGCGCTGCAGCAACTCAAAAAACTGCTGCTGCCTTCGTTGTTTCTCAGCTTCGTGCCTTACCTCCTGTGGTTCGGGATGACCGCGGGGATCACCGCGGGAGGGATTGCGCTCGGCAAAGAGGCGGGCTGGTCATGGTCGCCGGTTTTGACGGGCATCGGGGCTTTTGTTGTGGGCGGGGCGTTGGTCTGGGGCGTTGGCCGGTTGCTGTTCGGCATGGCGTCGAAAAAAGTGGCCTTCGCCCTCGCCGGCTACCGTCGGCAGCGTGAAGCGCATCTCGACTACCTCGACCAGGTCCGCGCTGCCGCGCAAACCAAACACGACGTCCGCGCCGCCGCCGCCCGCGCCGAGCGTGACGCGGCGCACCGGAAAACCGAGGCGAAATTCGCACCCTACCTCGAGAAAGTCGCCGCCCGCAAAGCTCATTCCACCGAAGAATTAGAAGGCAAGGTCAAGGCCAAGCTCACTCAATTCACCCAGCAACACGAGCAAGACCTCAATGCATTCGAGTCCTCAGCAGCGGTAGCGCTCAAGCAGCTCGCCGACCGCCTCGCCCGCCGGACCGACATCACCACCCGCCGCCGCGACCGCGACCAGCAAGCCCTCGACGCCGAGCACGGCAGCAGCTTCTCTTCGCTGCAACAACGCTGGGAAGCTGGCCGTGATCGTCTTCTCCACAGCCTCGACGAAATGCGTCGGCTCGAGGACACGTCCAACCGGCCGTGGTCCGATCCCGCCTGGGCCGACTGGGTCCCGCCGACCTCGGCCGCGCCCGCGGTCCGCTTCGGCTCCATCACGCTCGACACCGAAAACCTGCTCGATCAGCAGATCGCCGGGGGTCGCTTCGACCTGAACCTGCCCGCATCGCTGTCCGTGCCCGCCCTGCTCTCCGGTCCAGATCAACGCTCGCTTTACCTCGGCACCACGCCCGAGCAGCGGCCCACGGCACTCGCCATGATGCAGTCGGTCATGCTTCGCCTGCTCACGACCATGCCGCCGGGCCAAGTAAAATTCACGCTGCTGGACCCCGTGGGGCTGGGCGAATCGTTCGGCGGATTCATGCACCTTGCCGACCACGAAGATTCGCTGGTTAACGGCCGGGTCTGGTCCGAGCCGACCCACATCGAACGCCGCCTCACCGACCTGACCGACCACATGGGTCAGATGATCCAGAAATACCTGCGCAACGACTACGCCTCGATCGACGAATACAACGAGCAAGCGGGCGAACTCGCCGAGCCGTACCGCTTCCTCGTCGTGGCCGACTATCCCAACGGCTTCTCGACCGATGCCGCCGCCCGGCTCAACAGCCTCGCCGCCAGTGGCGCGCGTTGCGGCGTGTTCGTCCTGGTCCTCCATGACACCCGAAAGCATCCCCCCACCGGCGAGATCGGCGACCTCAAACGCCACTGCACCGTCGCGTCGTTCACCCCCGACGACGGTTGGCGTTGGCGCAACGCCGTGACCGAGCGGTTCCCCTTTTCCCCCGACACACCTCCGAACGAAACCCTCGTCAGCCAAATCGTCGGCAAGGTCGGCCGCGCCGCGATCGAAGCCGGTCGCGTCCAAGTTCCCTTCTCGACGATCACCCCCGCCCCCGGAAGTGCGGAGTTCTGGTCGCGCAATGCCTCGGAAGACTTGGAAGTCACCATCGGCCGCGCGGGCGCGACCCGCCTCCAATCCTTCCGCGTCGGGCGCGGCGTCGCCCAGCACGCGCTGGTCGCCGGTAAAACCGGCTCGGGCAAGTCGTCGCTGCTTCACACGCTGATTACGAACCTTTGCTTGTGGTATCCGCCCGACCAACTCGACCTGTATCTGATCGACTTCAAGAAGGGCGTTGAGTTCAAGCCTTACGTCAGCCATCGGCCGCCGCACCTGCGGGCGATTGCGATCGAGTCGGACCGCGAGTTTGGCTTGTCGATCCTCAAACGCCTGGATGCAATGCTCGACGAGCGTGGCGAACTCTTCCGCGATGCGGGGGTGGCGAATCTGGCGGGCTATCACCGGGCCGAGCCGGGCAAGCCGATGCCGCGGGTGCTGCTGATCGTCGATGAGTTCCAGGAACTGTTTGGTCAAGACGACGCGATCGCGCAGGCCGCGACGCAGTTGCTGGATCGTTTGGTTCGGCAGGGCCGGGCGTTCGGGATGCACGCTTTTCTGGGCTCGCAATCGCTCAGCGGCGCGGCCGGGCTGCCGCGTGGCACGATGGGGCAGATGGCGGTGCGCATCGCGCTGCAGTGTTCGGAGAACGACAGCCAGCTGATCCTCGGCGACGAGAACTCCGCCGCCCGCCTGCTCACCCGCCCCGGGGAAGCGATCTACAACGACCAGAACGGCATGCTCGAAGCCAACAGCCTCTTCCAAGTCGCCTGGCTGCCCGATCACGAATTGCGGGATAACCTGCGGTCGATCACCAAACGGGCCGCGGAGCGTGGCGTGACCGCCAAGCCGTGCTTCGTCTTCGAGGGCAACGCCCCGGCCAGCTTGGCCGACAACGAACCGCTCAACGCGCTGCTCGACGCACCGGGCTGGCCGACCCCCGACCCGCGGGGTCTGGGCGCGGTCTGGGCGTACCTCGGCGAACCCATCGCCATCGCCGCGCCGACCGCGATCACCTTCCCCAAACTCAACGGAGCCAACGCCCTGATCCTCGGCCAAAACGCCGACAACACGCTGGGGCTGCTGTGTTCGTCGCTGCTCTCGCTCGCCGCCGCCCACCGCCCCGATGCGGCCCGCGTCGTGGTGTTCAACGGCTCGACCGAGCCGCAGCACGACGAGCAAATTCGCCGAATGCTCGACGTCTTGCCTCACGGGGTCGCGCAGGTCCCATTCCGCGATGTCGAATCGACGCTCGCCGAATTACACACCGAACTCAAACGCCGGATCGAAGACGGGGCCGCTCCGGAAGACCCCAACGCCCCAACCACGTTCATCGCCGTGTTCGGCCTCCAACGCTTCCGCCAATTCCGCAAGTCCGACGACGCCTTTTCGTTCAGCCTCGACGACGCCCCCGGAAGTGATCGACTCAAACCTGATGAGCAGCTCCTGGACATCCTGCGGGACGGCCCCGTGGTCGGCATGCACCTCTTGGTCGTCGCCGACCGCGCCGCATCGCTGGAGCAGGTCTTCGACCGCCGGGCGTTGCGCGAGTTCGACAACCGCGTCATGTTCCAGATGTCCGCGACCGACTCGGCCCAGATCATCGACAGCTCTGACGCCAACGACCTTGGCCCGTACCGGGCGCTGCTCTACCGCGAAGACCGCGGTACGATTACCCGGTTCCGGCCCTACGGCATGCCGTCGGAAGAGGACCTGGCCCGCTTCGCTACCGCATTCGCCCGCCGCCCACGCAACACCCCCGGCGCGAGTGAAACTCAGCCGCCTTTGCGATAGCCAGATCCGATCTACGCTTAAGGATATATCCCGATGAGATTACTCCTGGTTTGCGCCGAAACGTCACACGCTCAGCGACTCAAAGCCGGCTTACTCAAGCACGGCTACGCCGTTGACATCACCACCAACAACGCCGATGCCTTGCAACTCGCCCAGACCGACGAGTACGACGCCATCCTGGCGTACGAAGGGACTTCGGATCGGGTGGACGCGATCAAGTTGACCCGTCGCATCCGTAAAGCCGATGTCGGCGATCCCATTTTGCTCGTCCCCGAAGATGACGGCGAGACGACCGTGACCGAGGCGTTTAATGCGGGTGTCGATCAAGTCATGGACCCCGAGCACAGCTTCAATGAACTTGTGGCGCGGGTCCGTGGGCTGCTTCGACAGTGTGCTCCAACCCCGGCGGACACGATCAGCTTCCGCGATGTGGAGATTAATCTCACCGCGTTGCGTGCGACCCGAGAGGGTAAGCCGCTGGGCTTGGTGGGTAAGCCGTTTGCGATGCTCGAGCTGTTTGTGCGTCGGCCCGAAAAAGTGTTGACCCGGCAAGAAATCGGCGAATCGGTCTGGGACCGCAACTTCGATCCTTTTTCCAACGTCATCGACGTCACCGTCTCCAAGGTGCGTCAACAACTCGACAAACCTTTCGCTACACCCTACCTCCACACCGTGGTGCGTTCGGGGTACATGCTCAGCCATGTTCCCCCCGGCCATGCCGAGTGGGGATAAGTCAACCACCCCATACTGATTCCGAGGCACATCCGGAACGCGCCGAGTTTTAATCAGCTTTCACCTCAGATGATTAGGCTCATATCGCTGTTACTGATCGATTTCGGTACATCCTTGTTGGATGGCCGCGAGCTAAGCATCTATCGAACGGGTAACTAGCTACAAGGATCAAGCATGCTGTATTACTCGGTCGTTTTTCTGATTGTCGCTATCATTGCGGGTATTTTTGGGTTCGGCGGCATTGCCGAAGGAGCTGAAGGGATTGCGAAAGTGCTTTTCTTCATCTTTCTGGTATTGTTAGTAGCTTCTGTGGTCATGAATGTACTACGCGGTAAGAAACCGTTGTAAAATGGCCTGCGGTTGCAAGACGCAGCCTTTGGGTGGCTCGACCGTGGGTTAAGCCCGTATAACACGCTCTCCCCGAAAGGACACGAGACGATGAAAATGGAATCGATTTTGAAAAAGCTGGCGATGTTGGCGATGCTCGGCGCGTTTGTGGTCTGCACCGGCGCGGTGGTGGGCTGTGAAGAAAGCAACGACGTAGGCGACGCCATCGGCGACGCGGCCGACGATGCGGGTGACGCCGTGGACGACGCGGCGGGTGAAGCCCGGGACGCCGCGGGTGACGCGATGGACGCCACCGAAGACGCCGCTCGTGATACAGGCGACGCGATCAAGGACGCCACCAACTAAAAACGTGGCGACTCTAAAAATTAAAGCGAACGGCAGCTTCACGGTGCCGTCCGTTTTTTTTTGCGCGAAGATGGTGGCGATTAAGCTCCGGTCAGGAAGTGACAGATGTCGCCATCCTGCATCACATACCCTTTGCCCTCGGCCCGTAGCTTGCCCGCTTCGCGGATCGCTTTTTCGGTTTTGTGTTCGATCAGGTCCGGCAGGGTGTAGACCTCGCAGCGGATGAACTTGGCCTCGAAGTCGGTGTGGATCACACCCGCGGCTTGCGGAGCGGTTGCGCCGATCGGCACGGTCCAAGCCCGGACTTCTTTTTCGCCCGCCGTGAAATAGCTTTGATAACCCAGCAACTTGTACGCCGCACGGGCCAGCGCCGCGAGCGCGGGTTCATCGAGACCGACGCTCTCGAGCATCTCATCGCGGTCCGCGTCGTCGAGTTCAGCCAACTCGCTTTCGAGTTTCGCACACACCGGGACTACTGCCCCGCCCTCGGCCGCGGCGCGTTCACGCACCCGGCTAACGAGTTCACCTTCGCCGTGGAGATCGTCTTCATCGACGTTAGCGACGTACAGGACTTGTTTGGCGGTGATCAGGCCGAAGCTCTTGAGCGCTTTGAGTTCCTCGGGGTCGAGTTTGTCCGACGCGATGAGGTTGCGGATCGGCTTGCCCTCGGCCAACACGGGCTGACATTTTTCGAGCAGGGCCAAGCGGGCCTTGGCTTCCTTATCGCCGGACTTGGCGGAACGCGTGGCCTTGGAAAGCGAGCTCTCCACGGTCGCCAAATCCGACAGCATGAGTTCCATGTCGATGACTTCGATATCGCGGATCGGATCGACGCTGCCCTCGACGTGGGTGATGTCGTCGTCTTCAAAACAGCGGACGACGTGCAGGATCGCGTCCACCGATTTGATATGGCTGAGGAATTTATTGCCCAGCCCTTCGCCCTCGGACGCGCCCTTGACGATGCCCGCGATGTCCACGAGGCGGAGGGCCGCGGGGATCACTTTTTGTGGGGGGATGTATTGGGTGATTTGCGCGAGCCGGCCGTCGGGCACGGGGACGACGCCGACGTTGGGCTCGATCGTGCAAAACGGGAAGTTTTCACTGGGGATGCCCGCACTGGTCAGGGCATTAAAGAGAGTGGATTTACCCACGTTGGGGAGACCGACGATTCCTGCTTCCATGAGGAGACTTCCGAGGGGGCGAGACGGCCGGGGTTGGCCGACGCGGAGTGGTGAGGGCGGATGAATTTACGCGGGCGGGAAGTGTAACGAATCGCCGGGTTCAGCACCAAAAGTGTGCGCATTGAAGGGTTTGGTTGAAGCGATATCGTGGGGCCATGCAAGGAATCACCGCCCCGCGTTACGCCTTGTCCGACACGGCCCACAGCCCACTGTTGGTCTTTTACGAAGTCACCCGCGCTTGCGATTTGGCGTGTCGGCATTGCCGTGCCAAAGCGATGCCCTTCGCCCACCCACACCAACTTGCGACGATCGCGTCGATGTCGCTCATCGAAGATTTGGCGGGCTTCCCCAAGCCACCGATGGTGGTGCTCACCGGCGGCGATCCGTTCGCCCGGCCGGACCTGTTCACCCTGATCGAACACGCCGTGTCCCGCGGCCTGCACGTCTCGCTCGCCCCGTCGGCCACGCCGCGGGTCAGCCCGTTGATCCTTCAAGAGGCAGCACGCCGGGGGGTTCGGCGGGTCTCGATCTCGATCGACGGGGCGGACGCGGCCTGGCACGACCGGTTCCGCGGCGTGGCGGGCACGTTTGACGACGGGCTGCGCATCCTCCGCGAAGCTCGGGCCACGGGTTTGACCACGCAAGTCAACACGACAGCCATACCGGGCAACCTCGACCAACTCCAAGTGATCGCCGACCTGGTCGAAGATGTCGGGGCGGCGATGTGGTCGGTGTTCTTCCTTGTACCCACCGGCCGGGCCTACCGCGAGGGCCGGCTCTCCGCGGCCCAAACCGAAGAGGTTTTCGATCTGCTCTGGCGTTTGGCCCAGACCCGGCCGTTTGCGATCAAGACCACCGAGGCCCCGTTTTATCGCCGGTTCGTCATACAACGCCAAGGCGACCCGATGCGTCCCCGCCCCCGGAATCCCGAAGAGGACCGCGAGAGACCGCGCCTGCCCGCAAGATCTCCGCTGGGCATCAACGATGGCAAAGGCGTCTGCTTCATCAGCCACCGCGGCGACATTCAGCCGTCGGGTTTTTTGCCGCTGGTCGCCGGGCGGTTCCCGCAGCAGTCGGTGGTCGATGTGTATCAAAATCACCCGACCTTCACGTCGCTGCGTGACCTCGATCAACTCAAAGGCAAGTGCGGCCGCTGCGGCTTCAAATCCATCTGCGGCGGCTCGCGGGCCCGAGCCTTCGCCCTCACCGGCGACCCGCTCGCCGAGGAACCTGACTGCCCCTACCAACCCGCCCCCGGAACCGCCCCCGGAAGTTGTTCCTCCGCGGCTTGGTTCCCCGTGGAGACCCGTCATGTTTAGTGTAAGCAACATCCTTTGCAACCATCAGGCCGGTAACGAAAAGCTACGTTACGGCCACCGCTCGGCCGACCGCGCCCCGGGCGACAACGCCCCCCGCCCCGTCGTAGTCTGGGCCGTGACCCGGGCGTGCAACCTTCAGTGCGTCCACTGCTACGCCAGCGCCGACGCGAGCGCCGCCCCCAATGAACTGTCGTACGACGAAGGCTGCGCCTTACTCGATGAACTCAAAGCCTACGGCGTCCCGGCCGTGCTCTTCTCCGGCGGCGAGCCGCTGGTCCGCGAAGACACCCTCGACCTCATCGCCTACGCCCGCCAGATCGGCCTGCCCTGCACGCTCTCGACCAACGGCCTGCTCATCGACGACCTCACCGCCGGACGCCTCGCCGCGCTCGGCGTCAAATACGTCGGCATCTCCCTCGACGGCATCGGCAAAACCCACGACAAACTCCGGGGCCAACGCGGCGCGTTTGAACGCACCCTCGCCGCCATCCGCCGCTGCCAACGCCACGGCCTGAAGGTCGGCGTCCGCTTCACCGTCCACCGCTTCAACCTCGATCACCTCGACGACATCTTCGAGCTCTGCCTCAACGAAAACATCGATCGGCTCTGCGTGTATCACCTCGCCTACGCGGGACGCGGCGGCAAGATGCAACTCGCCGACCTGACCAAAGACCAGACCCGTCAAGCCGTCGATCGCGTGTTTGAGTTGACCAAGCTCTACCACGACCGCGGCACGCCGCTGGAAGTGCTCACCGTCGGCAACCACGCCGACGCGGCCTACGCCGTGCTGGCTTTGGAGCAGACCGACCCGGTTCGTGCGGCCACCGTCGCCAAAAAACTCTCCGCCACCGGCGGCAACCGCTCGGGCGCCAACATCTGCTCGATCAGCCCCGGGGGCGACGTCCACTACGACCAGTTTTCCTGGCACTACCCCGTCGGCAACATGCGCACTCAGACCTTCCGGGAAATCTGGGGCAACGAGCCGACCGACGCCCGCCTTCGTCAACTCCGCAGCCGCCCCGCGGGCCTACCCAAGCGCTGCCGGGATTGCCGGTTCCAAAAACTGTGCAACGGCAATCTCCGCACCCGGGCCGAGGCCGCCACCGGCGACTGGATGGGCGTCGATCCGTCCTGCCACCTCGACGAATCGGAAATCGCCGACCGCATCCAGACCTGCGGCGAGTTGCTCGCGGCCGGACGGCGCAGAGGCGGCGACGAGGCTTCGGATTGGCGTCGAAGTTGAGCGATTGAAACGGGTTGAATCACGCTGGAGGCCGTCTCGTGGAGGGGCATCGGGCCAACAAACAAGGCTTGATTCGGGTACAATCAGGGTCTTACCACGCGGGCAAAACTTACCCCCGCGGCCTCCCCCGGAACCCCTGATTCATGGCCGAAACGCCCCCCAACGACTCGCCCGCCGACGACCTCGACCCCGACGACCTGCCCGGCCAGGGCATCGGCAACGGACCCGTCCTCGGCGGCAAAATCCAAGACCTCGCCATCGAACGCGAGCTCGCCGATAGCTACCTCACTTACGCCATGTCCACCATCGTGGACCGGGCGTTGCCCGACGTCCGCGACGGGCTCAAGCCGTCGCTGCGCCGCATCCTCGTGGCGATGAACGACCTGAACCTCCGCCCCGGCAGCAAGCACCGTAAATGCGCCAAAATCGTCGGCGACACCACCGGCAACTACCACCCCCACGGCGACCAATCCGTCTACGCCGCCCTCGTCGGCATGGCCCAGACTTGGAAAATGCGCCACCCTATGGTGGACCCCCAAGGCAACTTCGGCAGCGTCGACCCCGACCCCCCCGCCGCGATGCGGTACACCGAGGCTCGCATGGCCGCGCCCGCCGCGGATATGCTCGAAGACCTCAAGCTCGACACCGTCGATTGGCAGGACAACTACGACGGCGTCATGCAGGAACCGACCGTCCTGCCCGGCAAGTTTCCCAACCTCTTGGTCAACGGCAGCCTCGGCATCGCCGTGGGCATGGCCACCAGCCTCGCCCCGCACAACCTCGGCGAGGTCTGCGACGCCATCACCGCCGTCGTCCACAACCCCGACATCGAACTCCCCGAGCTCATGCAGATCATCCCCGGCCCCGACTTCCCCACCGGCGGCACCATCATGGGCCGGGCCGGCATCGCCGCATCTTACCGCACCGGCCGTGGCCGCGTCACCGTCCGTGC
>CAYPCC010000066.1:0-13487 GCA_964409095.1 uncultured Phycisphaera sp. | reverse complement strand
GCCCGAAGCGCCAGCGCCGAGAGAGCAAAAAAATTAGTCAGTCGATTTGATGCGGTAGCCCTGGGGGTTTCCCTATGTGTTGTTTCCGCCCCAATGATCACGCTTACATAGGTCCAGTCAACTCTAAAAACCCAGATACGCCTATTATTTAAGCAAGGCCGCGTCAAAATCTAGGTTTTGCGTAAAAAATACACGTCGGCAAGGGTGGGCTATTTGCTTCGCTGAGGTGGTACTTGAGAGGTGGTCCCCAAATCTCGGACAGCCGGTTAAGGTGGACCGGCCCGAAGATTTGAGAGGACCTTCTTGATGAGCAAACGACGACGATTCACTGCCGTGTTTAAGGCCAAGGTGGCGCTTGAGGCGCTGCGTGGCGAGCTGATTGACCCCGGCGGAGATCGCCAAGAAGTACGACGTGCATCCGAACATGATCAGCGTGTGGAAGAAGCAGGTCGCCCAGGACGCGGCCCAGCTTTTTGCCCGTGGTGCGGGCCAGGCACCGCAGGCATCCGACGAGCAGATCAAGCAGCTGCACGCGAAGATCGGGCAGCCGAACCATTTGTCGAAGAACTTGCGGGCCCAGGCCGGCGTGCGGTAGTCCCACTGGTCACGTAGCGTCTCCTTGATCGCCCAAGCGCGGGCCGTCTTGAGGTTCGAGTCCTTTGATCTGATCGAACGCTTGGGCCCGCGGGTCGGGTACGTTCTCCCGGCCGTACCGCCACAGGTGCTTGGTGCCCACCAGCGTGTCGTCGCCTTCGCGGCGCAGGGTCTTGTTCTCGCGGCGACGCACCTGACGCGATGATGAAGGTGGCAAGAAAAACCCGCCCGTGGTTGAGACGAGGGCGTGGGCTTACGGCTGAGCGTGAGTGATCCAGCCGGGGCCGACGTCGTGGGCCGTCAGGGGTTCGAGCGCTGCGGGGATGCCGCTTGGCGTTTCGCTTGGGCTTTGGGGGCTCATGCGCCAAACGCCGTGGGCGTCTTGTTCGAGCACGGGGTCCGCGACGCGGATGCCTTCGCGGGGTTCGAGGCCCAGCTCTGCGCCGAAGACCAGGTTGTGGGTCCAGGTGAAGTTAGTCCCCTCTTGGCCCTCAAACAGGGGGGCGTGGGTCGAGTGGATGAGGTTATGAGCGATGGTGAGGCCTTGGGGCAAGAGCGTGCGGTTGCGCTCGCCGACGCCCCAGTCCATCGAGATCGCGGCGCCTTTGACGTTGACGATGGTGTTGTGGGCGATGGTGGCGTTTTTGACTTGTTGGTAGCCGTTGGCGGGCGTGTTTTCGATGCCCGCCGCGATGGAGATCGCGCCGTCCATGCGGTCATCGACGTCGGCGATGTAGTTGTTGATGACGACGTGGTCTTCGCCCATGACGCGGATGCCGCCGGATCGGGCTTTGCCTCGGCCGAGGAAGAAGTTGCCTTCGACGGTGGCGCGGTGGCCGTGGCGGAGCGTGAGGGTGCCGGCCGATTCGAGGAACGAGTTGCCGCGGAAGACGTTGTGGTTTGACTTGTTGGAGATGATCTCGATCTCGCCGTCGCAGCGCTCGAAGACGTTGTTTTCGACGACGACGTAGGCGTCGGTGTGGCTGAATTCGCTGGTGCCCAGGCGGATGGTTTCAAAGCCGTTGCCGTTGCCTTCGGGGCGATCGACGAAGTAGTTGTGGTCGATGCGGTGGTGGACCGGCTGGTCTTCGATCCAGGCGACGACGGTGACGCCCGAGTGGTTTTGGTTTTCAAATCGGCAGTGATCGACGCGGTTGTGTTGGCCGTAGAGCGAGACCCAGAAATAGCGGGTGTCGATCTCGGCGGGGTTGTAGTCTTTGATCTGGGTGTTGGTGAGCTGGCTGTGGGTGGCGTCGCCCAGCGGTCCGCGGAATTGGATGACGTGGCTGAGGTCGCCGGGGCCGGCGGCCACGAAGTTCAGGCCATCGACGACGAGGTATTCGCCGGAGATGGACAGATTGGATTGTCCGGTGAGCGTGACGCCGCCGGGCGTTTGGGGGCGGAGGGTGATCGGGGCGTCTTGGGTGCCTCGGCCGGTGAAGACGAGCGCTTGATCGGTCCAGGTCCCGTCGGCGAGCACCACCGTGTCGCCGGGCCGCAGCGTTTCTACCGCCTCGGCGAGTTCATCGGCGTCATGAACCAAGACCTCGTTGGCTTTTGTCGGCGTAGCGAGGGCGAGGGTGAGGGCGAGTAAGGTTAAAAGCACAACAGATTTCATCGACCGATTCCTCGCGGTTTGGTTTTTCGGGTACAGGTCCAGAACAACCCACCGCACAACGCTGCTGCGGTGCCGGGTTCGGGGATTTGGTTGAACAACGCATCGAGTTGGCTGGCCGAGAGGTTAGCGTCGGTGTGGAAGACGATGGCGTCGAGCTGGGCCAAGCCTTCGCGGCGACCTATGCGAAACTCCAACGGCATGCCGAGGTGCGTTTCACTGATGATGAACTGCCCGCCGACTTCCCAAGCGAATAGGCCGTCGTTGACCAGCGACTGGGTGATGTTGGGATCGACGTTGAAGCCCGAGGGGGTAAAGATCGAGTCGCTGGAGCCGCTGAAGCCGCGGGCGCGGTAGTAGGCGGTGTATTCGCCCGCCTCGGTGAAGACCAGGTCGTAGAGCGCGAGCGTGTCGTGCGGGTCGCTGGCTAAATCGGTGCGTGAGCCGCTGGGTGCAGCGATCGCGGCGCCGTTGAGGGCCGACTCGTCGGCGACCAGGGTCCACACATCGCCGTCGCCATCGGGATCGAGCAGGCTGGAAAAATTCTCGGCTTGAAGCGCGACAAATGGGCTGGCCCCCGGGCTCAGCGGCCGTCCCCATGCCGGGCCGACCGCGTCGGCGGTCAGCGGTTTACGCACGATCTGGGCGGTCGAGAATTCGTCGGCCCCGATATCAACAATCCCGATGCGGGCCTGCCCATCGATGTCGGTCGTGACGGCGGACAAGGAAACGCCGCCGTTGATCGCGGGGCTGCTTGCGGTGGGACGCCACAGTCCATCGTCGGCCAAGGTAAGTTGCGGATCGACTTCGAGGATGCCCGCCCGGGCGCTGATGCCGAGGTCTGCGCCAAACGCGATGTTGTTATTCCACGTCCAGCCCGAGCCTTCACCGCCTTCAAACAACGGATCATGGGTTGAATAAATCAAGTTGTTGGCGATGGTGACTTCATCGGCCAAAAGCGTGCGGTCAAGCGTGCCCAAGCCCTGGTCGAACGTGATCGCGGCCCCCTGAGCGTTGACGATGGTGTTGTGGGCGATCAAGGCGTTCTTGACTTGTTGGTGGCCAGTGGCGGGGCTGTTTTCGACCCCGGCGGAGATGGAGATCGCGCCGTCGGCGCGGTCGTCGACGTCGGCGATGTAGTTGTTGATCACGGTGTGGTCTTCGCCGACGATGCGGATGCCGCCGGAGCCGTCTTTGTTTTCGCCGAGGATGAAGTTGCCTTCGACGGTGTTACGGTTGCCGTGGCGGAGGGTAAGGGTGCCCGCGGACTCGCGGATGGTGTTGTAGCGGTAGGTGTTGTCGTTGGATTTGCTGGAGATGATTTCGATTTCGCCATCGACGCGCTCGAAGAGGTTGTTTTCGACCACGACGTTGGCGTTGGTCGAGCTTTGGCTGCTGGTTCCGATGCGGATAGTTTCGAAGCCGTTCTCGGTGCCTTGCTCGCGGTCGGCGAAATAGTTGCGGTCGATGCGGTGGTTGGCGGGTTGGCCGTCGAGCCAAGCGACGACGGTGACGCCGGAGTTGGTTTGTTCTTGGAAGCGGGAGTGGTCGATGCGGTTGTCTTGGCCGTAGAGCGAGACCCAGAACGCGCGGTCGGTGGAGTTGGTGGGGTTGTAGTTTTTGATCTGGGTGTTGGTGAGTCGGCTGTTCGTGGCGTCGCCGAGGGAGCCGCGGAACTGGATGATGCTTTGCGAATCGCCGACGGTGCCGTTCTCAAAGTTCAGGCCGTCGACGACCAGATGGCTACCGGAGATCGAGAGGCGTGAGTTGCCGGTGAGTTGCACGCCGCCGGGGGTTTGGGCGCGGAGGGTGATTTGGTTACCCGCGGTGCCTTGGCCGGCAAAGTCGATGACTTGATCTTCCCAGGTGCCGTTGGTCATGATGAGCGTATCGCCGGGCTTGGCGAGTCGCATCGCATCGGCGATGTCTTGGGCGTTCGAGACGGTGAACTCGGCGGCGTGGGCCAGGCAAGGCGTGACCACCGTGACGAGGAAAACCGCTCGTAAACAACATGCACATAGTTTTTGCTGAGGAGTGAAAAAAAGCATCAATCGTTCTTTCTCATAATGACCCAATGGGTCAGGGGCGAAGGGTGCGGATCGACTCGGGGAGGATGACGCGGGCGGTTGGCCCGTTCACGGATCGCTAGACGTCACACTTTCCCAATCGTCGGTGCGGAACGGGGAGGCGGGAAGCCCTTCGCGGTTGATCAGGTTGGCCCAGTAAGGGTTGTCGGCCCAGGCGTAGCGCACGGCCAGGGGCGTCGTGACTTTGGCTTCCGAGACGACGATGCGGTCGCCGTCGACGACGGCTTTGGCCCAGCGGAATTTGCGGTCGGGGCCGGCGATGACAAAGCCCTTGAGCGGGCCGCCGTCACGGGCGGCCAAGCCTTCGCCAACGTGGTCAAAATGCAGGATGACTTGGTCGCCAACGATTTCGTGGGTGGTATAGATCGGCCCGCTGTAGACGAGCGGTTGGCCGTAGGTTTGGGCCAACGCCCAGCGGGCGAGCCGTTCGCCGACGGGTTGTTTGTTGACCGGGTGGATGTCGGTGGGGTCTCCGAGATCGATCGTGACCGCGAGGCCCACGTCTTCGAGATGTTGCGCGACGCGTAGCTGCGTTTCGCGGAGCTCGGCCCAGCTGAAGATTCCCCGGGGGACGCGGGGCGGGTTTTCGTAATTGGGCAGTTGAACGACGCCGAAGGCGAAGGCGTCTTGGGCCCAGCGCTGCCGCCAGTCTTCGATGAGGGCGGTGAGCAGGGGTTCGTACTGCATCGCACGCCAGACGTTGGATTCGCCCTGATACCACACCGCACCGCGGACGGCGTAGGGGATCAGCGGGTGGACCATGGCGTTGAACAATCCGCCGGGGGCGTAGAGGGCGGGGGGCTCAGCGGGGGGGTTGGCGCTGGTGGTGCCCGCCGCTTTGGCGGTTTCGTAAGCGGCCAAGTCGGCATGGTAAGAGGCGACTCGTTGTTCCCAGCTTTCGAGGGTCGAGGTGAGCTCGGGGTCGGCGGCGAGGCGGTCGGTGGCGGTCCAGGCTTCGGCGGGCGTGCCGCCGTAGGCGGTGTGGATCAGGCCGACGGTGACGCCGAGCTCTTGCTGGAGCTTGGCCCCCATGAAATAGGCGACCGCGCTGAACATGCGGGCCTCGGCGGGTTCGCATCGGGTCCACGCGGCGATGAGGTCGTCTTGGGGGGTGTCGGCGATGGCGCGTTCGACGCGGAAGAGCCGCAGGCCTTCACGCTTCAGGTCCTGCACGATGCGGGCGTCGTCCCAGATTTTGACGAGCCGCATGTCCATGTTGGACTGGCCCGAGCAGACCCAGACTTCGCCGAGCATGACGTCGTTGTAGGTTTGCGAGTCCGAGCCGGCAGTGACGGTAAGCTCGTACGGGCCGCCCGCGGGCATGGCATTAAGATCGACGCGCCAACGCCCCTCCGCGTTGGCGGTCGCCTCGGCGGTCTGGTTGTTGAGGGCGACGGTGACGGTTTGGCCGGGCTCGGCCCATCCCCAGACGGGCAGGGGGGTGTCGCGTTGCAGCACCATGTGATCGCCGAACACCGCCGGGAGCTTGAGGTCCGCGGCTAACGTCGTAGCCGACCACGCGGTAATCGTGGCGGCTAGAACCAAGAGGCGTAGAGATCGGCAACCAAGAACGTACATCATTCAGGCTCCGCGACTGGGGCTGGGGCCGGGGCGGGTGGCGTATCGAACCCGGGCGTGTCGTCGGTATCGAGGAATATCAACGATTCGAACTCGACTTTGGAGGTGCCGGGGTCTTGGTTGTAGACGCCAGCTTTGAAATAGTTGGCGAGGCCGTCCCAGTAAGAAACGTCCAGATCGACCTTGGTTTCGCCGTCGATCATCACGGTCATCTGGCTGTTGTGCACGCGGATCTCGGCGTCGAAAAAACCTTCGGGGCGCGGGCCCAGGTCGACGTTGAGGGTGGCGAGGTTCTCGAGGGAGATGGGCTGGTCGAAGTCGGCGGGGGTGCGGATGGCGGCCCAGAGGTGGTCTTGGGTATTGCGGTAGTCGCCGCGCCGGGTGATGCGGATCAGCGGTTTGTTGAGGCTGCCCGGGTCGTTGGTTGTGTCGTGGATTTGGAGGAAGGTGAACTGTTCGAGCTCGGGGGTTTCGGGGACGTAGACCTTGACGCGGGCCACGAGGCGCTGGGGCGTGGAGGTGGCGGTGTCCCACTCACCGCTTTCTTGACGGAGTTCGGAGCGCTTGCTGTCGCCGGTGACGGTGAAGGTGAGGGTTTGGCCGGTGTCGTCGAGGAAGAAGTATTCGTTGGTCGCGCCCTCGAACTGGCCCTGTTCGATCAACGTCGGCGAGCTGGTGGGGGCCTGCAGCTTCGAGTCGTCGAGCACGGGGCGGAATTTTTCGAGGTCGTAAGGCACCGCGTCCGCCGTGGCGAGCGGGGCGTGAGCCCCCGCCAAGGCCGCGAGCAGCAGCGCGGGCACAGCGTAGCTAAAGGTGGATCGGGTCCGTGGGTTCGAGGCGGCAAACGGCATGGTGGAATCTCTCGGTGGTGACGGGTGACGGTGAAGCAAACGGGATCGGGCAACGCCGCGGGGCTTGGCCGTCGGCGTGAACGGGTCAACTCACATCGGTCGAAGCGAGCGGCGTATCGATCGGCTCAGCCTTGGCGGCTTGATCCGAGCCGCGGCCGGCCCACATCAGCAAAAGCCCCACGAAGCCGACGAATCCTCCGACAAACAAGATGCCCAGCCGGCCTTCGAGGGGGTTGGGCAGCAGCATCAGCAAGCAGATAAACCCGCCGATGATCAACGCGAACACGCCCATGATTTTGAGCTGGCTCAGGTCGTTGCCCTCGCCGACTTCTTGGGCAAAGTCGATGGGCGTGTGCATGTTGGTGAAGAAGCGATCGACCTTGGCGTGATAAGCCGGCGGCGAAGTTTTCCAGAACGGCACGGTGAGCAAGAAGCCCACGCTGCCCGCCGCGACGTTCACAAACACTACCGTCGCAAACGTCCACGATTCGCCGAAGAGCTCTTTGCTGTAGAACGCCATCGCCGAGAAGATCGACGCGAAGCCGATCGACGCGAGCGCCGACCACGACGGCGCCCGTTTAATCAGCATCGCCCAGACCATCGGCACCGCCAGCGGCAGCGCCAACATCGACCCCACATCCAGCATCAAGTCAAACACTCCGTTGCCCCCCGTGGCCACGAAGTACAACGCCAACCCCGTAATCGTCAAGCCAAAACCCAGCGACGCGAGCTGCGCGACGCCCAGCCGAGACTTGTCGTGGTCGAACTTGACGCCGAAGAGTTTGGCGATGGCCGGGAGGATATCGCGGACGAAGATGGCCGCGTTGCGGTTGAGGCCACTGTCCATCGAGCTCATCGTCGCCGAGAGCATGGCGACCACCATCAGCCCGGTCATGCCGACCGGCAGGAGGTTCATGCTCGTGACCGCGTAGGCGGTTTCGGAAGGCTTGGGCACGTTCATCGCGTCGATCTGCCCCGAGAAGATCAGCCGGCCGACGATCGGCGGGATGAACCACACCAGCGAACCCAAAAACATCAGCACCCCCGCGACCGCGGCAGCCTTGCGTGCGTCCCACCCGGTCTTGACCGCGAAGAACCGCTGCGACGAGGTGAGCGTGTTCATCGTCGAGATCTGCTTCAGAAAGAACGCCGCGGCCCAGACCCAGGTGTAGTCGTTTTTACCGTCGTGGACCCCGCTGGTGTTGATGATGCGAAACTCTTGGCTCAGCCCCGCATCGCGGATGCCGTCAAACAAACCCGACAGCCCGCCCACGGCCCGCAGGCTCAGGTAGGCCACCAGCAAGGTGATCGGGATCAAAATCAAAGTCTGCAAAAAGTCGGTCGCCATGACGGCCCAGCTTCCGCCGGCCGTGGAATACACCAGCACGACCAGGCCGATGACCATGACGACCAGGACCAGCTCCATCGGGTAGTTCGTCGCGTCGAGGCCGAGCATTTCCAGCCCGTTGCCCAGCCACTGGGCGGGGGTATCGAAGTTGAAGACCGCCGAGCAGAAAAGCGCTAGGCCGTAGAGCCAAAGCGACGCGTAGAGCAGGCCGGTCACGACGCTCATCCAGGCGTAGAACTGTTGGGTGATCGGCCCGAAGCGGTCGCGGATCGCTTCGGGCACGGTGACGACGCGGAGTTGCCGGAACCAGCCGGACACGCCGATCGCCCCGACCGCGTAGCCCGCGGCGTTGGCGATGAAGATGATCATGACCGACCACCCCGCGTCGTAGGCGGCGCCCGAAGCGCCAGTGAAGGTCCAGGCGCTGAACTGCACCATGAACGCGCTGGCCCCGACCAGCCACCAGGTGCCCTTGCAGCCGTTGCGGAAGTAGTCGTTATCGTCGGTATTAAACCGCTTGACGACCGCGCCGATGGCGATCAAGAGGACCAAGTAGATGGCGATGACGAAGTATTCGAGGGTCAAAAGAGGGTTCGCTTAATTTGAGAGGTGAACAGAAACTCAGCCTTGAACCGAAAAGCGGGGTGGGCGGTGAGTCGCCCACCCCGCGCGTTTGTTGGATTGGCGTGATGGCATTTGAGATAGGGCTGATGCAGTCACCGTCAGCCGCTACGGAACCAAGAAGCATTACTCGAGCGCGGCGTTGTAGAAGAGCGGGGCGCCGCCGGAGGTCCGACGCTTGTAGGGGTCGCGGATGGTAACGCCGGCCTCTTCTTTTTGGACCGATGCCGCGTGGCCATCGTGATAGAGGTAGTTAGCCCGCATCGGTTCGCTGAAGTCGAGTCCGCTGTGGCGGTCGGGTTCGCCGGATTGCCAGCGATCGGTGACGCTGGTGTCGAGGCGGAAGTAAACGCCGCCACCTGATTGCGCAGGCCTCATGTGGGCCTCGTAGCTGTCGCCATTACTGATGACTTGGGCGGGAGCCAATAACGTATCGCGGACCAACCAACCGGTGGTGGTGCCTGCGGCGTCGGATCTGCCGCCGTCACTCAGGGTGTCAAGCGGGTAGTACAGTGTTCGGCCATCTTCAAGCAGGTAGTAATTCATGCCGTAGCCCGCTTTGGTGGTGTTATAACCCACGGTTGACGTGTTGGCGGCACGCTCGAAATCAAAGTTCGGGCAGTTGAACTGCTCACGGATGAATTCGCTGCGGTCCCCGGCGTTGGCTTTGTCGCGGATCATGACGTCGATCATGTCTTGGAACCAGAAACGATCGCTACCCGCGTCGGCGCCGCTGGTCGAGATATAGGCGTAGGGCCCGATACGGTTCTTGTTTTCAGAACTCCAGATTTCGTTGGCGATACCCAACTGCTTGAGGTTACTGAGGCAGGCGGCATCACGCGCAGTCTGGCGGGCGGCACCCAAAGCGGGCAACAGAATCCCGATCAGCAAAGCGATGATCGAGATCACGACAAGAAGTTCGATGAGGGTGAAGGCGTGGGGGCGTCGCATGACGGGGACTCCTGAAAGTAAAAGACAAGACAAAAGGAGGGGAAGTTGACGGATCGACCCAAAGCAAACGGGTCGAGATGACGATGGAAACAAGCGAAAATCAAACGAATCAATGATCAAAACAAGGATCACTAAACCAACCGGCTGGCGTCCACGAGGGTGGGTTCGATGAGGATGGTGGCCCGGGCGTAGAGCTCGGGTTTTTCGATGCGGCGCATCAGTTGATCGACCGCCTGTCGGCCGACGCGGTCTGGGCGGACGTCGATGGTGGCGATCTGCGGGTTGAGGCCCGCGAGCGTCGGGTCGTTGTCGCAGGCGATGACGGTCACGCCCTTGCCCGGCTCGATGCCGCGGTGACGCAGCGCCTCGAACACCATGAGCGTGGTTTGCCCGCGGGGGATGAACAAGCCGGTGGGTCGATCGGGCAGGGCGACGAAGCGATCGATCAGTTCGTTGATGAGCTCGCGCTGGGCCCGGAAGTCGCCGGGGTTGTAGTCGGCTGCGTCGTCGGCGGTACGGACCATGTCGTAGGCGACACCCGCCTGCTCGGCGGTGCGGCAGAACGACTCGGCCCGGCCGACGAAGCCCAGGTGGGTGGCGTCGACGTAGAGGAAAGCGATCCGTTGGTGGCCGCGGCCGATGAGGTACTCGGCGGCGAGTTGGCCGATGGCCGCGTTGTCGGGGGCGACGCGATCGCCCCAGTAGCCGAAGGGGCTGCGGGGACTCATCATCCAGACCGCGGGGAAGCGTTTGAGGCGGTCGGCGAGATCGGCGGAAGGGGGCTTGCCGTGAAGGATCAACCCGTCCACGTCGCCACGCGTGACGACCGAAGGCAGGCGGGCCTCGTCGCGGACTTGGCCGAGGGTCATGCTGTAGCCGCGGCCGCCCAGAGCGTCTTCCACGGCGTGGATCGCGGCGGCGGAGACCGGGGCGACCAGCGGCGTCGCTTCCGTACCGATCATCAGCACGGCCACGTTGCCGGTGCGGACCACACGCTGCGATTTGGGCTGCGGCCCTCGCCGCTTGACCGGCGGGATGTAGCTGAGCTTGCGCATCGCCGCTTGGACCCGCGAGGCAACCTCGACGGACACGCCGGGCTTTTGGTTGATCACCCGCGACACCGTGGTGTGCGAGCATCCAGCAAGTTTGGCGACCGCGACGATGGACATACCCTCAATATACCCATGTGGCCGAGGAAATGCAAGAAAAAGAAGGGTGTTGGTTAGTTAAATATAATCAATACAAAACATTGCAAAATACGTATTTAATATTTTTACTGTATTTATAATCTTATTTTTTTGTTAAATACTTGAACAAAAAATCCGTCGGTGTTATGCTACCCGCGTGCCGTTTGGGCATCTTTCTGTTTCGTGGCATATCGATGGAGTAGATTTCATGTTGACCAAGATTTTGTCGGGTTGTGCGGCTGGTTTATGGGTGGCGGTAACGCTGGCGGGGTGTTTGATCTCCTTGCCGGCCGGGGGAACTCCCGCCGATGCGGAATCCGTCGAGGCGACGGCGGCCTTGCCCGAGGTGTACCTCACCGACGCAGCCCGTTTGGCCCAGGCCAAGGCTCGCGTCGAGGCGGGGGACCCAGCGGTGGCGTCCGCGATGGCGGGCTTGGTCAGACTCGCCGAGGAAGCGATGGGGCTGCCGATGGTCTCGATCGCCGAAAAGCCGACCGTCCCGCCCAGCGGCAACAAGAATGATTACGTCAGCCTCTCGCCGTATTGGTGGCCTAATCCCGACACCGAAGACGGCCTGCCCTACGTCCGCCGTGACGGCGAAATCAACCCCGAACGCGACCTCTACGACGTCAACAAGCTCGGCGACTTCGGCAGTGCGGTGCGCTGGCTGGGGATCGCCTACTACTTCACCGGCGACGAGCGCTACGCCCAGGAGGCGGTGAAGCGGATCAACCACTTTCTCATCGACCCCGAGACGGCGATGACCCCACGCATGCAGTACGGCCAATTCGTGCCCGGCGTCAACGACGGGCGGAAGTACGGCGTCATCGAAACCCTGCGCCTCCGCTGGGTGCCCGACGCCATCAGCCTGCTCGACGGCTCCCCAGCCATGACCCCCGACATCATGGCTGGCGCTATAAAATGGTTCGGCGACTACGCCCAGTGGCTCAACACCAGCGAGTTCGGCACCCAAGAGCGCGACGGACCCAACAATCACGGCACCTGGGCCGAGGCGCAGATCGCCTACTACTCCGCCTTCGCCGCCGACTGGGACACGGTCCGCGAGATGGCCGAGCGGGTGCCCGCCCGCATCGCCCTGCAGTTCGAGCCTGACGGTCAGCAGCCCGAAGAAACCAAGCGGACCCGCGCTCTGGATTACACCGAATTCAACCTCCGGGGCATGACCGAGTTGGCGGTGTTAGCTGAACAAGTCGATGTCGATCTTTGGTCGTTCCGCACCGACGACGGCCGCAGCATCCGCCAGGGCTTTACGTTCGCCTTGCCGTACTTCGCGCAAGAGAAGCAGTGGCCTTACCAGCAGATCGCCCCGCCGCAGAAGAAGCACGATGAGTACGCCCAGTCGCTGCGACGGGCGTCGATCGCCTACGGCGAAGAGCGGTTTGAAGAAGTCATCGCCACCCTTGACGGCCTCACCGACGAGGGTCGGGTCTTCCTTGATCTATTAATCCCCTTGCCCGAAGTTCGTCGCTAATCCTTTTACTACTTATCAATGAATCAAAACTGTCCCCAGGAGTTCCCGCCCGATGCAGTACGTTCAACTCGGCCAAACCGATATCAAAGTTTCGAAAATCGCCTTTGGCTGCATGTCCACCGTTGCCAACCCCACCTACGACGGCCTCGAAGACGCCGAGGGCATCGCCACCATCCGGTCGGCCCTTGATCACGGGATCAACTTCATCGACACCGCGCCGGCCTACGGCAACGGGGCGTCCGAAGAACTGCTCGGCCGGGCGATCGAAGACGTCCGCGATCAGGTCGTCATCGCCAACAAGATCAGCAGCCAAGTGATGTCGGCCGAGGAAGTCGTCTCCGAATGCGAAAAGAGCCTCAAACTCCTGCGCACCGATTTCATCGACCTCTATCAGATCCACTGGCCCCGCCGTCAGGTGCCGCTCGAGGAAACGCTCAAGGCGATGCACGATCTGCACAAGCAGGGCAAGGTCCGGGCGCTGGGCGTGTGCAACTTTGGGATTAATGACTTGACTGAAGCGATCGGTACGGGCGTGCCGTTGGTCACGAACCAGATCGCGTACAGCCTGCTGTCGCGGGCGGTGGAGTTTGAAGTCGAGGCGTTGTGCAAAGAACACGGCATCGGGTTCCTGTGTTATTCGCCGTTGGCTCAGGCGCTGCTTGCGGGCAAGTACGAGTCGGCCGACGCGGTCCCGCCCGAGCGGGCCCGGACGCGGATGTTCTCCAAAGACCGTCCGCAATCACGGCACGACGAAGCGGGCTGTGAAGACGAAGTGTTCACGGCGATCGCGGCGATCCGCAAGGTCAGCGACCGCGTGGGCCGTTCGATGGCGGACGTGTCGCTGGCGTGGCTGATGCACAAAGATTCGGTGGCCTCGGTGTTGGTCGGCGCGAGTCGGCCCGATCAGGTCGCCCGCAACGCGGCGTCGGCCGACGTGAAACTCTCGGCCGAGGACATCGCCGAACTCGACGCCGTGACCGAGCCGGTCAAACATGCGATGGGCAAGAGCCTGGACATGTGGGCCACGCCGTCTCGCATCCAATGAGTGAAGTGGTTTCGTCAACTTTACGAGTGTTTTTATGATCCGACTCGATTCGACATCCAACGGCTCGACTTCGCCGATCCGAGTCGGGGTGGTGGGTTTGGGGCGCAGCGGCTGGAAC
>CAYPCC010000065.1:0-13750 GCA_964409095.1 uncultured Phycisphaera sp. | reverse complement strand
ACGTTCGATCAACTCCAACTCTGTGAGCTGGGTGAGGAACCCGGCGTGGGCCACGATCAAGATCCACTGCGGGAACGCGAAGACTTTCATGGCCGAAGCCGTCCGCCGCAAGGTGATCGACGAGAACCCATTCCAGGCGCTGCGGTCCGGGGCCACCCCCAGCCAATACTCGCGATATATCACTCCGGAGGAGATTGAGCGTGTGCTCGATGCCTGCCCGAACAGCGAATGGCGGCTGCGGGTGGGTCTAGCGCGGTACGCCGGCTTGCGGATCCCCAGCGAATCGCAGGGGCTGACGTGGGACGACGTGGACTTCGAACACGCCCTGCTGACGGTTCGCAGCCCAAAGACGGAGCACCACGCGGGCCACGAGCAGCGCATCGTCCCAATTATGCCCCGGCTTATGATGCTGATCCAACAGCGGTTCGACGAAGCTGGCCCAGGCGACACGCACTTGGTGTGTTTGGGAGGCAAAGGAGCGGTGATCCGCCCGATGCGGAAGATATGGAAGCAGGCCGGCGTCGAACCGTGGAAGCGTCTGTGGCAGACCCTGCGGCAGTCCTGCGAGAAGCAATGGGCTATGACCGAGCCCCAGTACGCCGTCAGTAGATGGATCGGCCACAGCATTGAGGTCAGCGGCCGCCACTACGCTAACAATGTCCCCGACGAGATCTTCGAGCGTGTAACGCAGCGGCCCCGTCGCCGGGCATCCCAAGCGCAGCGCAATGCGCAGCAGAAGGTGCAAGAAACGGGTGGAAATGACCGGAACGAAAAATAGGCCACCGAACAAGCCGGTGACCTTATTTCCGGTCATTGCAAGAGTTTGCCGGATAATTCCGTAAACCCTTGCAAAACAAAGAGATGGAGCCGGAGGGATTCGAACCCTCGTGTCGGTACAGTCGATCGGTAGCTTCTACACGTTTATTCGTGGGTTTCATCTCGATCCGCAGACGGCCCACGACGGCCTGCTGCTTCACCAGTCTCAGTATTGTTTAGTCCGCACCAGCTGAAACGCCTGGATTGGACGAGCCCGTTGTTTTCCCCTCGTTAGCCACGGGCCCAGCGCCCGAGGGGGATCGTTACCTAATTAAAATTAGGCAGCGAGTCGCATTTGGCCGAAGCCAATGCGACCAGCGATGGTTTCATCGTTGGCATTTGTGTTTTTGTACGTGGTTTTACGAGGCCAACGTACACCTCGACGTGCGACCACCGACCTTCCCTGTCCGGTCGATACCAGTCGGCCCCAATTGTCAAAGAACTATAAAGATTATACCCGACATCGGGTGAAAAGCGATGGCGGTTGAGTTGAGTCGCGCTAAGCCGCAAGCAGCGGGGTTAAGCGAGGCCGTAGATCGGCAGGAGTTTGGCTTCAAGGTGGCGCATCAGCGGGTCGGCGGTGAGGGGTTGGCCGGTGACGTGCTGGCAGAGGTCGGCGGAGGTGTAGGTCATGCCCAGGGTATGGATGTGCTGGCGCAGCCAACCGAGCAGCGGGGCGAAGTCGCCGACGGCGAACATCGCGTGGAGGTCGCCGATCTCGGCCCCGGCGGCCTCGAAAAACTGGGCGCTGTAGAGATTGCCCAGCGTGTAGGTGGGGAAGTAGCCCAGGGCCCCCATGGACCAGTGGATGTCTTGCAAGCAGCCTTGGGCATCATCACCCGCGGAAGGCTGGACCCCTAGATAGTCGCGGTACTTTTGGTTCCAGGCCTCCGGGAGTTCGGCGGCGGTGAGGTCGCCTTTCATCAAAGCCCGCTCCAACTCGAAGCGGATCATGATGTGGAGGTTGTAGGTGGCTTCGTCCGCTTCGACGCGGATGAGGCTGGGCTCGACACGGTTGGCCGCGGCGTAGACTTCGTCGGGCGAGAGGCCGGTGACGGCGTCGCCGAAGTGCTGGGTGAGCAGCGGGTGGCACCAGGTCCAGAAGGCACGCGATCGGCCGACTTGGTTTTCCCAGAGGCGGGATTGGCTTTCGTGGATCGACAGGCCGACGGCGTTGCCTCTCGGCGTGCCTAAGTATTCCGGGGGTAGGCCTTGCTCGTAGAGCCCGTGGCCGGTTTCGTGGAGGGTGGAGCCCAGGGCGTCGTTGACGTTATGCTCGGCGAAGCGAGTCGTGAGACGAACGTCGGCGTAGTGCGTGCCCGAGCAGAACGGATGGGACGACGTATCGAGTCGGCCCCGCTGATAGTCAAAGCCCACGGCCGCGCTGACGTGACGGACGAACGCTTCCTGCTGTTGCACTGGCAGCTTCTGCTCGTTGAATGCGTTGCGGGGCGGGGTGGGTGAACCCATCAGCCGATCGATGAGCACGACGAGTTTTTCGCGCAGCGGGGTGAACACGCCTTCGACGTAGGACGCGGTCATGCCGGCCTCATAACCCTCGGCCAATGCGTCCCACGGCTCGCCCTCATCCGACCAGCCGTAGCACTCGGCCTGACGCTTCGACAGCGCGATGATTTTGTCGAGGTGTGGGGCAAAGCGGGCGTAGTCGTTGGCCTTGCGGGCGGCGGCCCACTGGGCTTTGGCTTGGCTGGTGGCTTGAGAAAACTCGACCACGAGGTCGGCGGGCAGCTTGGTGGCGCGGTCGTAGTCTCGTCGCCATTCGCGGACGTTGACCGCGGCGTCGACCCGCGGGTCGGCGGCGAGCGCCGCATCGGCTTCGCAGGCGGCCAGCCAGTCGTCGAGCCGGGGATCGGTCGAGCGTTCGTGGACGAGCTGGGCGAGCTGAGCGAGTTGGTTGCTGCGGTGGGCGAGGCCGCCGGGCGGCATCATGACTTCCTGGTCCCAGCCCAAAACCGAGGCGGTCGAGGCGAGCAGCGAGGCGTCGCGTTGGTGTTGGAGCAGGTCGGCGTAAGCGGCGGAAGCGGGGCTTTGGAGCGTCATGCCCCAATTGTAGTGCCCGCCCCCCTGGGAGCGTGCTCGGCCCTCGACGAAGGTGAAAGCGGGGACGGCATTAGGACAGACGATCGTCGGTCTGATCTAAGTCTAATAGCGCGGTGCGGAACGGATCGACGGCGGCCGGGGCGTCGCCTTGAGCTTGGGCCTCGGACTCGGCTTGAGCGAGTTGCGCTTCGAGGCGCTTTTTGGCGTCGGCGATCGGCGACATGCGGGGGTTGATGACCAAGGCCCGGCGGTAGCAGTCGATGGCTTGGGGCAGTTCGCCGCGGTGGGCGTAGCAGTGGCCAAGGCCCGCCATCGCGCCGAAGTGGGTGGGCATCAGAGCGAGCACTTGACGGCAGGCAGACATTGAGGCGTCCCACTCGCCGCTGAGGTAGTGGGCAATCGCAAGCTGGTTGTAGGCCTCCGCAAAATCGGGGTCGAGGTCCAAGGCTCGATTAAACGCAGCGATCGCGGCGGGGAAATCATCCTCGGTGAGGGCCACGACCCCCTCGCGGAACGCCTCGGCGGCGGCACATTTGCCGCTGCGAAACCAGATCGACCACAGAGCGTCCTCGGCAAACTGGTGGACTTGGGCATCGTCATCGTGGAGACAACGGGTGAGGCAGCCCACGACGCCGCGGTCCCCCACGACGCCGAGCGTCACCACGGCGGTACGCCGGGTATCGAGGTCGGCGTGGGTGAGCAGGCAACACAAGTCCGCCGGCACCCACCGGCGGTTCACCTCGTCCCGCAACGCCTCAACATCCCCGCGATCGAGGGCGGGGGTCACGGCTCGAAGAAATTCGTCGGCTTGGATACGGCCCATAACACAGCATAGGCGGCGCGGATCGACCAAATGCGTTGAGGCAACCATCTATTTTTAATCCGGATTTAATCCGGCCACCCGATTTCCGGGTTCAAGTTTTTCGGGCCGCGTGGCCGATGTTCATAGCGTCCGGAAACGGCCCGTGTGTTGGGGCTTGAGTCACGGACTACGCACCGGGAAGTGCGGGGAAAGAGAAGCGAGACCGACATGATCATGCCCCTGTTAACCCGCGATCGCCGACGCAGCACGCGCATCGCTTGCGAGAAGCCCGTGAAGGTGCGTTGCGGCATGACCGGCAAATACCTGTCGGGCGAAACGGTGGACGTGTCCGACGGCGGTTGCCTGATGCGGCTGGACCGCCGGGTGATTGTCGAGGCGGGCCAAATGGTCCGGGTGGGCATCGCTCACCGCCCGATCCAGAGCCTGATCCTGGCCGACGACATGATCGAAGGCAAGATCGTACGACGCTTCGGCCACGGCGATACCCAACACGTCGCGGTCAGCTTCGTGAGCGCGACGATCCTCGCCGAGGCGGGGTGAGGTAGCCGCTACCCTTTTGCCTTTTGCCTTTGGCCGTTCGCTTAGGCCATCGGAAGCCATCGACCATCTTTCGTCTTGCCGTGCTGGGCTAAAGGCCGACGGCTAGCGCCTCACGGCTGCTACACTGTGGCCATGGCGATGACCGAGCTGTTTGCCAAAACCATTGACCACTATCTCGCCCCGATTCGGCCGTACCTGGCCGACTCGTCGGTGACTGAGGTGATGATCAACGCCCCCGACGAGATCTACGTCGAGCGCGGCGGCCAACTCGTGCTCACCGACGCCAAGTTCGACGACAAAGAACTCTACGAAGCGGCGGTCAACAACATCCTGCAGTTCACCGGCAAGTCGCTGGCGGACGAAGAAACCCTCGTCGACGCCCGGCTACCCGATGGCTCGCGGGTCCACGTCGCCAAGGCCCCGTGCGCCCGCCACGGCACGGTGATGAGCATCCGTAAGTTCAGCAAGATGATGCTGGATATCGACTGGCTGATCGAGCTGGGCTCGTTGACGCCCGAGGCGCGGGACTTTTTAAAAGTTGCGGTCGTGGCCGAGCAAAACGTGCTCGTCGCGGGCGGCACCAGCTCGGGCAAGACCTCGCTGCTCAACGCGATGTCGGCGTTCATCCCGTCGGGCGAACGGCTCGTCGTGATCGAAGATTCATCCGAGCTGCAGCTGCAGAAAGACCATTTGGTGTCGCTGGAGTCGAAGCCGGCCGACACGTTCGGTCGGGGTGCGATCGGCGTGCGGGACCTGTTCAAGTCCTCGCTTCGCCTTCGGCCCGACCGCATCATCATCGGCGAGGTCCGCGGCGGCGAAGCGCTCGACATGATCCAAGCCATGACCTCGGGCCACGGCGGGTCGATGGGCACGCTCCACGCCAACACCCCCGCCGATGCGCTCAACCGCCTCGAAACCATGGCCCTGATGTCCAAAGTCGAGTTGCCGCTTCACGCTTTGCGGAGTCAGGTCAGTTCCGCGATCGATTTGATCGTGCAGATGTCGCGGCAGATCGGCGGCCGCCGTCTGGTGACCCACATCAGCGAGGTGTTGCCCCTTGGCGACAACAGCTACTATCAACTCCGCGACATCTTCACCATGCAGCAAATCGACGACGGCGACGGCGGCAAAGCCATGTGGTTGACCCCGACCGGGCAGCCGTCCGTGCTCGCGGGTCGGCTGGACGCGGATCAGCAAGCGATCGTCAGCCCGGCGGTCCGGCCGATTTTTGGTCTGGATTGAACCTCGTTGTTCCGATAAGATAGAGAATATGGCCGTACAAACTTTGTCCGCCTATCTCCGCTTGAGTTCATGCAAAAACCGTATTTTTCGTCATTTACAGCGATATCGCCGAAAATGGCGGCGAAACGGTGAGCGTGGGGCTACGATGTTAGAGTGGTTGTTGCTACTCGTGGTCGTGGCGTTGCCGAGTTACTTTATAATCCAATTGGGACTCGAAACGCTGTTTGCCCACTACCGCCTGGTGACGACGATGAACGGCCTGCCGCTGCCCTGATTTGCACACAATCGATTCGCCCCGCCTACCCCGCCTGACCGTGAAGTGACGCCCCCCGTCAATGCTTCCCCCAGCCCCCGTACCCCGGAATCGCCCTCGGCTTGTCCCCCACCCGCCCGGCGTTTCCGACCATCCCCCGAGGCCTTTGCCATGAAAAAAATTATCCCACTGATCCGCTCGACCCGTCGCGTCCTGACCTCGCTGCACCGTGATGAACGCGGGGCGGAGGGTTTGGAGAAGCTGCTCATCATCGCGGCGATCGTGCTGCCGTTGCTGGGCCTGCTGGTGATTTTCCGCGACGAGATGGGTGAATGGGTCCGCGGCAATTGGAATAACGTGAAAAACGACGCCGACAGCACCATCCCCGGCAGCGGCACGACCCCGTAATACATGGGCTGACGGATGTGTGCCTCGATCGTAGATTCCCCGTTCGCTGTGAGTTTGCCTTTTGATCATCGCCGCGTGGATCGCTTATTCGTGCATGGTCGGGGTGACACTCGCCGCAGCGATCATCGACCTGCGGACGGGTCTGATCCCCAACCGTCTGACCTATTCGGCCATTGGGTTGGGCTTGGTATTTTGGCCCATCGCCGGGGCGGCCCTCGGGGATTATCCGTTGACCGTTGAGCTCACCCAAAGCGCATGGATCGGGATGCTTTGCGGCCTAATACCTTTCGCGTTATTGGTAATGACGGCCGGGCTGGGCGGGGGCGATATGAAACTCATGGCGGCGGTCGGGGCGTGGTCGGCTTCGTGGGAAGTCGTACTCAGCACGACGATCTACGCGTTGGTCGTGGCGTTGGTGATGTCGGTGTGGATTATGGTCCGCAAGGGCGTCGTAAAACAGACGCTCGGGCGGGTGTTTTCCGCAGCACTGCTCGCCTCGGCCCGCGTGAAAGCCGACCTGCCGAAGGACAGCCCGACGGTCGCGTTTGCCGCGGCGGTGGCGGTTGGGGCGGCGATCGCGGGGGCCGAGCAGATGCTCGGCTGGGACTCGCCGTGGCGAGGATTTAGCCCTTGAACGCCGTGTCCCCTCTTTTCCCCCTCGCCGGTTTGGCCCCGCCCCGCCCTTGGGACTTTCCCAAAGCCCCAATCTCCAAGTCACCGCACGATTTACAACGATTGCGGGTAAAATAAGATTCCTATGCCCGACCCTGCGACACCCGGCCAATCCCGTTCCGCCGTCACCACCCTCAGCCTCAAGCCCGGCGACCGGGTGGATGCCTTTACGATCGTCAGCACCATTGCGACGACCGGCTCGGCCGTGGTCTACAAAGCCCACGACGACCTGCTCGACCGCCACGTCGCCATCAAGCAGATCATCCTCGGCCACGAAGACTCCGATGAAGCCCTGCGCAAACGCATCCGCGAAGAAGCCGCGATCCACAAACGCGTCTCGACCAGCCAACCCAAGCACCTCATCCAGTTCATCGACGCGGTCGACGACCCCCGCGGCCTCATGCTCGTCGGCGAGTATTACCCCTCGACCTCGCTCGAAGCCCTGCTCGAAAAAAGCACCGGCCCGCTCGACGAACGCCAAGCCTTGGGCATCGTCGCCGCCACCGCCAAAGGACTCGAAGCCATCCACGCCGTCGGCGTTGTCCACCGCGACCTCAAGCCCAGCAACATCCTGCTCGGTGATGACGGCGGCCTTAAAATCTGTGACTTCGGCCTCTCCGCGCTGATCGAATCGCAAGACTCGCTCTCGCTGGGCTCCGTGCGTTACATGGCTCCCGAACTGCTCAAGTCCGAACCCGCCGACGGCCGGGCGGACCTCTACTCGCTGGGCATCATCGCCTACGAGATGCTCGCGGGTCGGCCCAACTTCGACATCGCCTTCCGCAACGTCCTACGCGACCAACGCAACCAAGCGATGCGTTGGATGAAGTGGCACACCAACCTCCGCGTCACCGCCCCGCTGCTGGACGATTACCTGCCCGACCTGCCGACGCACTTGGTGCAACTTGTGGCGCGGATGATGGACAAGGACCAGGCCCGGCGAGTGGGCTCGGCCGCGGACGTGGTGGATGCGATCCGCCGCCACTTCACCGGCGACGGCCCCGATCTCGATCTTTCGCCACGACGCAGCATCAATCATCCGGGCATGACCCCAGGAACCACCAGCACCCCTGGCGACACCGCGGTGTTGCCGACCCGCAACAAACTGCCGCTGATCCTCGCGGGGTTTTTGTTTTTTTGGGTGGTGGTGTTCGTGGCCGTGTTTATCATCAACGACCAGAAGAAAACCGCCGCCCACGCCCAAGCCCTGGCCGAGGCCAATGCGTTGATCGAAAGCGGCATCGAGCAGTACAACGACGGCGACTTTGAGACGTCGCTGGAGAACTATCAGTCGGTGCTCAACGCTTGGCCCGCCGACAGCGCCACCGCTCAGCGTGCCCAGCTTGGCGCATGGAAAGCCCAGGGGCGGATCGCTTTCGCCGCCGCGCGGTACGACGAAGCGGTTGACTATTTTGAGCAATACAAAGACGCCGGGGGCAATGCCGCGACGGTCGAAAACCTGATCCTCGAAGCCAAGGACAACGAGGCCTTCGCGCAGATCGATCAATCGGTGCTGCAAAAAATCCAAGGCGATCGATTCGCCGAGGCAACGCAAACCATCAAGGAAGCCCGCAAGCAAAACTGGACCGATGGTCAGATCGCCCGCTTGGACGAACTCAACGCGATGATCCAACAGCGACGGGCCCAGGTGCTCTCCGCCCAGCGTATCGCCGACGCGCGGCGGCTGGTCAACGAAGGCAACCGCCCCGGCGCGATCGAGACGCTCAGCGACTTGGTGAGTCTGCCCGAAGAAGGCCAAACGCTGCTCGAACAACTGCGTGCTGACGAGGCCTACGGCAACGCGATCGCCAAGGGTGAAGAAGCGGTCCGCACCGGTCGGCTGGGAGAAGCGGTCGATGCGTTTCAGGTGGCCTTGGCGTTGCGTCCCGCCGATGAATTGGCGGGGCGGATCAAGCGCCTCGACGCCCGCCGGTTGACCGCCGAAGCCGCGTCGCTCTTCGATGCGGGGCAGTTCGACGCGGCCGAGTTGCGACTGGCCGCGGCCCTCGATCAAGACCCGACCAATACCGACGCCCAGCGTCTGCAGAACCAGATCGCCGCCAAAACCGAACTCGCGGCGATCGAACGCCGGGGCGACGCGGCGATCGCCGCGGGCAACCTCGACGGCGCGATCACCGCTTACGAAGAAGCCTTGAGCATCGCACCGGATTATCAAGGCGTCGTCACCAAACTCAACCGGGCCCGCGTCCGCCGCGGCCTCGATCAGGCCCGGGCTGCGATCAACAACGGCGACCCCGGCCAAGCCGAGGTCATCCTCAAAGACGCCCAATTGTTGGACCCCAATAACGCCGACATTACAAGTCTGCTCGACAGCCTCGACACCCAGCGCCGCTACCAAGACCTCGTCGCTCAAGGCAGAGAAGCCCAAGCGGTCCCCGACTTCGGCCGCGCCAAACGCCTCTACCGCCAAGCCAAGGAACTCGTACCCGGCGACGAGATCGACCAACTCCTCGAAGACCTCGACTTCGAGCAATACCTCGCCCAGGCCCGCGAGTTCATCGCAAAAGACGAGTTCGCTGCCGCCCGAGCGATGCTCCAACAAGCCCGCCGCATCCGGTTCACCCCCGAACTGGAAACCCTGCTCGAACAAGTCGAAGCCCCCGGCTCCACCCCCGCCCCCGCCCCCGACGCCGGAAGTGATGACTCCGATGCGGCGACCAGCGACGGCAACGCCGGAGCATGAAATCCCAGAACCCCCGGCCCAAGCCGGCCTCCCTTTGAAACCATCGGCCTGGCCTCCACGTTTGGAGCCGGCCACGGAACCTGCCTGATGAGTCAACTGCCCGGATCGCCCACCGTTCCCCTGCCCAAAAAACCCGGCGCTTCGGGCGCGGGTAGCCACACGCCCCCCGCCAGCCCCAAGCTGGTCGGGCTGGCTCTGCTCGTCGCGCTCGCGGCGGTGGTGATGGTCAACCTCTACATCCTGGGCGTCAAAAAGTCGGCGGAGCAAGGCGAATACCAATTCTTCCGCCTCCGCGTCGCCAAAGACATCGGACAAACCCTAGAGCTCGAAGACGTGCAACTCGTCGGCGTCCCCGAGAGTTTCCGCGATGCGTTCCGCGACGTCGTCGAACCCAACAGTCAAGGCCAACCGCTACGGCTGGGCGATCCGTTTACCCGGCGGGCCGAGATCGGCGAACCGCTGACCACTCGTATGTTCGACGACCTCACCGGCGACGCCTCGCGCACGCTCATCAACCAAGGCTTCCGCGGCGTGTCGCTGCCGGTGGTATCCAAGCTGCTGCCCGATCCGCTGAAATCGGAGATGCGCATCGACATCCTCGCCCCGGTTCGCGTCCCCGGCGGCCGCATGGAGATCATGCCCGTCATGGAAAACGTCCGCGTCATCAGCGTGGGCAACCGCACCATCGTCGACGAAAAATCTGGCGGCAACCGCGGCTCGTCCAACTTTGAAACCCTCACCGTCGAAGTCCGCCCCGAAGAAGCCATCCTGCTCGAAGCGATTACCCAGGAAGTCCAGAAGACCGGCGTGTACACCGTGCTGCTCCGCTCGCCCGACGACCAACGCCCGACCTTCATCCCCAACGGCGGACTCAACCCCGACCTCCTCGAACGCTTCGGACTTAGCCCCGCTACGCGGCAGTGATGCCTGGCCGCTTCGCGGCAATGATGAGTGAACAGTAAACAGTGATGAGTAATGGTCACTGCAACTTACCGTGTGCTCGGGCCTTAACTCATCACTGTTTACTGTTCACTCATTACTCTGACTTAACCACTCTGACTTTTTTATGCAATTCTGGCTCTACGACCACAGCAACAACCTCCGTCACACCCTCGAAGCCGAGGGCGACCCGATCCATATCGGCCGGGATGAGGGGTGCGAGATCGTGCTCAAGAGTGCGTTCGTTGCCCCCCGCCACGCCCGGATCCTGCGCAAAGGCAACCGCATGGTGGTCGAGGCGCTCAGCCAAGCCGGCACCCGCGTCGCCAACCGCGAGGTCCAGCAAGGCACGCCGATGCTCGTGGACTTCGGCGACGAGATCCAGATCGGCCAATTCACCCTCGCCATCGTCGGCCGCCACGGCGAAGCCATCGACTCTCGCACGGCCGACGAAGACCGCCTGCAAGCCAGGCTGATGGAACTCGAACAAGAGGTCCACGCCGAGCTGTTGGAACGGATGAATCTCCGCGTCACCGGCAGCATCCGCAAAGACGACGACGCGTTTCTCAATCAAGTGCTCTACCACCTCGACGAAGTGCTAGAGAGCCGGGTCGCTGCGCTTGAGCCTAAAATGATTCGCCTGGCTTGCCGGCACCACCTCCGCCGACTCGTCACCGCCGAGGTCGTTCGGCAATGTCAGGGCAAGGTGCAAACCGAATACAAGTCCGGCGACGACCGCCTGCTCGACCCGGCGTTTGAAACCAAGATATCGGTACTCGTCTCGTCGCTGGTGGACATGATGCCGCTGCTGTTTGATCCGTCGAGTGTGAGCGAAGACCTCGCGGTGGCCGAAGATTCGTTTGATCAATTGTTCGAGGCCGAGTACCCCACGCTCGACCGCGAGGTGACCCAGTACATCGTCCAACGCACCGTCGCCAAAGACATCCGCGACATCATGCTCGGCCTGGGCCCGCTGCAAGACCTCCTCGAAATGCCGTCGGTCAGCGAGATCATGGTCGTCGGCAAAGACCGCATCTACATCGAGAAGAACGGCGTCATCCAGCCGACCACCCGTACGTTCTTCTCCGACGACGTACTGCTGTCGATCATCGAACGCATCCTCGCGCCGGTCGGGCGACGGGTCGATACCTCGACGCCCCTGGTCGATGCGCGGTTGGCGGATGGCAGCCGGGTGAACGTGGTGATCCATCCGTTGTCGCTGGTCGGGCCTTGCATGACGATCCGCAAGTTCGGCTGGGTGCCGTTCACGATGGACGACCTGGTCGAACGTGGCGCGATGAGCGCGAACGTCGCGCGGTTTCTGCAAGGCTGCATCGTTGGCCGATCCAACATCATCATCGCGGGCGGCACCGGCTCGGGGAAGACGACCCTACTCAACGTCCTCGCCGCCTACGCTCGCCCCAACGAACGCATTATCACTGTCGAAGAATCCGCCGAACTCCAACTGCCCCAGCCCCACGTCGTCAAACTCGAAGGCCGGCCCGCCAACATCGAAGGCAAGGGCGCCTATACCATCCGCGAACTCGTCCGCAACAGCCTCCGGATGCGCCCCGACCGGATCATCGTCGGCGAGGTCCGCGGCCCCGAAGCCATGGACATGCTCCAGGCCATGAACACCGGCCACGACGGCTCGCTCTCGACCGTCCACGCCAACAACCCCCACGACGCGATGAAGCGCCTCGAAGCGCTCGTGCTCATGGCCGTCGAGATGCCGATGCGGGCCATCCGAGAACAGATCGTCACGGCCGTGGACCTCGTCGTCCAAGTCACCCGCTTCGCCTCGGGCCACCGCCGTGTCACCGCGATCTCCGAAGTCACGTCCATCGATCCCGAGACCGGCTCGATCCGCCTCGAAGATATTTTCACCCTCAAAGACCCCAAGCAACCCACGCTCCGCCACACCGGCTACATCCCCACGTTCGCCGAGGAAATGGTCGAGCGCGGCGACTTCGATGTGGACGTGTTCCTCTAACGAAACGCCATGCACAACCCGCTGCTGTTCATCCTGCTCAACGTCTGCGTGTTTACTTCCGCGTATCTCGCGGTGCGCTACGGTCGTGAGCCTTGGCAACGCTTCCGCGAGCGGCAGGAAATCAGCTACGACCGCGTGCTGCGTCGGCAGCTGATGATGGACGTCGAGCCGCGTCAGGCGTTCATCATGGCGATGTCGGGCGTCGCGGTCGCGGTTGTGTTTTCTTTTCTCTTGACGTTCAATCTGTTCGTCGCGGCGGTTTGCGGCGCGGCGGCGTATTTCATGCCCACGGTCATCGTGCGCCACCTTGAACAAAAGCGCCGTAAGAAACTCGAGTCGCAACTCATCGACGGCCTGACCACGATTTCGGCCGGGGTGAAAGCCGGGCTCAACCTCGTGCAGTCCATGGAGATGCTCGTCGATAATCAGACCGGGCCGATTAAGCAAGAGTTTGCGCAGCTCTTGCGTGAGTATCAGATGGGCCGCGATCTGAACCAGGCGATGCTGTCGGCGAGTAACCGCATCGGCTCGCCGTTGTACCGGCTGACCTTCACCGCGATCGAGATGCACCGGAATCGCGGCGGCGACTCGGGCGAGAGCATGGATCGGCTGGCCGAAGCGGTGCGCGAAATCAAGAAGCTCGAAGGCAAGCTCGACGCGATCACCGCCCAGAGCCGATCGCAGGCGTCGATGATGGCGGTGATGCCGTTCGTGTTCATGTTTATTTTGTGGATCATCGACCCCGAAGGCATCCGGCTGCTGTTCACCGAAACCATCGGCCGGGTGCTGCTGCTCATCTGCGGCGGGCTGATCCTCGGGGCGTTTTTGTGGATCCGCAACATCATGTCGGTGGACGTGTAAGCCATGGCAATCGAACTGTTATTCATCTCGGCGATCGTGTTTGCGGGCGTGTTTCTGCCGATCTACGCGATCTTCCGCTACCCGATGCCCGCGGCGCCGCCGGTGAACCGTCGGATCGCCCGGGCGTTGGGCGCGGACCGTGCGACGATTTTTGAGCAGCCCTTGCTCGCCCCGCTGCTCAACGCATTGGTGAGCATCGCCAGCCGGCTGAACCTGCCGAAGATTCGGGCCGACATCCGGCAAGACCTCGACGCCTCGGGTAACGCGTCGGGTTACAGCGTCGAACAGTACCTGAGCCTTTGCGTGTTGTCCGGTTTGTCGGTCGCGTTGCTGGCGGGGTTCGGGGAGTTGTGGCTGGGCGGCGGGTTGCTGCTGATCGTTTTGCCGCTCGGCGCGGTGGGCGGGTTTTATGTGCCATTGATCTTGCTCCACGGCGCA
>CAYPCC010000064.1:0-13802 GCA_964409095.1 uncultured Phycisphaera sp. | reverse complement strand
TCTTGCGTCAAGGGGCTTCTTTGGGGTTATTTACTTCTTTCACCCCGTTGGATACGGAAAAATGAGAAAAGTTTTGCTGTTTGCCGTTGCCGCGATCGTTTTTGTCTGCCTGCCCGGAGCGACCGCCACTTGCACGGCGGGTACGCTGTTCTTGGATACCTTTAATCGGTCGTCATTCGACGCGGCCTCCAATGGCTGGGTGATCCAAACCCACGCCCGAGGCAAGGGCACCTTCGGGCGAATCCCGCCGATGGTCGCCGCCAATCGGCGGGCATGTTTTGCGATCAACGTGGCGTCCGACGGCGTGATCACCCAGACCTCTAGCCGGACCAACGCCACCTACACCCGCCCAACCAACAGCAGTGATTATGTAGAATTCATCGCCTCGCTGCGAATCTCCAACGCGGCAGTCCAGCAAGACGGACTACTTTTTGCGATTTCGGTATACGGCGCAGATTCCAATGGCCAAGACGCGATTAACATGGAATTTGTGACCAAAAAAATCAATTCGGGCACCAACAGCGTCCCCTACGACCGAGTCCTGATTTCTTCGTACAACGACTATACCGGGGGATCGACGGGCAAATGGGTCCAGTACGTCGAGACTTCGCAGCGGGCAGACCTGTCGAGTTTTGTGACCTACACGATGCGTCTGTATCAGGACAAAGTGGAGTACTTAGCCAACGGCAATATCTTTGCCACCTACGTCGGGTCCTACATCCCCGACGGCGCGATGAAATTCGTTTTGACGACTTGGGCCCCTTCGAGCAGTTGGCCGACCGCCGAATCGTACCTAGCTAATAGCACCTACCACTACATGGATGTGGATTGGGCGAAAGTGGTCTACGTTTACAATTAATGGAATCCAGGGCGTGTCAGCATTTTTTGCATCATAAGATGACGGCTCGCCCGAATATCGCCCCCTCCTGAAGCAGAAATGTTTTTTGAGGGGGTTGTTTTTTTGATATTTTAAGTTACGACAATAACAGATATTTTTGCTCACCTGCTCTTCTGGCTTCATGCTATGCCCAAGCCTTCGTCCACCCACATCGTTGATCGCTTTATCGAGCAAAAGCTGAGGCTCGTGTCGCCCGGCGGCGCGTTGCCTTCGGTGCGGCGGGTGATGGATGCTTGCCGGGTGGGGCCGCAGACCGTGACCGAGGCGGTGCGTGTGTTTGAAAAGCGTCGCCTGATCGACGTCCGGCCGCAGCGTGGGTTGTTCCGGTCGGTTGAGGCTCACCGGGTGCCGGGCATCGAAACGATCGATGTTTTGTATCTCAATGCCGAGCCGCACATCCGGGCGATGGTCCGCGGGGATGCCCGGGTCGATGGGTCTTTTCACGGCCAGTTCATCGCTTCGCTGTTGAGCGTGGCCGAGGGGCGGGGCCTGACCCTGCGGATGCATGTTTGTCCCGAGGGTGGCTCGGACGCCGACCTGATCGACCAGGTGGCGGCGGACGCGAGCAGCCGGGCCTGCATCACGGTAGGGCTGACGGAAAACTCGCTGCTTCGCTCGTTGGCTGCGACCCACCTGTCGGTGGTCAATGTATTTCCGGCGAGCTTTCAGCTGCCTTCCAATTCGATCACCACCGACGCGGACGAAGTGATCGGCAAGCAGTTTGATACGCTTTATCGCCGGGGACATCGTCGGATCGGCTACCTCCACAACGTCGAGGATCATCACCCCCACCGCGAAATTTTACTACGCCGCGAAGCCTTCTATCGCAAAGCGGTCGCCTCGGGTGTCACGTTGAAGCCTGTCTACGTTGGGTTTGCTGGCTTCGCTAGAGACGGGCAGGTGCGGGCGGCCGACGCGATGCTGTCTTTGCCTGAGCCGCCGACGGGTCTGATCTGCGCGGACCCGCACTTGCCCGCGGTGTATGAGGTGGCCTCGAGTCGGGGGCTGGTGGTGGGGCGCGGTTTAAGCGTGGTCGGCACCGATGATAAGCCGATCGCCCGCGAAGTAGATCCCCCCGCCACGTCGCTGCGGGTTCCACGCGAGGCGGTTGTCCAGGAGGCCTTCGACCTGCTCAACGATATTTCGCACGGCAAGAAATTGTCGCCCGCCGAATGCATCCGCGCCCGTGTAAAAATCATCCGCCGTCAATCCGTCGGTCCGGCTCCCAAAGCTCAATCCTCATACCGCTAAAACCTATCTTGAACACTTTATCTTCGCCAAATCGCTTCTTCATCGCTCAAACCCCCGCGGTACACATACGCGGCGTTCACCTCGATCTCAAGGGGTTGGCGCCCACGTTTGATCGCCTCATGGGGCTGCTCGATCACTTCGCTGCGCTGCGATTTAACGTGGTCCTGATCGAGTGGGAAGATATGTTTCCCTGGCATTTCGACGAGTCGCTGCGGTCGGCCTCTTGCTACTGCGACGATTAGGTTGCGCAAATTGTGCAGCGGTGTGACGCGCTGGGGCTGAGCTTGATCCCGCTCATTCAGTCTTTGGGGCATTTGGAAAACGTGTTGAAACGCGACGCCTACGCGCACATGCGTGAGGTGGAGTCGCGGACCGATTGCTTGAATCCGCTGGCGGACGGTGCGGGCGAATTGATTCAAGCGATGATTGATGATGTTCTCCGGGCGATGCCGGGCGTGCGGTGGTTCCACCTGGGCGGCGATGAGGCCTGGGTCTTTGGGAGCCATCGGGATACCGCAGCGTACATTAAGGATCACGGGGCGGCCGCGCTTTATCGCAGCCACCTTGATCCTTTGCTTGATGGCCTCGCGGGGCGAGATATTCGGCCGATCCTGTGGCACGACATGATGGTGGATTGGGATGAAGCGGACCTGCAGGCGATCAGTGACAAATGCGACCTCATGGTTTGGGGTTACCGCGGCACGCCCGATGATCGCCAGCATCACCATCGGCGTGAAACGCTGGACCGCATCGCGGCCTCGGGGGTGCCGATGTGGGGCAGCTCGGCCTACAAGGGTGCGGACGGACCGTACCGTGATCTGCCCGACGCCGAGGCGCGCCGGGTCAACCATATCGGCTGGGCGGAAGCGGCTCAGCATTACGGGCTAGTTGGCGTCGTCTCGACGGGTTGGTCGCGTTACGCCTTTTCGCGCGTGCAGGTCGAGCCGATCGATGCGTGCCTCCGCGAGTTGGCGATGGTGGCGATGATATTTCACGAAGGCGTTTGGCCCGCCGAGGGTTGGGCGGCGTGCGATGGGCTGCTTGGAGATTTGGGGGAACTCGAGCTAACGTCCAAGATGCGTGATCAATTAGCCGCGCTCGAGGAGACGCGCAATGAAGCGTGGCAGCGTGCCCGCCAGTTGAAAGAGCACTTGGCTGGCTTGGCGGTAGAGCCGGAGCGCGGCGATGGAGGGATGGCCGCGTTTTTGTTTCAGCATTTTGAGCCATGGGTTGCGCGGGTGGAAACGCTTTCGCAAGAATTGCGGCCCATGCTCGAGCCCTTGGTGGGCTCGCCATCGGCGAAGGCCTACGCACGGACTTGGGCCACCGCGTTGCGAACAGAAGCCGAGGAACTTCGGGCTCGCATCGGACGCGAAACCCGGGTTGAAGTGGCTGCAACCACCGCCACCGCCCCCAGGCTTTTGGCTGCGGCGGGTGAGATTTAGCCGCCTTGTGTTCGCTGGAGGGCGTAGGCCGCCGCGACAATTGTTAGTTTATTTTTATTTAGAAACAGATGGTTTTTATCACTCTTTTTACGGAGATTGGAAATGTTTAGAAAAGTGTCCTCATTATTGGTTCTCTCGAGTTTGACTTTACCCGTTTCGGCGGGCGTGATTCAGGTCGGTGATTTTCGTATCGACGCGAACGACTATGCGTCAGATACTTTCATCGACCCCGGCGTCGTGCTGGCCGAAGGTATCGACACCCGCGCGGTCGCCGCAGCGCCCGTCCAGATCAACAGCGATTTCACCGCAACCAGCCAAGAGAGCGGCGGCGTGTCGGCGGACGCCAACGACCTGACCCTGCGCACGTTCTCCTCGGTGACGCGCGTGCGTACGCTCAATCGCTTTGAGCCCGACCAAGACGGTATCGGGGGCGTGCAACGGGCTGGCGGCGTCCAGTGGGCGTTTGACCTCTCGCCGTTGGACGGCTATCTGAGTACCGAAAACCTCGACCTCACGGCGTTGGACCTCGACCTGGATGTCACCTTGAGCGGCGGTGCGGGGTCCTACGACTTCTTCCTGTCGTACACCAGCCCGACGGCGGGCACGACACTGACGGGGATCGGCGCGGCGGGCAGCGGTGTTTACTCGACGTTTGTGTTGCCCGGCATCGGCGCCTCGGATGGTGATATCATCAACGGCGACTTTGAAGTAATCGCCGGCAGCGTGACGGGTAGCCTCGACATCACCGAATCGCTGTTGGCGTTGTACGATGAAGGAGTTCGTGAATTTAATCTGGTCTTGACCAGCAGCGCGTTTATGAACGGCCGGAACGTCGACATCGCCGCCGGTTCGGGCCTGTCGATCACGGCCGTTCCGATCCCCGAGCCCGCCTCGATGATCCTCTTGGGCCTAGGCAGCCTCGCCATGATGGGCAAGCGCCGCAAATGATGGTCTTTCGCTCCTCCATCGTGACGTCTGTCTTGCTGGCTTTGGCGATCGCTTCCGCCACGGCCGATCAGGGTCCGCTCGCCGACGGGGGGTTTGAATCCCCAATCAGCGAAAGCCCGTGGTCGGCCCGGCCCCGCAGCTATGCGATAGATGCCGACACCTACCGCTCGGGGCAGAGCGCGTTGCGTTGGAGCGTAGACGATGCCGAGCAGTACGACCTGGCTTCACAGCGGGTCGAACTGTCTCTAGATGATGAATACCACCTGCGCGGTTGGATAAAGACCGCGCAGGTCTTAGGCGGCGGGGCGTCCCTCGCGGTGGAGTTCTTCGCGGAGGATCACTTCCTCGGCGGGATCTATCCGGCGGGGATCAACGGCACGCAAGACTGGACCCAAGTCCAGACCGATTCTTTCGTGCTCCCCCAAGAAGCCACGCATGCCCGCATCGCCGCCTACGCCCGCAAGGGATCGACCGGCCGAGCTTGGTTCGATGACCTGGAAATCGTCAAAGTCGCCGAAGCCCCATTTCGCAGCATGCTCGCGAGGCCGGTGTACCGCGGATGGGTTTGGGAAAACGGCGATCGCCAAGTCGAAGTCGTCGTCGCACTTTCGGCGGACCACACCGACGTCGATGGCCAAGCGGTACTGACAGCGTTTAACTCTGCCGGCCAAGCTGTGGCCGACACCACGGCGAATCTCACCGCGGGCGGCACGGCTCGTCTGGCGCTCGACGCGACGGATTGGCCGCTCGGGGATTACATCACCGAGGTGCGTTTCGTCGATGCGACGGGTAAGACGGTCTACCGCAAGACCCATGCGCTCGTCGTAAAGCCGGCGACGGATCAGCCCACGGTTTACATCGACGACCACCGCCGTTTGATCGTGCGCGGCCAGCCGGTGTTTCCGATCGGTGTTTGCGCTCGCAACGGCCTGCCGCAAACCAGCCTCGACCTGTTGTCTGGCACGCCCTTCAATTTGGTGATGCCCTACAGCGAACCCAACCGCGACAAACTCGACCGCGCCCACGCGGCCGGCGTCATGATGATGGTGTCGATCAAGGATTACTTCGCCGGCTACCACCGCGCTCCGCCCGATTTGCAAACGCGGCAGGACGAGCTTGAGTTGATCCGGCCGATCGTCTGGGACCTCCGCGACCACCCGGCTCTATTGGGCTGGTACCTCAACGACGAGATGACCCCGCCGTACATCCAGCAGGCCAACGCGCACCACCGTTGGATCGTCGAAGACGATCCTAACCACCCGACCTGGACCCTGCTCCAACGGCCCCACCAAGTCGATCAGTATCTCGAATCGTTTGACATCATCGGCACCGACCCGTATCCGCTGCCCGCTAAGCCGATCCGCATGGTCGGCGAGTGGACCGACCGCACCGCCGTCGAAGTCGAACACGCCCGCCCGATGTGGCAAGTGGTTCAAGCGTTCAACTGGCACAACTACCCCGACACGCAGGACCGGCCCGGCGGCACGCCGACGATCCCTCAGCTGCGCAACATGATCTGGCAAACCATCTCGGCGGGGGGGCAACGGCGTCGTGCTGTATTCGCTTTACGACCTGATCCGCGCCCCAGACATCGAGTTTGAAGCCTACTGGCCGCAGGTCGTTGGGCTTGCCGAGGAAGTCGCGGCCTATGCGCCGTTACTGCTTTCTACCGAGCCCGCTCCGCAAGTCGTCGCCGAGGGCTTACCCACCCAGACGCGGTGGCTGAGCACGCGGGCGGTGCAACTCGACGGCCAAATCTACCTGTTTGCCGTCAACCGCAGCGAAACGATCGTGGGGCAAGCCACTTTTACGCTGCCCCACGCCGTAACCGACGTTGCCGTTATCGGCCAAGACCGCTACCTCACCGGCGCAGGCGAATTGTTCCGTGATGAACTGCCCCCTTTGGCCTTTCATCTCTACGCGATCAATACCCGTCAGCCCGAACTGCCCGCACCCCAAACGAGAATCGACATGCCCAAGCTCAACCTCGCCGCCGTTGTCGCCGCCACCGTCTTGACCGGAGCGGTCAACGCGCAGACTATTGATTTTGATTCCCCCGCCGCGGACGCCATCGCCCAACTGCAGGCGGAGTATGGGTTTTCATTTGCGGTCGCTACCCAGGTCATTGAAGAACAAAACGGCGACGGGTTTCTACGTCTGGGCGGGAACTCCGCGGAGACGCCCACCGCGACGTGGGAGTTTACTCACCCCGTCCAAAAAAGTGAATTAACCATCGTCGCCGGAGCGACCAGCAGCGCCGCCGACGGCTACGCCCGGGTCATGTCCGGCGACGTCGAGTTATTCAGCCTGCGTTTACAGTCACGCGACATCGTACGGGTCACAGCCGACAACACCCGCACGTTTACGAAGAAAACCAATGAAGGGCTCGACATTGCGACCCTCGGCTCCGAGACCAGCTACAACAACCGCCTGGTTGCCGAGTTCATGTGGGACACTACGTCTTTGCCCGCGCTATTTCAATACCGGCTCACGCAGCCGAGCTCTGAAAAAAGCGATCCGCTTTCGACCGGCTGGGAGACCAATCTCGGTTTTCCTTCGTCGAGCATCCCCGATCGTCTGGTGATTTCCACCGAGCTTCACGACAACGATTCACGGGACATCGCGGTTTATGAGATAACCCTCAAAGAGCAAGCCGAGGCCGAGCCTCAGTGAGATCATCAATGCGGGGTAGAGCGACATGCTTTTACCTGTGCTTCGGAGATTCGACGACGCCGAGGGGCTACGCGGTAAAGGTTTGGGGTCGATTCTAAGCGGCCCGAACGCGAGGGGGGTTACGCCTAGCGGCGCTAGAAGGTGAGTTCAAATGGCAGTAGACAAACGCCATCGACTTGCATCAATCGGTGCAGACTGGCTTCATGGTGTCGCGTCTCGGGGTGCTCCGGGGGGCTCGGCGGTTCCGGGTATCTACATGGCCGCTTTACTCACCGGCCTTCGACGTGGCGAATTACGGCAGATCGAAGCAAGGGATATCGACCTCGCTGAAGGAACTCTGACTGCGCGGGCGGAGGTTTCGAAGACCAAGGAAAAAGTAATGATGCCGCTGCACGATGAACTGCGAGAGCCGCTGCGGACGAGAATCTCAAGCCTCAAGCTGGGTGATAGAGTTTTCCGCCGCCACCCCGAATGAAGACGTTCCGAGGCGATCTGAAACGGGCGGGTATTAAATACACCGACGCTCAGGGCAGCCAACTCGACTTCCATGCGTTGCGGGTGACCTTTGCCACAAGGCTACTTCGCGAAGGCGTTCCGCCGTCCATCGCCCGTCGGCTGACTCGTCACAAGTCCGTTAAGACCTTGGAAAGGTATTACGACAAGCTCGGCCTCGAAGACGCCAAGGGTGCAATGAAGCAACTGCCGGGGGTTGATTCGAAGCGGTCCGATCCAGAGGCAGAGTAAGCTGCGAGTGGGAGTACCAGTGGGAGTAGACAAACGCCATCAACCTGCACCAAGTTGCAGTTACCTGCATCATCGCCTCGTTGCGGCGCGGCCGATGGAGGGCTTGGCAGAGGCGATTAAGCCTGCTAAGCTGCAGTAGTTAGCGGTTGGTTGCAGTACCTTGCATTAATCTGCCTCGACTTGCCCGTAAGTCATTAATTCACGGGCGATTAGCTCAGCTGGCTAGAGCGCACGCTTCACACGCGTGAGGTCACAGGTTCGAGTCCTGTATCGCCCATTCTTTTTTAGAGTATCCCAGACGACACCTCGGTCTTTTGATTGATTGCGGAAGTAGGGCGGAGAGGTGTTGATTAAGTAAGTAATGTATTGACGCTTTCCGACGAGACCGGAGGCGTTCGATGGTGCTTGGGGGCGGTGTTTTGCTTTGTATGGATCGGGAGTTGAGCTGTGGATGATATCGTGGTCGTTTCGGGACTCCCTCGCTCGGGGACCAGTCTGATGATGCAAGCGCTTCATGCGGGGGGCTTGGCGTTGGTCAGCGATGGGCAGCGTGAGGCGGACGCGAGTAACCCGTGTGGCTATATGGAACTGGAGGCCGTCAAGGCGCTGCCGCGTGGGGGCCATTCGTTTTTGGACCAAGCCCAAGGGCGGGCGGTGAAGATTATCCACGCCTTGCTGCGTCACCTCCCGGCCACCCACGGATACCGCGTGGTGTTTATGTGGCGAGACTTGGATGAAGTTGTCGCGTCCCAGCGGAAGATGCTCGAGCGACAGGGCCGACCCGGGGCCAGCATCCCCGATGCAACCTTGGCCCAAGTTTTCGGCCGGCAGCGTGACGAGGCGATGGCTTGGCTGAAGGCCCAGCCGCACATTCAAACCTGCCGGATCGACTATGCCGCAGCGGTACAAGACCCGACGTCGACGATGCGTGAGGTCGCCACATTTTTAGGACTCCCCCTCGACGTGGCCGCCATGGCCCAAGCGGTGGACCCCACGCTTCACCGCGAGAAAAATTCACCCACCACCGGCGAAGCCGATTGATTTGATTGGGGCCCCATCGGGGTCCCGGCGCAGGTGAAAGCATCGCGCGGCATCGGTCAGACGACGCGGTGCGGTCAGGTATGAAGTTGAAACGTAGGCGGAAGGCTTAGGCCGAGTGGGGCGGCGAATTCTGGGGCTCGGCCTTGCTGTCGGAGGTGTCGAGGGTGGACTTGGGTTTGCTGGTGGGGGCGTCGAGATTTTTGGTGGCGTTGACGGCGTCGTCGAGGTCATCTTTGACGCCGGACAAGCCTTTCTTGAATTCCACGATGCCTTGGCCCAGCGACTTGCCGACCGAGGGCAGGCGTTTGCCGAAGATCAGCACGCCGAGGATGCCGATGATGATCCACTCGGTGGGTCCGGGCATGCCGAAGGCGAGAACGGGTTGGAGGGCGAAAAAGCTCATGGGGGGCCTTGGGTTGGCGGAAAAACGCTGTCTCTTACATATTATTGCATATCCGGCCGGCGAAAGCCAGATTTGCCGGGCAGAAACGGCGATGCCCCGGCGGGGCGGTTGTCGACCCGTCCCCGTGTCGCCGGCACGTATCAAGTCACCTGCAGCGCCAGAATCGTCTGGTCGTCATCATTCGGCGTGCCACGGGCAAACTTATGGATGTCGCTAAGCAGCGCCTCGATCGTGGCTTGCGGCGAATCCTCGGTGGGGCAGCTTCGTCGCAGCACGTCGTCGAGACGGGCCTCGGAATATTGCTGGCGGTCGGGGTCGAACGCCTCGGGCAGGCCGTCCGTGAACAGCGTCAGCTTATCGCCCGGCTCAAGTTGGAGGCTGGCGGTGTCGTACTCCGCCTCGGCGGTGATGCCCAGCGGCATCCCGCCCGCTTGGTCGAGCAGCGACAGTTCCTCGCCCCGGCACAACCGCGGCGGCGGGTGGCCGGCCGCCGCGTAACTCAGCCTCCGCGTCGCGGGGTCGAACACGCCGTAGAACGCGGTGACGAACATCACGGTGTTAGCGTCGTACCGCCCGGCCAGCCGCTGGTTCAAATAGCTGAGCATCTCGCACGGCGCACACGAGTCGTGGCCGGTCGGCCCGGTGTAGGCGTGGGCCACCGCGTGCGTCGCCGCCATGACCACCGCGGCGGGCGTGCCGTGGCCCGACACGTCGGCCACGAGGATGCCCCACTTGCCGTCCGCCAACGGAAACAGGTCGTAATAGTCGCCGCCCGCCCGCTTGGCGGTGTGGTAGTGGGCCGCGAGTTCGAGGTGCTCGATTTTCGGTAGCGTCTGCGGCAACAACGACCGCTGGATATCGCCGACGATTTTCAACTCCGCATCGAGGGCATCGTTGACTTCTTTAAGCTGCTGCGACAACACCATGTTGTTGGTCGTTCGGCCGAAAAGGTTGTGTGACAGAATCATGTCCGGCAGCTTCTCGGGATCGAACCCGTGAGGCTGCGTCGAAAAGTTGATCGCCATGTTCGTGCCGACGCCGCCGTGGTAGTGCGGCACCGCCTGATACGAACGGAAGTCTTTGAGGTGTTCGTAAGCCGGGTCGTCGGGGCGGGGTCGAAAGTCATTCACGATCACCGGCAGGTCGCCGTACAACAATTCGCCCAGCACCCCGCCTTGCAACAACGGCAGCTGCGCCTTGTCTTTCCACGGGTTCACCGCGTGCTCCCACAACGAGCTCCGCGTGATGCGGTAATACGGCTGTTCCAGTCCCCGCCGGCTCAGAGAGACAAACCCCTCGTAAGTAAACATCCGCCGAAACCGATCCCCAAAGTCGGTCACCATTTTTTGGGCGTCGGTCTGGGCCGAGAGTTCCCGGACCAACTCGACCATCTCCGCGACGCGGTCGGTGGCCTCAACATTGGCGGTCGTTTTGGTGACAGGTGGTTGCGGCGTCGAAGTCATACGCGAATCATAGCCCCGTTAGGTCCCCCTGCGGCATAACACTGAATCTGCAACAAGAATATATGAGGGATTCCCGCGCGATCTCAACCACCCGGCTTAATGCCAACTGAAGTAGTTACTTCAGTGTGTTCACCATAATTTCCACCATGGATTCTTCTGCGGCCGCCGAGACACATGTCGCGTGAGCCCGACCTTGCAGCCCGCAGCACGGATGTCGACGAGCATACTCGACTCTGAATCAATCGGGAGCATATCGAGATGTTGGCCCTTCGGCATGATCTTATCGAGGCCCTTTTGAATCTTGGGCATGACCTCGGGTATCAACGATTTTGACTTCAATACGAGGAAGAGTACTTGGCTGGGCTATTCGGTGACGCCCGGAATATAAGCCATCCGCAGATGCGCTTCCTGAACCCCGTTGATCGAAGTGGCGAGATCGCCTATGACTGAAGCAAGCTGCGCTGGCATCGGGTGCTTAGGCTTACCAATGACCATTTCGGTACCAGCTTTTCGACATTCTGTTCCAGAGAACTCATTTGTATACCTTTATTCTTATTTGGATAAATGGCTGAGTTCGAGTGTCATTTAGCCACGGGGTGGATTACCTTGGCCTATCCTTCAAATTTTGCTCACCACCAAGCTCACGTTGTGCCCGCCAAAGCCAAAGCTATTCGACATCGCGTGGGTGACGTTGAGTTTGCGCGCTTCGTTGGGGACGTAGTCGAGGGTGCAGCCTTCGGAGGGGTGGTGGAGGTTGATGGTGGGGGGGAGGGTGCCGGTTTCGATGACTTTGGCGAGGATGACGGCTTCGATGCCGCCCGAGGCGCCGAGGGTGTGGCCGGTCATGGACTTGGTGGAGGAGACGGGCGTCTTAGTGTGTTCTCCGAAGGAGCGTTGGATGGCTCGGGTCTCGGCAAGGTCGCCTAGGCCGGTGGAGGTTCCGTGGGCGTTGATGTAGTCGATGTCGTCGGCGGTGAGGCCGGCGTCTTGGAGGGCGGCGTCCATGGCGTAGGATGCGCCTTCGCCGTTTTCGAGCGGGGCGGTGATGTGGCTGCCGTCGGCGGATTGGCCGAAGCCCGAAAGCTCGCCGTAGATTTTCGCGCCGCGGGCCTTGGCCCGTTCGTACTCTTCGAGCACGATGATGCCAGCGCCTTCGGAAAGCACGAACCCGTCACGGTCCCTGTCCCAGGGCCGCGAGGCCTCGGTCATGGCATCGTTGCGCTTGGAGAGGGCTTTGAGCGCGACGAAACAGGCCATGCCCAGGTCATTGAGCGCGGCTTCTGCCCCGCCGGTGATCATGACGTCGGCTCCGCCGTGGCGGATGCATTCGACGGCTTCGCCGATCGCGTGAGCGGCGGAGGCGCAGGCCGAGGCGACCGCCGAGTTAGGCCCCTTGATGCCGAAGTGGATCGAGACGTTGCCCGACCCGGCGTTACACATGAGCTTGGGCACCATGAACGGGCTGACGCGGGACGGGCCTTTTTCGATGAGCTTGCGGTAGCCGCCGCAGAACTCTTCCATGCCGCCGATGCCCGTGCCGATGATCGAGCCGCATCGCCAAGGGTTTTCGTTAGCGAAGTCGAGGCCCGCGTCGTGGACCGCGTCGATCGCGGCGTTGACGGCAAACTGGGCGAAGCGGTCCATTTTTTTGACCGCTTGTTTGCGGGCGGCGTCTTCCATGCGCGGCGGGCCGTCCCACTCGGTGCATTCGCCGCCGAACTTCACGGGGTATTCGGTGGTGTCGAAGCGGGTGACGGTGCGGATGCCGCTTTGGCCGTTGAGGAGCTTCTGCCAGACGTCGTTGACGTCGTTACCCATGCTGGTGACCCAGCCGAGGCCGGTGATGACTACACGTCGATCGCTCATGTTCATTCAGGGGGAAAGAGAAAGAGGCGGAGGGGGATGAAGCACAACGCCCCGTGGTGCGGCGGTCGGGGGGAAAGGAATCGGCGGGCCTGAAAGCCAACCCACACCCAACCCAAAACCAACCGCAAACTCACCAAGGGGCGGGCTGCGTCACGGGACATTCCGGGCCATTCCGGGGTTATTCCGGGGGGAAGCCCAGGACTTACTTGTCCATGTTTTCCTTGATGAAGTCGACGGCCTGACCCACGGTTTGGATTTTCTCGGCTTCTTCATCGGGGATCGAGGTCTCGAATTCGTCTTCGAATTCCATGACCAGTTCGACGGTGTCGAGGCTGTCGGCGTTGAGGTCGTTCACAAAGTTGGTTTCGAGGGTGATTTCGCCTTTTTCGACGCCCATCTGCTCGGCGACGATCGCAATGACCTTCTCTTTGATTTCAGCTTCGTCCATGGTGTCGGCTCCTAAGTGTCCGGGGTTCCGGGGTTTTCCGGTGATTCTTCCGGGGGGTGTCGGGGGTCCCGGAAAAGTCCGGGGGGTCAGTCGAATGGTGCAGCGTGTCGAAGCCGCGTTTAACAGATCAGAAATATAGCTTTACCGGCCGGTTATGCCAAGCGAGGGGTTGGCGGGGCTCGGCGTCCTTGGGGGACAACCCGTTTAGCTCATCGTCATCCCGCCGTCCACGGTCAGGACTTGGCCGGTGACGTAGCTGGCCCCGTCGGAGGCGAAGAAGGCGACGGCCGCGGCGATTTCCTCGGGCTGGCCCATGCGGCCGGCGGCGGTGGCGAGCTTGACGCCTTCTTTGATTTTGTCGGGCAGCACGTCGGTCATGTCGGTCTGGATGAAGCCGGGGGCGACGACGTTGGCGGTGATGTTTTTCTTGCCGAGTTCCTTGGCGAAGGACTTGGTGAAACCGGCGAGGCCGGCCTTGGCGGCGGCGTAGTTGGCTTGGCCGGCGTTGCCCACGACGCCCGAGACGCTGCCGATGTTGATCACCCGGCCAAACTTGCCGCGGACCATCGTCCGGCTCGCCGCCCGGCAAGCGACAAACACGCTGCGGAGGTTGGTCGAGATC
>CAYPCC010000063.1:12666-13921 GCA_964409095.1 uncultured Phycisphaera sp. | reverse complement strand
GACGGCGGCGACGACCTGAGCCTCTTCGGCGTGGCGGACGGCGTTGAGCACGGTGTGTTCGATGCCCCGCCGAATCAGTCGTTCGCTAAGCGTTTCGCTGGCCCCAACGCTGCGCGTGCCCACGAGGATGGGCCGACGCGAAACGTGGAGCCGTTGGACCTCATCGACGACCGCGTCCCACTTGGTGTCTTCGGTCGGCAGCACGCGATCCCGAGACAATTGACGCTTGATCGGGCGATGGGTCGGGATGCGCACGGTGGGCGTGCGGTAGGTCTGCCAGAGTTCGCGGCGCTCTTCCCACGCCGTGCCGGTCATGCCCGAGAGCTTGCGATACATGCGGAAAAACCGCTGGAAACTGACGCGGGCCATCGTCGCCTTGGGCGGCTGCACTTCGACACCTTCCTTGGCGGCGACTGCCTGATGCAGCCCGTCCCGCCATTCGCGGTCGGGCATCAGTCGCCCGGTGGATTCATCGACAATCACGACCTTGTTGTCTTGCACGACGTACTGCACCCCCGCGAGGTAGAGCTCCCGAGCGGTGAGGGCCTGGATGATCATTTCCTCGGCCCGCCGCCGCCCCGCCCACAACCCGCCGAGCGACTCGGTGACTTGCTCGACTTTGTCCCGGCCGCGCAGCGTCAGGCGGATATCGCGGAACTGCCGATCAACGGTGAAATCTTTACGCACCTCAAACGCCTGGGCCAGCTTCGCCGCTTGGATAAACGCCTCGACCTGCTGCGCGTTGGGCGTGATCCCCGAAATGATCAAGGGCGTGACCGCCTCATCAATCAAGACCGAATCCGCCTCGTCAACAATCACATGTTCCAAACCCCGCATCACCACCCCACCCCCGCCCCGACCCCCGGCCCCGGAAGCTTCCCCTGCAATGCCGCGGCCGCTGAGGAGTTGGTTGAGCATCGTGTCGGTCAGGCCGCGCTGCGGGCCGAGCGTGAGTCTGTCGCGGAGGTAGTCGGCGGCGGCTTGTTGATGGGTGGTGTACGTCACGTCTGCGGCGTAAGCGGCGCGGCGGGCGGGAGGCTCGAGATCGCCGACGACCGACGCGACGGTCAGGCTGCAAGCCTCGTACACCGGCCGCATTAAGTCGGCGTCGCGCTGGGCGAGGTAGTCGTTGACTGTCATGACATGGCAGCCGCGTCCGGCCCAGCCCGCGACGGTGGCGGGCATAGTGGCGATGAGCGTCTTGCCTTCGCCGGTGGCGACCTCGGCGATGCAGCCGTCGTGCACCGCCAGCGCC
>CAYPCC010000063.1:0-12656 GCA_964409095.1 uncultured Phycisphaera sp. | reverse complement strand
CGCGCACCAGCGCAAAGCCGCGCAACACATCGCCGTGAGTTTCCCGGCCCCGCCGAAACACCGCCCTCATCTCTTGCGTCGCTTCGCGCAAAGCCGCGTCGTCAAGCGCTTCGATCTCCGGAGCCAACGCGATCACGGCCCGGGCACGTTTGAGGTAACGCTGAGTGCGTGGCAACGCCGACACCACCGCCGCGGCCGAGGCGTCCCACACCGCGTCGAGCCCTTCGGGCAGGCGTGTGGTCGGCGGCCGGGTGCTGAGCGTGCGCCACCAGGCACTCGGCGGCAATGCGGATGGGCGGGCGATCTGACTCATGGGATCACAAATTCAATCGGCGCATCAGCAGTTGACGTAAGGCCAACCAGCCCTGCTCGGCCAACGGGCTCGGTTCAAACGTAAACCGCACCTGCACACGCTGCCCCGCCATCAGCGGCGGAGCGTCTTGGGGGATGGGGTCCGGGGTGATCTTGACCTCGAAAAATGCTTCGGTCGATGTCGTGCCGGAGGGGTCGGCCGTTTCGGTCGCCATCGAACCGCCGGCCATGAAACCCAACGCGGGGGAGAACAACTCGTTACCGCCCGACTCGGCGATGCTGGTCACGGTCCCGCGATACGTTTCGCCGGGCCGGTTGGGGTTTTTGATTTCGACTTTCCGGCCGACCCAGTTTTCGACCTCAAGCCGGGGCCCGAGGTATTGGTCGGCCGCCGCGCGGATGACCAACTCATCGAGCGACGCCACGATGCCCAGCGGCTCGCCCCGGCGGACGAATCGGCCGGGTAGCCGGTCGCTGTCAAAGGCGATCCACGTCCCCGCGGCGGTGGGCACGGCTTGCAGATCAGCCAACTGATCTTCAACTCGCCGCAACTGATCAAGCTGTGCTCGAAGTTGTCCGCGTAAGGCTTGGGCCAGCGCGACGTCTTGGTTCATCGCCGCGCGGTATCGCGCTTGGAGTTGTTGGCGTTCGCCTTGGAGTTGCCGGTGGGTGGAACGCAATTCGAGGTTGTCCGAATCCACCGCGACCCTCTTGGCTAGGTCAGCGTCGTCGGCCCCAACCAAGGGTTCGCCGCTGGGCATTGCGGTGATAATAAATCCATCAGACCCGGCAAAGAGGCGTTCAAGCCGGGCGGGCTCGACCAAGGCCGACGCCCGGCCGCGATCCGGCACCGGGACCGCGCCCAAACCCACCGCGACCAACAACACGAACGCCAACGAGGCGACGATCGCACGCCCCCGCGTCCTGGTGAGTTCGGGGCTGGTCGTGAGGTAGTTCAACCATTTGCCCCACGGCACAAACAAAAACGTGACCACCGCGAGAAACGCCATGATCATGCCGATAAAAAACCACTGACCCGCCACGAACAACACGATGGTCACGCCGAGGAACACGCGGTAGGCCGCGGACGTCAGGCCGTAACTGATGAACCACGCGATCTCTCCGCCGGTGTGGGCGGGGTTTTTGGGGTTTGACACGGCATAGACGTGCTTCTTCACGAGGTAATGCAAATAGTCTTTGCTGCGCTGGTAAAGGTTGGGCAGCTCCGCGAGGTCCGAGAGGATGTAGTAGCCGTCGAAGCGGATGAGCGGGTTGGCGTTGAATAGGAGCGTCGAGACGCTGGCGATGAACATGACGTTGTAGGCGATGGCGTGGGCGGCCGGGGCGTTGTCGCCGGTGTTGGCCCAGACGACCGCGGCGATCGCGGCGCAGGCGAGTTCGACGTACATCCCCGCCGCGCCAACAAACGCGCGACGCCATCGGCTGCGGAACGCCCAGGCGCTGCTGGCGTCGACGTAGGGAACGGGCGTGAGCACCATGAGCATCAGGCCGATGGTGTGGACCTCGCTGCTGACTTGTTCTTTTTTGCCGAAGGTTTTTACGCTGAAGCCGTGGCCGAGTTCGTGGATGAGTTTCAAGCTGCCGAAGCTCAGGTAGAGCAGCGGTAGGTTGGCGGGATTGAGGATGGTGTTGCGTTGGCTGTAGAGTTCGCTGGCGTTGTCTGCGACGCTGAACAGCCCGTATACGACCAGCACTAACCACAACGCGATACCCACCGGCCCGAAGATCCAACCCACCAGCGGCGACCAACGGTCCAGCAGCCGATCGGGATCGAAAAGCGGGACGCGGGCAAACAGCACGTTCATCAGGTAGCCGCGGACCTGACGGTTCATGCGTTTTTTGTAACGGTCGAACATGCCCGCGGCGTCGGCGGGGAGCTCGGCGTGGATGAGGTTGGACGTGTAGAGCTGGCCCAGCAGTTGGATCGCTTCGCCTTGAGTCGGCGCGGCGTCCCCGAGTTGCTGGTTGCAGGCGTCCCAGACCTGGGCCACGGTACGCTTGCCGTCGAGCATGGCGACGAAGCGGTAGGCCGACTCATCGACGCGAAAAAACTGGTTGTTCGACGGGTCGCGGAACACGACCCACAGCCGACCGCGGTAGTGCTGGCGAAACGTCTGCACCAAGGATCGCAGCCGCGGCTTCATGTCCGCGACGCGGTACCAGGATTCGTTGAAAGTCGGGCGGTCAATGGCCATGGAGACTACTTGTGGTGCCGCTTCAAACCTGCGGTTAAGGAATTGCGATCAACCCGTCAGAATCCGTCAAAGCCACAGCTTCATGCGGACCCAGTTGATCGCGTCGCGGGTCCACACCCAGCCGATCGGCGCTTGGCCGGCATCAATTTTCGCCACGCCTTCGATGCCCGGCTTGGCCCAGGGTTGACGTTCGAGCAGCTTGACCCGGACGCGGAATACGTTGTTGCCGTCGATCACCTCGGCGATCGGGTTGATCTGTTCGACTTCAAAATTCAGCTTCTGGCCGGGGTGGGCGGCGGCGGCGAGTTGACCCTTGGCCCCCTCGGGCGGGACGTCGCCGATCTTGTCGTCGGCGACCCACAACTCGGCCCGCAGTTCGCCCAGCGGCGCGACTTCAAACAACACATCGCCCTTGGCGACGGGGGCGCCGAGTTGCTGCTTGAGGTCGCCGACCACGACGGTGCCCGCGATCGGGGCGCGGATGACGGCGTGTTCGATCTGCCAACGCAACCACTCCAGCTGCGCTTCGACGTTCGCTACGCGGGCCTCGGCGATCTGCCGCTCGACCTGCTTGCCCTCGCGGGCAGCCATCTTCGCTTCTTTGTCGTAACCCAATTGCTCGGCCTCCAGCCGAGACAACTCCGCCCGCAGCTCCGCGGTATTGAGCGTCGCCAACACCGCTCCGGGTTCGACGACGTCATTGGGCTCGGACTCCACGGCTTCGAGATAGCCGTCAAACGGCGCGGGGATCGAACGCTGCGTCACCGCCTGAAACTTAAACGGTGCTTCGACGCGGATCGTACCGGGCACCAACACCAACGCCAGAACGCCGGCCAGCAACGCGATCGCGCCGACTTTTGCCCAGGTATGCTTCGGACCCAAGACGCCGCCGAGGCCACGCTTGGTCGCGTCGGCCAACCTCGCTCCGAACCACCGATCCGACTCGGCCAACTCGGCCATCCGCGGCGTGAACAGGTCGACCGCCATCCGCAGGAACGCCACCTCTTCGGGGTTCATGGGTTGATCGATCGGGCGTTCGACGGTGACGACGCCGATGACTTCGCCAGCGCGACGCATGGGGAGGCTGCAGACCGCCGACGGGCCGTGTTTGGTCGATAGCTCTTGCGCCGCCCGGTTCACCAGCATCGCTCCGGCCGGCACGGGGTGCAGCACCTCGATGTCTTGGTCCAGCGACTCCTCCATCGCCGACTCGATCGCCCCGACCAACGCCATCTTCCGGCTGATGTGTTCGGTCTGGCTCATCGCCCGCAGCTTGACGTACCGCCCGGCCAACAACCCGAGGCTGACCCGGTCGGCCCGCCAGTGGGTGGCGATCTCGTTACACAACGCAATCGCTGCGGCGTGAAAACGCGGGTGGTCGTTGCTGGCCGACAACACCCGCGTGGCGGTGGACAATCCGCGAAGGTCGGCGTCGCGTTGCTGCAAAACCTGCCGCATCTCATACAGGCTCAGCAAGCTGACGCTGAGTTCGATGCGTTGCCGCCGGGCTTCTAGGATGAGTTTGTCGTCGGTGTCCAGCAGGAACGCGGCGACGCCGGAGAAGCCGCCCTCGGTTCGCACCGGGACCAACACGAGGTGGTGAACAACCGGAAACCCCGATTCGGCGGAAGACGCCTGCAAGCGATGGACCTGAGTGCCCATCGACTGAGGCGTCGGCTTCATCGCCAACTCGATCGCGTGGGCCAACCAAGACGGCGGCGATCCGGTGGCGGGCAGCGGCGGGAAGACCGCCATGATCTCCGCCGCGACCTGTTCGCCCACTGATGAGCCTTCGGGGCCGATCACCGAGCCCGCCGACGAGATCGGAGGGGACGGCTTTGCGGATGCTCCCAGCCGCACGACCGACCCGGCCAAGGCCTGGCCCAGCCGGCACTGGGCCGCCAACAGTTCGCCGAGAAAAAGCTCGGGCGGCCCGTTGAATTTAACCAATCGCTCGACCATCCCCGAGGTCGAGCCCGCCCAACGCTGGGCCGCGGTGGTTTGTTGATCGGTATTCATGGGCGGTTGATCGGAGGGAAAAAGGAGCGGCAAGGCTCGTTTTCAATTAAATGAAGGCTCATGCGTCTCGCACTGACCCCGCGGCATTCTACCGGATGAGTGGATGACGACATGTGAATCCGCCCCTTTCATATCGGCGTGGGGCCGACCCGGGGTTGACACCTTGCCTAAATCATGCGTTGCATCGAACACTTGGGCTACAAAAAAACGCCCCGTCGAAGCGAGACGCTGGACCCCCCTCATGTTTTCGTTGCAATCCCTGGCCGAGCGGTAAGCATTCACGGTTATGGCGGCTGGGACGGGGATGCCGTCCTATTTTTTGGACCCGGCATGGGCTTGCCGGGGCTTGGCGGTATCAGCTTTCAAAACGCTGTCGTCGCCTTGCCACTGCACAAAGCCTTCGATGGCCTCGTATTCGGCCAAGCCCAGCTGGTCGTATACCGCCGCGGTCGCCTTGTTGCGGTCCTCCGCCCGCTCCCAGAACTCGCGCTCGTCGGCCCCAGGAAACAAAGCGCGGTCCTTTTGCGATTCGTGCTTGAAAATCGCTACCCGTTTACGCATCAACTCGCTGGGGGACAACGGCACGGCCATCTCGATCCGCTCGGGCTCCCACTCCTGCCACGCGCCGCGGTACAGCCAGAGCTGGCACTGCGAATGCCAATCTTTGTCGGCCGATCGACGCATCGCCTCGAACACCGCCGCGAGGCAAGTGCGGTGCGTGCCGTGGGGGTCGGACAAGTCGCCGGCGGCGTAGACCTGATGCGGCTTGATCTGATCGAGCAGGTCCATGGTGATCTGGATGTCGTCTTCGCCAAGCGGTTTCTTGCGGACCTTGCCGGTTTCGTAGAACGGCATGTCCATAAAATGCAGATGCGACATCGGCACGCCGCAGGACCGCCCCGCCGCGCGGGCTTCGCCGCGCCGGATCAGGCCCTTGAGCTGCTGAACTTCGGGGGAATCGACTTGGCCGGGCTGTTTGTTTTTGACGAAGGTTTCGATGTGCGACTCGAACGCGGCGGTCTTTTTTTCGTCGATGCCGGACATGCGGTTGAACTCGGCGGCGAAGTCGGCGAAGCGGATCGCGTCTTCGTCGAACACCGCGATATTGCCCGAGACTTGGTAGGCGACGTGGACCTCGTGGCCCTGATCGACGAGGCGGATCAACGTGCCGCCCATCGAGATGACATCGTCGTCGGGGTGGGGCGAGAAGATGAGAACACGCGTGGGGAAAGGCCCGTTGTCGTCGACGCGGCGGCTACGGTCGGCGGGCTTGCCGCCCGGCCAGCCGGTGATGGTATTTTGGACGGACTTGAAGACGCCGACGTTGATGTCGTAGCCCGGGCCGTGCTCGGCGATGAGTTCCTGGAGGCCGTGCTCGTTGTAGTCTTCGTCGGTGAGTTTGAGGATCGGCTTGTCGATCAGGCGGGCGAGCCAGATGACGGCCTTGCGGATGAGGGTCGGGGTCCAGTCGACCCGGCCCAGCAGCCACGGCGACTTGGCGCGGGTGAGCTCGGCCGAGGCGGCGGCGTCAATAAAGACCTCGGCGTTGGGGTGGTCTTGGAGGTAACTGGCCGAGACGACGGAGTTGACTTCGCCTTCGATCGCTTTGGCGAGGATCGGCGCTTTGCCTTCACCAAAGCCCATCATGATGAGTCGGCGGGCGGCGAGGATCGTACCGACGCCCATGGTGATCGCCCGCTGCGGGACGTGTTCGATGCCGAAGAAGTCGGATGCGGCGTCCAGGCGGGTGAGGCGGTCGAGCCAGATCGCCCGGGTGCGGGAGTCGCGGGACGAGCCGGGCTCGTTGAAGCCGATGTGGCCGGTGCGGCCGATGCCCAGGAGTTGTACGTCGATGCCCCCCGCATCGATGATCGCCTGTTCGTAAGCCGCGCAGTAGTGCGGGATCTCATCGGTCGATAGCGTGCCGTCGGGGATGTGGACGTTGGCGGGATCGATGTCGATGTGGTCGAACAGGTGTTCGTTCATAAACCTGACGTAGCTCTGCAACTCGTTGGGTTGCATGGGCAGGTACTCGTCGAGGTTGAAGGTGACGACGTTCCGGAAAGACAGCCCCTCCTCGCGGTGCTGGCGGATCAACTCGGCGTACACGCCGGTCGGCGTCGAGCCGGTCGCCAAGCCTAGTACGCAAGTCTTGCCTTGCTCGGCACGCTCGCGGATCAGGGTGGCTAATTCGAGGGCCACCGCCCGGCTCACGTCCGAAGGGTCGGCGTGAACCCGGACTGGAATTTTTTCACGGGCGGCAAGATGGCAAGAACAATCGGTGCGGACATGGCGGGATCTCCAGGAAACGTTGTAGCTTATTAATATCATATTCGTTATTTAATTTCAATCCAATTCAAGCTATAATTTTGGGATAAAGTTTATTAGATCGTTAAACTTTTTCCGAGATTCTAACGATTGAGATAGAGTAAACACCATGGTGACCACCGACCACGAAGCCCAGATCCTCGGCCTGCTGCAACGCCACGGCCCGCTCAGCCGGCAGCAACTCCACGAAAAAACCGGGCTGCGCCCGAACACGGTCGGCGACGTAGCGGGCCAACTGCTCGAACGGGGCCTGCTCAGCGAAGGCGAACCGCAAGCGGTCGGCCCGGGCCGACCGCGGGTGCCTCTGCAAATCGATGAATCGCAGTGCTGGGTCGTCGGGCTCGCGCTGAAGCCCGGCTCGGTCAAGGGCTGCCGGGTCAACCTGCAGGGCCGACGCCTCGGCCGATCACTGTCCCAACCGCTACGCCACGGCGAACCCGTGACCGAGGTCGCCGCCGCGATGCTCAAACGGCTGATCGCTCCCGAGGCCGTCGCCGTCGGCGTGACGACCACGGGCCTGCTCGACGCCGAGTCCCGCCGCATCCTTTTCAGCACCGCGGTACCGGACCACCGCCCCGTATCCGCGCAGCCCATCTTCGACGCAGCGGGCGATCTACCGATGCGCTTCGACAACGACATGCGGGCCTGGGCCACGCGCTGGCAGCTTACCCACCCCTCCACGCCCCGCGAAGACCTGCTGCTGGTCCACATCCGCGACGGCGCGATCGGCGCGGCCCTGATGATCGACGGCAAGCCCAATCGCGGCTGCGTCGTCGGCGGCAACGAGCTGGGCTACACCCACCTGCCCATCGACGGGGGCATGGTCAAACTCGAAGATATTTTTAGTTCCGCCTTCCTCCACCGTCTCGATCCGCGGAACACGGGCAACCTCGACCAACGTGTGGCCGACTTTGCCCCCGACGATCGCGCGCTGATGCGGGCAACCGATCTGCTCGCGCTGGGCTTGGCGAATTGCGTCAACTTTGTCCGCCCCCACCGCCTCGTGCTCGCCAGCGACCTCACCCGTCACGCCCGGTTTTACCACGCGCTGCTCGCGTCGATGCGCCAGACGATGCTCTCGCCCGTGGCGGAGCGGATGCGGATCGACACGTGGGAAGACTCGTTGCCTCAGGGGGCCGAGGCCGCGGGGTGGCTGGGGTTGGAACTGATTTACCGATCGACCGATGCCGCGGCATTGACGCTGTAGTGCGGGAAGACTGCGGCGATGAGCGAATGTTATCTCGTAAGGACTAAGGGCGGTTCCAAGCGAGGATCCAGGCGGGCGTCTGGGCGAGGTAGGCCTCGACATGCTTTCGGCGCGTGAGGTAGTAGCGGACCACCATCGCTTGCACGATCAGGCCAGCGAGCAAAACGAAGCCGTAGAAGCCCACCGCCGCCTGCCGAAACATCTCGGAGTACGGGGCGAGCAGTTCGCCGACTTCGGGCTGCTGCACCGCGACCTCGGCATAGAGATCTGGGCCGAACCACGCCTCGGCCATCGACCACAGGCAATAGACCGCCATTACCACCGTGAACGCGGCCTGATTCCACACCAATATCCGCACGCCGCTCCGGTCCAACTTGGCCAGCGCCGCCCGTCCTCGAAACTCGAAGAACGCCGCGACGCTCAGAGCGATCGCCACATAGGCCCCTTTCACACTGAACAACGCGAACGGCAGCGACAGCACCGCGAACAACGCCAAGGTCCCGGCGCTGAACCCCACCACCCGCAGCGCTCGCCGAAGCGGGGCAAACGCAAGGTGAGCCGCAGCGAGTTGAGCGTAGTGCTCGGCCGACAGGGCCGGGGCCTCGGGGCCGGGCGGGTTTGAGCTGGGCGTGGGGGACTGGGGCAGAGCGCTCATAACCCTCTATCGGCCAAATCCCCGGGCTAGCCATTCAAGTCCACCGAAACCGGCGCGTGGTCCGAGCATTGCAACCCCGCCTCGCGGTGGGTCGTGGTGGTTGCGCAGCGCTTGGCTGCCGCCGGGTTGGCCAGCAGGTAGTCGATCCGCCAGCCGCGATCTAGCGCCCGGGCCTGCCCCCGGTTCGACCACCAAGAATACGGCCCGTCCACCTCCCCTACCTGCTCCCGCACCACATCCCGCCAACCTAAGTCCAGCAGCCCACCGAACCATTCCCGCTCGTGCGGCAGGAAGCCCGACTGGTTCTGATTGGACTTGGCGTAAAAAATATCACGCTCCGTATGGGCAATGTTGAGGTCGCCGCCGATGATCGTCGGCGTGCGCGCCCGCTTGAGCTTTTCGGCCCACGGCCGAAACCTGGCCATCCACGCCTCCTTGGCCGCCTGCCGCTCGGGCGACGACGAGCCCGACGGCAGATAGACGCTGACCACCTGCACTCCCTCGACGTTCACCCGCAAAACCCGCCCCTCGTCGTCGTCGATCCCGTCGCCCAGACCCGTGGCGACGACAGTGTGCGGCGACCGCGACCACACGGCCGTGCCCGCGTAGCCGGGCTTTTCGGCGGGGTGCCAAGTGATGTGCCAGCCGTGGGGGGCGGCCCATTCGGGGTCGAGTTGGTCGGGTTTGACCCGGATTTCCTGCAGCAGCAATATATCCGGCCGAATCGCGTCGAGTTGCTCTGCCAAACCTTTGCGGAGAGCCGCCCGCAGCCCATTGACGTTCCAAGTGGTGATTCGCATCCGACCACCATAAACCATCTGCGGATCGCAAATATGGGTCATAATCTTCTCGGGTCAGGCCTTAAGCCTGAATACGGAAGGGGATGAAAAATCATGTCGGAACCTAAGCTGTTTGCCATTCTTGTTTTACAAAATATTTTTGGAAAGCATGGGGCTAGACACGCAAGCAAAAGCTGATATCATTTACTTGTTACCGGATTCGCTACGTTTAGAATCGTAGAGTCAAGTTCGCCATTGGATCATCCGGGCGGGCATACGCTAGCACAGGCTGGGTGGGGTCAACCTTTTCTGTGAGTTTGTTAGGCAACTATCCACCAACGTGGTACGTTTTTTTAATACGCTTTGCCGCATCATCCGCACACACAAGCTCAAATCAAACCACATCAACTCAGGGGACGGAGAAATCAGCAAGTGACATCTACATTGAAGAAATCAAATCGTAAACGAGTCGCGCTCACCGCTTTGGCGGCAACCGCGAGCCTTGCGGCAGTTGCTTTGACACCCACCTCGGCTTCGGCCAATGGGATGCCGCATAACTACACTTACATCAACGACAATGTAGGGACGCCCGCCATTTCGGGAACCACGGCAACGATTGACAGCGTGTTTGCTTTTTACGACGAAGCTATCAATGCATTTCGTTGGGACGCCACTTATTCCGCAGACCGTTTGGCGGACCTGCCTACCGGCTTCACGCTTGTGGTCAACGACGGCCCGATGCCTAAGACACACCTCGGCAGTCTGGCCGTCCTGTATTTTGAAGCCGAGGAGGCGATCGCGGGCCTAACTCCCGGAAATCAAATCGCCAATATTGGAACCGGTACCGCCGGCGGTGGGCTATCCGCTTACGCCTACAACGGTGGCAGCTCGGCCAGCGCTCACCGCACCTCGGATTACCGTGATGTGCAAAGCGTGACCCCGGACGCACCCGATCAGATCGCGTCCTCAAAGAACGGAAGTTTGGATTATTTCGCAACGATCTTGGACTCCGAGAGCAATGGCCGGGTGATTCGTGAAATGCGGGTTGTGATCTCTGATTTAGCTCCGATCCGAAATCACACCCCGTCACAGCCTTCGCTCGACGTGATGAATAATGTGCCATTGACGTGGACCGGTATCGGCTTCGCCGAGGAGATCGGGATCTGGTTCCACCCGTTCAACAACATCAACGCCGAGTACATCGAAGGCGGCCCGGAAGACGGGTTCCTCAAGCACGGCGTGGTCGGAGCCACCGTTAACGATGGCTGGCAAGTCAACCGCGATAACTACGGCTTTTTCGACGTCGATAACCTTGACAGCACGCTCAAAGATGGCCAACCCATCCCCGAACCGGCCTCGGCTCTGCTGTTGCTCGCCGGGGCTGTAGTGTTCGGTCGGCGTCAACGCTAAAACCGCACGGCTTCACCAATTCGATCAAAAAACAACCCCGCGTGGAGGATCGCGGGGTTGTTTTATGAAAGTAGGTGGAGGCCAATAACCGCACTGCGGGTTGGCTTGGCGGGGCTTAATCCTTGGGCTTGCCTTCGCCCGCCATCACGCCGCCGCTGTTGATCTCTTGGAGGATCAGCCCGATCGCGGCCGGCACGAACACCAAGAGCGGGATCACGAGTTGGCTGGACGTCAGGCCGTCCGACACCGTCTGTCGCCACGGCTCAAAGCTCAAGAGCAGCGCCAATACGCCCATGACCGCGATCGTCGAGCCGCTGACCGAGGTGAACATCACCACCGACAGTTTAAACAGAATAAACGCCAACATCCCGCAGATCAGCAGGCCCAGCAGCGCGCCGAGCCAATATTCGTCGGCCGGGATCACGCTGCGTGGCTGGCCGCCTTCCGAGGCGATTTTGTTGATCGCGTGGGCCATGCCCGCCCAGAGGTTGGCCCCGACAAACGCCCCGGCCATCCCGCCGAACAACGACACCGCGTACTTCATCAGCGGAAACGCCAGCGTCGCCAGCAAGATGCCCAGGCAGCCCGCGACGATATAAGGCGCTCCGATCTTCCCGCCGAACCAGTAGCCGACGAACATGCCCAGGAACAGCGCGACGCTGATGGTGGCGAGTTTGTAGAACTTGTAACCGTTGAACATACACAGCACGCCCACGATCACGAACACCACCGCCCAGACCGCGCCGAGCGCCTGCAGGTGGTCGATCACATGCTGAGGTTGAGCCAGCGCATCGCCCCGGGAGAACATGCCCGCGACGGTGTCGAAGAAGTTCTTGATCGCCTCGGCCATACTCTGCGGCTGCGGGCTCACGCCAGCGAGGGCCGCGGCATCACCGGCGGCAGCGGTCGTGCCGGCTTGGGCCAGTGTTGACATAGGGGGGAGTCCGACGTTCATGAGGCAGCTCCTATGCGGATAAGTCGGCCCGCCCCGCGTTCCCTTCATCAGGAAGTCCGGACAGACCGATCGCTGCTTCAGTCATCGGCCTTCTTCTTGCGAAGCGTCCACTGAATCAGCACGCCCAGCAGCGTTATCAGACCCAGCGACAGCAGCACCCCCCGCCAACTCCCGGGCATCAGCCCCTCGGACCCCGGCACATATTTCAAAAGCAGCGTCCGACCCGCAAACAGGATGAGCAGCGCGCCCACCATAGCCGTCTGCAACGACGCCGCGACCCCCGGGAGGATCAACCCGAGCACCAACCCGATCGCGCCGCCCACGGCCGCGCCGCCCATCAGAAACCGCCGCGAACCCGGAGCCAATTCCTGCCACCACACTTTGACCTCGTCCACCTGCTGCCGCCAGACGGCGTGCAGGTCGGTGAAGAAGGTTTCGTGGTCGAACAATGCGTCCGCCGCGGCCATCGCCTTTTCTTTGGTTGAGGCGGACAATGCTGATTCATTAGCCGCAGCGTCTATCAATTTTCGCTCAAGCAGCCGCTGCGCTTCAGGGTCGGATTCGCCGGCCCCCAGCGCATCGAGCGTGACATCCTGAGCGTTTTGGATCGAGCTGAGCGGCGGCGGGTTGCCGGTCCAGATCATTGCCGTGATCGGCACGACCGCCGCGAGCAGCACCGCCGCCGTGACCCCCATCCAAAACCGAAACAGCAGCCACGCCAAAAGCACGCCCGCCAACGCCCCGCCGATGCCGAACGCCAGCACCCAAAGCCCGT
>CAYPCC010000062.1:2571-13926 GCA_964409095.1 uncultured Phycisphaera sp. | reverse complement strand
CATCAACTCCGTTCAGGAACTACTAAACGGCGTTTTTTGATGCGGAGGCCCTGGAAGGTCAAGCGTTTGACGGCGTATTTTCCCAAATTCTCTGATTTCGCGGTATCGCGTTGGGCATGACCAGCAACTTGCGCATCGATGCGATCAGGACGACCTTGTTGTTTTTGCCTGCCACGACAAGCTATTAGTAGTATCGGATTGTCGGGTTGTACCGCGTGGCAAGAAGAGGGCCAAGCAGCGTGCCCGCCGGTTATTCGCAGAAGCCCCGCGGCTATCCCCCCCCCTGAACTCAGCTAAGTGGATCCAAGGACCAGTATGAAGCCTCAAACCCTCTAGTTCTGATTGTGTGTAGATTAGGGGTGATTACAGGATCATCACACCACTAATCCTCTAGGCTCTTTTCGGCACCCGTTGCCTCGGGCTGAATATAGGTGAAGCCTTCAGGCGATGTAATTCTGAGCTGCAGTCGATGCTTCCACTGCTCATTGTAGATCGCGGGATATGGTCTAAAACAAGTTAAAACTAAGCTGCAGCGTGTTCGTTGCGATTGATTCGGAACCCATTCAGCGTTGAATCGATGTGTTTTAAGCCTTGCCGGGACCGCTGATCGTGGTGGACGGCGAGGAAAGTGGCGCATCTTGGGGCGGCGGAGAACGGCGTGCCGTGCCTTCATACCTTTGCGCTGCGGGGCACAAACTTCGCGCAGCGTGTGGAAAGCGTTGGGGTATTGGACGGCGATGAGGGTTTTCAGTGCTGGGGAGGCGGTTGGGTGGGTTATCGGATATCGGGCCGATTTGGTCGAAGGTTTGCCTCGAACTTCGTGAGCTTGGTGCCTCCGGGGTGTGGCGTGATCCTTGCATGCCTTCGTGGTTGAACTCCTTACCGGATCAGGACGGCTTCGATGGTGAGGCCGGGGCCGAAGGCGAGGGCGACCCAGGGGCGGGGGGTGTTTTGTTGGCGGAGGCGGTCGAGGATGAACAGGACGGTGGGGGAGGACATGTTGCCGCAGTCGCGGAGAACGTCTCTCGAGTGGTCACCACTTCCGGGGGTCAGGTCGAGGGCGTCTTCGACGGCGGAGATGACGCGGGGGCCGCCGGGGTGGATGGCCCAGCCTTGGACCGCCGGAAGGTCTAAACCTTGCTGGGCGAGCCAGGGTTCGAGCCAGTTGCGCAGGTGTTGGTGGATGAGGTCGGGGACTTTGGGCGAGAGGGTCATCTCGAAGCCGTGGTCGCGGATGATCCAGGTCATGAGGTCGCGTGCCCCCGGAATTAAGTAGCTGCCGTGGGCGGAGACCCCCGGAAGATCGGAAGGGGTGTCGTGTGGAGCGGCTTGGCCGACGATGGCGGCGGCGCCGTCGGCGAAGAGGGCGTTGGCGACGACTTTCTGGGGGTCCCAGCCGTACTGGAAGTGGAGGGTGCAGAGTTCGACGCAGCACAGGAGCACATATTGGCCGGGCGAGCATTGTGATTCGGCGAGGCTGCGGGCGACGCGCAGGCCGTTCATCGCGCCGTGGCAACCCATGAAGCCCACCATGGTGCGGCCCACCGTGGGCGGCAGGCCGAGCGTGTCGATCAGCCCGATATCCACGCCCGGGGCCGAGAAACCGGTACACGATACCACCACCAACTGCGCGACCTGCGCGGCCGATATTCCCGCGTCGTCCAAAGCGGCGCGGCATGCCTCGGCGGCCAGGGGCAACGCCTCTTCGGGGTAACGTCGCATGCGTTGGGATAGCGCCGGGCCTCGGTCGTGTTCGTCGTCGGCGGGGGGGTAGAACGCCAACATGCGATCTTTGATCGGTTGCGACGCTTCGCCGTTGGCCGCGTTGACGACGACGTTGTGGCGGCGGTCGACGTGGGCTCGGCGGTAGAGCGCGGGCAAAAGTTTGCGCTGACGATCGGTGGTGCAGGAACAGGGCATGGCGGTGGCGGCCATGACGCTCTGGTCGATCGCGTGCGGAGGCTGCGCGGTGCCGAGGCCAAGAAGCAAAAGGCTCATGCGCAAGTTCCTTGGGCGGCCGGGCGAGATTGATCTTGCTTGGGCAACCGGGCGTTGAGCCGTGAGTGTTCCGGCGTCTGATTCGGTACGGTGGCGGTGGCGGTGATGCGTGCAACGAGCGGCGCGGCCAACTTCGGCCAGGCCGCCAAGGTACGCACCACGGCGCGGGTTAAGCGAGGGCGACGCAGCGTGGCGGCGACGAGTCGACAGCCGGTTTGGCGTTGCCGGATGCGTTGACGGTGTTGGGCGTACCATGCGGATTCTTGCGTCGGGTCCCATTGAGCAATCGCCGCCGACGCCACTGCCGAGACTGCGGAGCCGCCCGCGATCGCCCAGGCCATCCCCTCGCCGGTGAACGGCTCGACGTAGCCCGCCGCGTCACCCACCACGAATATTCCGGGTCCCGCCAACCGCGTTCGCCTCCGCGTCAACGCCGGGGTCGCCCGCCAACGCTCGACCCGATCCACCGGCCACGCCTCGCGGGTTAGTCCGGCTTGCTCCATGAGCACCGACGCCGCGGCGGCGAGTCCGCCCGCGGCCTTGACCGCGTCGGCGTCGATGGCCGCGGCGAAGTCGAGTCGGCCGTCTTCGAGTTCGACCACGCCCAAGTACCCGTCACGGCCGCAGGCCATGGCGATCGTGCCGGATGGGATAGGGTGATACGCGACGCGCTCGGCCGTGACCCCGCCGAGACCGATGCGAGAGTTTGGCTGAGTTTCGACCTCGAATCCTTCCACCAATGACAAGCTGGAACCGCCCAGTCCCTCAGCCACGACCACGCATCGGGCGCGGACCACGTCGCCGTTGCCGAGTTGAATCGTGTGTCCCTCTTCCACGTGATGGCCCAGTGTTTTGACCTTGGCCGAGACGCCATCGCGGAATTCGACACCCGATTCTTGGGCCGACGCGATCAGGGCGATGTCGAGTGCAGCGCGGGACAGCGAAACGCCTCGGGGCAGCGGGACGTGGGCCGATCGGCCGGCCGCGAGCATATTGAGGCGGTGTAGCGGCCGGCCACCCAAGCGTTCCACCAAACCCGCAAGCCCGTTTTGTTCGAGCGTGGTGATGGCGTAGCGATTCAAACAACAGCCGCACACCTTCGGCCGAGGGTGGTTTTGCTTGTCTACCAATATGACCGAATGTCCACGCGAGCCTAACCCGCGCGCGGCGAGTGAACCCGCTGGCCCCGCACCGATGACGACGACATCGACAACCGAATCACTCACGCGGCACCGCCTTGGTCTTGCGGCGAACCCGACCGTCGCCATTCGAGCAGCATCCGCCAAGGGAATCGCCGGCGCAGGTTGCAGCCGATTAATCCCGCATGATTAGCCAACGCCGCCAACTCGCCTGGCGTCCACGCGGCCCGCACCGACCGGGGGCCGTCAACGTGGACCACGGGGCTGCGCGACAGCAGCCTCGTGCCAACCACGGCCAGCGCGTGGGCGATGGGGCCGCGACGCAAGTCGTTGATCAGCACGGTGTCGGACGCCGCTTTCATTTTGGCGAGCACATCAATCGCTTGGCTTTCGGTGAGGTGGTGCATGAACAGGCTGTTCATGGTGAGGTCGTAGCCTTGCGGCAGCGGCTGACTAAATACATCCATCTGGTGCCAGTCGATTTTTACTTCACCCCCAACACCCGATACCTCAGCCTGATGGCGGGCGAAATCGAGTGCGACCGGACTGACATCGGCCCCGGCGAATTGGATCGGCTTGCCCCACGCCGCGGCGCGTTGGGCCAGTTGAATCAACACATCACCCCCGCCACAGGCCAGGTCCAAGACCCGCAGCGGCCGGCCGATTTGCCGATCCGCCGCCGCCGTGATGGCCGGCCAGAGCATCGCCGCCGACCGCGACACCCGGTTGATACGGCCCAGCCCACGCAACGCCGCTTCGTGCAACGCCGGGTCCAGCGCAGGGTCGTCCATCACCTCAGGCACCAACCGCCGCTGCGCGATGGTCGGCGGTAGTTCGGCGATTTGAACGGAAGACGGATCCATAACCAAGTATATGCCCGGTCGCCCGAGCGTGAGCCTGCGGTGAAGACAGCCGCCGAACGGCCTACCATACGTCGCATGTTTGAACGCCACTTCGAGAAAACCACCGACATCCCCGCCCCGCAGCGTGAAGTATTCGCTTGGCACACCCGCGAAGGCGCGTTTCAACGGCTGACGCCGCCGTGGGACCCGACGACCGTGTTGCATTACGGCGGCATCCGCGACGGGGAACGGGTGATCCTCCGTGTGGTTGCGCCGTGGCCTCGGAAATGGATCGCGGAGCACGAAGGGTATATCGAGGGGCTGCAGTTCAAGGACCGCCAAGTCAAGGGTCCGTTCCCGAAATGGATTCATACCCACCGCGTCGAGCCTGCGCTCGATGGCGACCCGACGCAGTGCGTCATGCGCGACTCGATTGACTTCAAACTGCCCGCCGGGCCGTTGGGCGTGATCGCGAATTCGCTGTTTATGCGTAAGCAGATCCACGCGATGTTCGATCATCGTCACGCGACGCTGCTGGCCGACATGATCGACCACCAGCGCTACGGCCGCGACCGCAAGCTCACCGTCGCCATCACCGGCGCATCGGGGATGCTCGGCAGCGCTCTGTCGGCCTTCCTCAGCACCGGCGGCCACTCGCCGCGGCCCGTCGCCCGGCGGGACGGGTTGACGTTTGACCTCGACGCGATCGCGGGGGCGGACGTCCTGGTTCATCTGGCGGGCGAACCGATCGCGCAGCGGTGGAACCAAGAGGTGAAAGATCGCATCCGCCGTAGCCGGGTGGACCGGACGCGATTGCTATGCGAACAACTCGCCCGGATGTCCGACGCCGATCGACCCAAAGTGCTGCTCAGCGGGTCGGCCACGGGGGTCTATGGCGACCGCGGCATGAATCTCCTCACCGAAGACTCGCGTCCCGGCGAAGGCTTTCTCGCCGATGTGGCTAAGGATTGGGAAGACGCCACCGCCGCCGCGCGGGACGCGGGGATGCGCGTGGTGCATCTACGCACCGGCATCGTTTTGCATCCCCGCGGCGGAGCGCTGGGCAAAATGCTCCCGGCGTTCAAACTCGGCCTCGGCGGTCGGCTGGGGTCGGGCGATCAGTACATGAGCTGGATCACGCAAGACGATCACGTCCGGGCGATGGTTCACGCGATGTTTGATGATCAAATGAGCGGGGCGGTGAACCTCGTCTCGCCCGAACCCGTCACCAATCAAGCATTCACCCAAATGCTTGGCCGGGTGCTGCGTCGGCCGACGATTTTGCCCGCGCCGCGCTTTGCGCTCAACGCCGCGTTTAACGGCATGGCCGACGAAGCCCTGCTCGTCAGCCACCGGGTCGAGCCGAGGCGGCTGCTCGCGGCGGGCTTCACGTTCCGACAACCACACCTCGAACAAGCGCTGCGTGAGTTGCTTGGTCGGCACGTCTCGCCTAAGAACAAAGCATGAGCAAGCCCGTCACGATTGTTTGGTTTCGTCAGGACCTGCGTTTGGCCGACCACCCGGCGCTGCTTGCGGCGGTGGAGCGGGCCGAGGAAGAGGGCGGGGCGGTGGTACCGGTGTTTATCTGGTCGCCGGACGAAGAGGGCGACTGGTCCCCCGGCGGCGCACGACGATGGTGGCTGCACCACTCACTGAAATCACTTGGCGCATCCTTGGAAAAACTCGGCTCGAAGTTGATCTTGCGCGAAGGGCCGACGCAAGCTGTCCTCGACGATCTGATCACCAAGACCAAGGCCGACGCGTTGTTTTGGAGTCGGCGGTACGAGCCCGCGATCATCGAGCGCGACAAATCGATTAAGCATTGGCTGCGCCACGACCGCGACGTGCTGGCCAAGAGCTTCAACAGCCATCTGCTGTATGAGCCTTGGCAAATCGAGACCGGCGGCGGAGGGCCGTACAAGGTGTACACGCCGTTTTGGCGTAACACCAAAAAACAGCCAACCCCCGACCTGCCACGGGATGCGCCCGAGTCGATCCCTGCGCCCGAGGTTTGGCCACAGTCGGCGGCGCTCGACACGCTGGGCCTCGAACCCGTCCGCGATTGGAAAGACGGCCTCGCCGAGGCCTTCACCCCCGGCGAAGCCGCGGCGCATCAAAAACTCGACGCCTTCCTCGACGACGCGGTCCGTTCCTACCAAGACGACCGCAACTTCCCCGCCAAGCCCGGCACGTCTAAGCTCTCGCCCCACCTCCACCACGGCGAGATCAGCCCGCGACAGTGTTACCACGCCGTCCGCAAGTTCATGGCCGACGGCCGACGTCACCTCACCGCTGACGAAATCAAACAGTGCGAAACCTTCATCAAAGAAATCGTTTGGCGGGAGTTCGCCTACCACGTGCTGTACCACTTCCCCGATACACCCGAGCAGCCGCTGCAAGAGAAATACAAGGACTTTCCGTGGAAGGAGGATGCCGAGGGCTTACGGCGCTGGCAGCAAGGCCAGACGGGATACCCGATCGTGGACGCAGGGATGCGCGAACTTTACGCCACCGGCTGGATGCACAACCGCGTGCGGATGATTGTGGCGTCGTTCTTGGTGAAGGATTTGCTGATCTCTTGGGAAGAGGGGGAGAAATGGTTCTGGGACACACTGGTGGATGCGGACCTGGCCAGCAACACGCTCGGGTGGCAGTGGGCGGGCGGCTGCGGGGCGGATGCGGCGCCGTACTTCCGGATTTTTAATCCGCTGTTGCAGGGCGAAAAGTTTGACAAGAAAGGCGAATACGTCCGCCGGTGGGTGCCGGAGATCGCGGGGCTATCGGACAAGGCGTTGCATAAGCCGTGGGACGCCAAGCCCATGGAACTCGCTGCGGCGGGGATCACGCTGGGCGAAACCTATCCCAAGCCCATCGTCGATCACAAGCAAGCCCGTGACGCGGCCCTGGCGGCGCTCGACCAGGTCAAGGGTGCCTGAAAATTAATCCAGTATTATGATCGGCAAGTCATTCGCGTCGGGGGCCACGACATCGGCGGGGCCTGCATCGCCTAGCCCTGCTTCCCCATCAACGCCCAAGGGTTCGGTGGCGATCGCCAGATCGAACCGGGGCCCACCGGGTTGAGCGATCGGCAGCGGTACGTCGCGCACCACGAACGGCACCTCGACCGTATGCGCCTCTCGGAACAAACGCACCACCATCACGACATCGTCGCCCGCGCCAACCTCAAAGCGTTGGCTGCGCGAAGTATTGTCGCCTCCGCTGCCGCGCCGATTCACCTCCAACTCGACGCCGTTGCGGCGATAGAACTTGATCTCTTGCACCAACGGCTCGAGCGAGAGGGCGTAGGTCCACTCGACCATCGCGGGCTGTCCGTCACTGGCCTCGATCCAGCGCATCGACATCGGCGAGTCGTTCATGTCGGTGACCCGGAAACGCTTGCCCAGATACTCCGAAACCGGCGAGAATCGCAGCACGCGCTCGGGTCCGCGCGACAAATCCATTTTGAGTTGGCCCCGTAACTCGCGGAGGAATTCGGCGGGGCGGGTTGGGGCCGGGAGATTGAGGTAGAGGTCGAAGTAGGGCTTGCCTTGCCGTTGCCGGTTGGCGTGAATATTTTGCGCGTTGCGGCGTTGCTGGTTGGGATCGATCTCGAGTTCTTCGCCAGCCGAAGTCATCGCCGATGTGATCTCAAGATCGCCATAGGACAGAGGTGTGGCGAGCGTGTCGTAAAAACACCGCAGGCCGATCGACATCTGATTGTTGCGATGCTGCGGCTCGCCGGCATCGTCGAAGCTGATCGAACGGTTAAGGTTGACGTTCGAGGGCACCAACGTCAGCTTCACGGTCGATGCTTCGAGCGGTTCTACCGGATCCAACTCGCCAGCGGCCGCGGGCCCGGCGAGCTCTCGAGGACGATCAATAACACCATCGGCCGCAAGCGCCACCGCCGACAGCCCTAAAGCCGTAATCACGCCCCAAGTCATCGCACCGAGAAAACAATATCGCATAGCACAACTCCCGGTTTAAGTGAGGATCAGATTCGCTAACAAAGTATAGTCGAGGCACAGCCAGCCCCACCCGACGAGCCTAAAGTCAGCTATGCAAAATCCGCGTACACCCAGTCCGCCGTTTCCCCGTTGGATGGCGTACGTCCTGTTCTCGGCAGCGGCCTATAACCTCGCCTGGGGGGCGTGGGTGGTGCTGTTTCCGAACCATTTTTTCGATCTGGTCGGCATGGCTCGGCCGATCCACCCGTCGATCTGGCAATGCGTCGGCATGATCGTGGGGGTGTACGGCATCGGCTACGCGATCGCGGCGACAAACCCGCTACGCCATTGGCCGATCGTATTGGTTGGCCTCTTGGGCAAGATCCTCGGGCCGCTGGGCTACGTTGACGGGGCGCTGATTCGGGGGGAATTGTCCCCCGCGTTTGGCTGGACCATCCCGACGAATGACCTGATCTGGTGGGTGCCGTTTGCGATGATCCTGTGGGCGGCCTTTCGTGCGGCGCAGGGCGACGACGAGCCATTGCCCGTGATGTACGAAGATGATGTGCGCGAGTTACTCGACGAAACAAAGACTGACCCCGGCGGTGAATCCCTAGGCGAACTATCTCATCAAGGCACGGTGCTGCTGATGGCCGTGCGGCATTTTGGATGCACGTTTTGCCGACAAGCCTTGGCCAACTTGAGCCGGCACCGAACGACGTTGGCGGCCCACGGGATTACGCCGGTGGTGGTCCACCAGTCAGGCTCTGAACGTGGCCGTGAGTTCTTGAGCAAGTTGGCCTTGAACGATGTCATCCAAGTTTGCGATCCTGAGAAAAAACTTTACCGCGGTCTGGGATTGGCTCGCGGCACGTTCACGGAGCTGTTCGGCGTATCGTCCCTCTTGTCCGGGCTGAAGTCCGCGAAACACGGCGTCGGCAAGCTCGAAGGGGACGGATTCCAGATGCCCGGCACTTTCCTCATCCGCGACGGGCGGGTGCTCCAAGCCTATCGCCATGAACATGCGGGCGATGCGGTGGACGTCTGCGCATTTGCCTGCGGTGTCGAGGCCCAACCCGCGAAGACCACACCCAAAGCGGTCGAATCGGCGGTGCGGGCATGAGCCAAGCCCCGACCCATCTAATCGTGAAGCAACCGCTGCTTTCCACAACGGGACACATTGAGTTTAGTCGGGAAAGCCATGACTTCTTGATGCGGGCCGAGCAGTGGCTGCCCGCTGATCGTGAAACGATCTGGGCGTTTGTCGCCGACTGTCGGCATATGAATTATGTGATCCCGCCGTTCATGCGGTTCGAGGTGTTGAGTTGCGGCCGAGACGAAACACCACCGGCCATCGCTCCGGGCGTCACTTACGAATACAAACTCCACCTCCACGGCCTAGGTTTTTTCTGGCGTACGCTCATCACCGGCGTTGATTTTCCGCACCGTTTTATCGACGAGCAGGCCAAAGGACCCTACGCGAGTTTTTCGCACGAGCACACGTTTGAACTCCAGCAAGGCGGGACGTTGACCGCCGACATCATCCGCTACCGCCCGCCCGGCGGACCACTTGCGGGATTAATCAATGCCGCGATGGTGCGACGTGATCTGGGTAAACTTTTCGTTTGCCGGCACCGACGGATGGCTGAATTATTTGCCGACGGCCAAGACCCCGCGACGCGCTACTTTAAGCCGGATTCATCCGCGACGGCGTAAGATTCTGGCATGTTCAACACGATTCTCCTCGCCAACGCCGCGGCCACGCTCTACATGGTTGGATTGATCTGGATGGTGCAGATCGTCCACTACCCGCTTTTTGACGGTGTGGGGGCCGAGGCGTTTACGGATTACGAAGCAAGGCATACGCGGCGGATGACGCCGATCGTGTTGCCGCCGATGGTGATCGAGTTGGTCTCGGCGATCCTGTTGGTGGTGATGTTGCCCGCCGCACGGGCGTCGGGCGTGGCGGTGCCGATGTGGATGGCGTGGGCGGGGTTGGGACTGGTGCTGCTGTTGTGGGGGGTGACGTTTGCGTTATCGGTGCCGCAGCACGCAAAGCTGGCGCACGGCTTTGATCTCAGAGCGTATCGCCTCTTGGTCGACACGAATTGGTTGCGGACCACGGCATGGACGCTGCGCGGCGGGCTGGTGGTTGGGATGCTGGCGTTGACCATGCGGGGGTAATCGGTGGCCGAGAGAGACGAGCATCTGGTGCGACCGACCGACCGCGGGCTGTATTGCGCGGCGGGTGATTTTTATATCGACCCGTGGCGGCCGGTGGATCGCGCGGTGGTCACCCACGCCCACTCCGACCACGCCACGCCCGGCAGCCAACGCTACCTCTGCTCGGACATCGGCGTCGAAGTCCTCCGCCCTCGCGTTCACGCCGGGGCAAAAATTGAAGGCATGAGCTACGGACAGTCCGCCACGATCAACGGCGTCACCGTCAGCCTCCATCCCGCCGGCCACCTGCTCGGCTCCGCCCAAATCCGCATCGAACACCGCGGCCGAATCGAAGTGGTCACCGGCGATTATAAAACGCAGGCCGACCGGACCTGCGCGGCGTTTGAACCGGTGCGTTGCCATCGGCTCATCACCGAGTGTACGTTCGGCCTGCCGATCTACGCCTGGCCACCCGAAGACGCGATCGCCGACCAAATCAACACCTGGTGGCGACACAACCAAGAAGCAGGCCGGACCAGCGTCGTGTTCGCTTACGCCTTGGGCAAGGCCCAGCGGGTGTTGTCGCTGCTGGATCGTTCGCTGGGCAAGATCGTGGCGCACGGCTCGGTTAAAAACTTTTGCGAGGTGTATCGACGGGCGGGTGTGGACCTGCCCGAGGTGACAACGTCCACGGCCGAGAGCCGCAAGGCGGTGAAAGGCCACGGCCTCGTCGTCGCGCCGCCGTCGGTCTTGGGCACCGCGTGGTTGAAGAAATTCACTCCCGCCTCGTTGGCGTTCGCCTCGGGCTGGATGATGGTGCGGGGCAACCGGCGACGGCGGGGCGTGGATCGCGGATTTGTGTTGTCGGACCACGTCGATTGGGCCGGGCTCTTGGAAACGATCAGGGCCACGGGCTGCGAAAGCGTCGGGGCCACGCACGGCTATACCGGCGTGCTCGCCCGCTTCCTCCGCGAACAAGGCATGGACGCCGACGAAATCCCCACCCGCTACGTCGGCGAACTCGACAGTGAGGCCACCGACTCTTCACCCACGGAAAGCAACGAATCCGCGTGAAGCTTTTTACCCAACTATTCACGGAAGTCGATGCGACCACGCGAACCTCAGAAAAGACCGCGTCGCTGAGGCGGTACTTCGCGCAGGCCCCGCCGGCCGACGCGGTGTGGGCGCTGCGGGTGTTAACGGGTCAGAAGTTGATCCGGGCCGTGCCGTACAAACGGCTGCGGGCGTGGGCGGCCGAGGCGGCGG
>CAYPCC010000062.1:0-2561 GCA_964409095.1 uncultured Phycisphaera sp. | reverse complement strand
GGCGTTGAGCCGTGGCTATTTAATGAGTGCTACGGGGCCGTGGGCGATCTCTCCGAAACGCTGTCGCTGGTGTTACCCGCCCCGAGCGAATCCAATGACCAGCCGCTGCATCAACTGGTCGAGCAGCGCATCTTGCCTCTGGCTCAGATGTCCGAGGCCCAGCAGAAGGCGTCGATCACAGAAACGTGGCGCACGCTCGATGCGACGCAGCGTTTCCTCTTCCACAAGTTGATCTCCAGCAACTTTCGTTTTGGCGCAGCACGAAAAGTGGTCATCAACGCGTTGGCTCAAGCGGCGGGGATGGACTCAGCCGTCATGCAACACCGCCTCAGCGGGCGGGCGATCGAGCCGACGCCCGAGGCGTATACCCAACTCCTTGCGGGCAGCGACCAAGACGACGCCCGGCCGTACCCGTTTTACTTAGCCCACCAGCTCGGCACCCCGCCCGACGAACGGGGCGAGCCCGCCGACTGGCTCGCCGAGTGGAAGTGGGACGGCATCCGGGCCCAGATCATCCGCCGGGGCGGGCAAACCATGGTCTGGTCGCGGGGCGATGAACTGATCACCGACGCGTTCCCTGAACTGCGGGCCGTGGGCGACGCGCTACCCGACGGGACCGTGATCGATGGCGAGGTCTTGGCGTACGAAAACGCCCGGCCGTTGAGCTTTTCGTTGCTGCAGCGGCGGTTGAATCGCAAGCGGACGCAGCCGATGTTGTTCGCGGACGTGCCGGTGGTGTTCATGGCCTACGACATCCTGGAAGTCGATGGCAAGGACGTGCGAGCGGAAACCACCCAGCAACGCCGACAGCGCCTCGAATCGGTGCTGCCCGACGAGCCGGGCGTAATGCTTTCGCCGTTGATTGGATTCGACGACTGGGTTCACCTGGCCCGGCTACGCGGCGAGTCGCGCGGCCGCGGGGTCGAGGGCGTGATGCTCAAACGCCGCGATGCGCCTTATGCCTCGGGGCGGGTCAAAGGGGCGTGGTGGAAATGGAAGGTGGATCCGTATACGGCAGACTGCGTCATGGTCTACGCCCAGCGCGGCAGCGGTCGGCGGAGTTCGCTGTTCACCGATTACACCTTCGCCGTCTGGTCAAGCAGCCCCGGAACCCCCGGAAGCCCCGGAAGCCGCGAATTGGTGCCGGTGACCAAGGCGTATTCGGGGCTGACCGACGAAGAGTTCGCCAAGGTCGATCGTTTCATCAAGAACCACACCGTCGGAAAAAAGGGCAGTTTCCGCCAAGTCGAACCCAAACTGGTTTTCGAGATCGCCTTCGAGGGCATCAACGAATCCGACCGACACAAGTCCGGCCTCGCGCTGCGCTTCCCGCGGATGCACCGGTGGCGGACCGACAAAACCCCGGCCGAGGCGGATACGCTGGAATCTTTGCAGACGTTACTGAAGGTGACGACATCGCGATAAACCCCATCGAATCTTGGTTTCTTGACGCCGTCGGCGACCCGTTTGAGTTCCAGCGCGAGTCGTGGGCGGCGCAGCTACGCGGCGAGTCAGGGTTGCTGCACGCCCCGACCGGCATGGGCAAAACCTACGCGGCGTGGTTGCCGACGCTCATGCGGTGGTGCGACGCCCACCCGGATCGTGACGGATGGGCGACCCAAGCGACCGAGCCGATCCGCGTGTTATGGATCACGCCGCTGCGGGCGTTGGCGACGGATACGGAAGAAAACTTGAAGAAGCCCGTGGAGGCGTTGGGCCTGCCGTGGACCGTCGAACGGCGGACGGGCGACGTCTCGGCGGCGGTCAAAGCCCGGCAAAAAAAGAAGCTGCCCAGTGCTTTGGTCACCACCCCCGAGAGCCTGTCGGTGTTGCTGTCCTATGCCGATGCAAAGCAAACATTCCGCGGGCTGCAGGCGGTGATTGTGGACGAATGGCACGAACTGATGTCCACCAAACGCGGCACGCAAACCGAGCTCGGCCTCGCCCGCCTGCGGCAATGGAGCCAAGACGCCAGCAACGACCTCGCCGTGTGGGGCCTCTCGGCCACGCTGGGCAACCTGCCCGAAGCGATGGACACCTTGCTCGGCCCGCAAGCCGCGCCCGCCGGCCGGATGATCCACGGCCCCGACCACAAGCAGATCGAGATCACCACGCTCTTGCCCGACGACATGGATCGCTTCCCGTGGGCGGGCCACCTCGGGATCACACTACTCCCGCAGGTCCTCAAAGCCCTCGAAGACTCGGGCAGCACCCTGCTGTTCACCAACACCCGATCGCAGGCCGAGATCTGGTTCAACCAGATCATCACGAAGCGTCCCGACTGGATCGGTGAGGTCGCGTTGCACCACGGCTCGATCGATCGCAAGTCCCGCCAACTCGTCGAAGACCTGCTGCGTAGCGGCGGGCTGCGCTGCTGCGTGTGTACGTCGAGTCTGGACCTCGGCGTCGATTTTTCGCCGGTGGAGCAGGTCATTCAAGTCGCGTCGCCCAAGGGGGTGGCCCGGCTGTTGCAACGGGCCGGGCGCAGCGGGCATCAGCCGGGCAAGGTCAGCCGGGTGATCGGCGTGCCGACCAATGCGATGGAGATCATCGACTTTGCG
>CAYPCC010000061.1:13431-14016 GCA_964409095.1 uncultured Phycisphaera sp. | reverse complement strand
CGCGGGCGTCACCGGCCCCGGCTGATAGCCGACGCTGCCGTCTTTCCCGATGCGGGCGTACGGATGGATCTGCATCGCGCTCACCCCCAACCCCATCAATTCGTCGAGCAACGGCTCCATCGCCGGCCCGTCCCACTCGCCCGGCCCCCAGCGGTAACAACTCACCACCACCCCACGCATCAAGTCGCCGGTTCGCGGCACCGCGTCGCCGTCGGACGGGGCTTGTTCTTCGGCGATTAAGGAAGGCCCTCGCGTTCGCGCTTCGCTCGGCCGATCGCAGGACGCCGCGGTCAACACGCCAAAGCACCACATGAATGCCAAACTCTTTCGCATCGCCGCATCATAGCCGTCGGGTCGATCCGTTAACATGCGAGTCCGCTTCTCTCAGGAGTATCCGATGCCTGCCGACCGCCCCAACGTCCTGATCTTTTTCGTCGATCAACAGCGTCACGACACCACCGGCGTCCACGGCTGCCCGCTAAACCTCACGCCGAATTTCGACCGCCTCGCCCGGGCCGGCACCGACGTGCACCGCTCCTTCACCTGCCAGCCATTTGGCACCGGCAAGTTTGGTGGGTTTTGATT
>CAYPCC010000061.1:0-13421 GCA_964409095.1 uncultured Phycisphaera sp. | reverse complement strand
CTCCAGACCGGCACCCACGCCACGACCAACGGCAGCGTGACCAACGACATCGGGCTGACCCGTGACCTGCCCCACCTCGCCGATCAATTCCGGGCGGCGGGCTACCACACCGGCTACCTGGGCAAGTGGCACCTCAGCCACGGCTCGGACGTGGGCCCCGTCCCGGCCGAAGACCGCGGGGGTTACGAATATTGGCTGGCCGCCAACGCGCTGGAGATGACCTCCGACGCTTACCGCACCCGCCTCTGGGACGCCGACCACCAGCCGCACGACCTGCCGGGCTACCGCGTCGATGCGCTCACCGATGCGCTGATCCGCCACGTGGACGACCGCGTCGTCAATCACGCCGACCAGCCGTGGTTTGTGATGTGCAGCTACCTCGAGCCGCACCACCAAAACCACGTCGATGATTACCCGCCGCCGATGGGCTACCGCCAACCGTACGCCGGGCAGTGGTGCCCGCCGGACCTCGCCGCCCTGCCGGCCGCGATCGACGGCGACGAGCACACCGGGGGCTCAACCCACGCCCACCTCGCGGGCTACTGCGGCATGATCAAACGCCTCGACGAAGCGCTGGGTCGGGTGGTGGATGCGTTGCACTCGCGCGGCGAGCTCGACCACACGATCATCCTCTACACCGCCGACCACGCCTGCCACTTCAAGACGCGCAACAGAGAATACAAGCGCTCGGGCCACGAGGCGTCGATCCGCGTGCCGACGATGCTCCACGGCGGGCCGTTCACCGGCGGCGGCCGGGTCGATCAACTCGTCTCGCTCGTCGATCTGCCCGCGACGCTGCTCGATGCGGCGGGCGTCGCGGTGCCCGACACCTTCGAGGGCCGTAGCCTGGTGCCGATGGTCAAGCGTGACGCCCAAGCGCTTGCCGACTGGCCGGACGACATGTACGTGCAGATCAGCGAGAGCAGTTGGGGCCGGGCGGTCCGCACCCGCCGATGGAAGTACATCGTCCGTGACTTGGACCGCGCCGACGGGCAAACCCATGGCTTCACCGGCACTCACGAGTCACTGACCGAGGCCGAGCTCTACGACCTCCAACACGACCCGCACGAGCTGACCAATCTCATCGCCAAAGCCTCCCACACCCGGGTCCGCGAGGTGATGCGCGGCCGACTGGCGCGGCGCATGGAATCCCTCGGCGAACCGCGGGCCCGGATCATCGAACCCCAGGATTTAGCCCCGGCCGGCCAGCGCGTGGTCAGCGAGCGTGAGGCGTTGGCGTAGACTAACGCCTCACCATGAACTATCGCCGCATCGAAATCACGCTCCCCGCCCAGAACGACACCGACATCGGCGAGTTGTGCTGCGACTTGGACCTGCTCGACCACCAGGTGCTCAACACCGCCTAGGGCGAACGCCGACGGGTGACGCTGCTGTTACGGGAAGACGCCAGCGAGCCGGTGATTGCGAAGATCAAAGAAGCCTTCGGCGAAGACGGCTTCCGCGCCGAGGTCATCACCCTCGCCGCCGTCGTCCCCCAACCCGAAGAAGAGCCGCAAGACAACGGCGAAGAGGACGAAGCCGACGACGACCAAGACCGGGACCAGGACCGGGAAAACAAAAAGCTCGCCCGCGGCCGGATCAGCCGGGAAGAGCTGCTCAACGATTTATCGCCGGGCACGAAGATCACCCAGACCTATCTGCTGACGGTGTTGTTGTCGTCGATCATCGCCAGCGTCGGGCTGGTGCGCAACAATGCGGCGGTGGTGATCGGGGCGATGGTGATCGCGCCGCTGCTCTTGCCGAACATGTCGCTGTCGCTTGGCACGATCATGGGCGACTTCAAGATGATGCTGCGGGCGTTGTGGACCAACGCCGCGGGCATCGGCGTGTGTCTGGGGTTTGCGGTGTTGGTGGGGATGACCGTGCCGTTCGACGCGGACGTGGCGGAGATCGCGTCGCGGACGCAGGTGGGGATGTCGGATGTGGCGTTGGCGCTGGCGGCGGGCACCGCGGGGGCGGTCGCGGTGACATCGGGGGTCTCGGCGAACCTCATCGGGGTCATGGTTGCGGTCGCGCTGTTGCCGCCGATGGTCGCGTTCGGGCTGCTGATGGGCAGCGGGGCGTGGGGCTTGGCCGGGGGCGCGGGGCTGCTGGTCGCGGTCAACGTGACCTGCGTCAACCTCGCGGCGGTCGCCACATTCATGGTCCGCGGCATCCGGCCCAGCGCGTTCTACGAACAAGACAAAGCCCGCAAAGCAAGCCTCTCCGCACTCGGCGTCTGGCTGTTTATCCTGCTCATCGCGGTGCTGATTATCTGGTTGTCGCAGGCCGACGGCTAAACGCCGGGCCTACAGCAACAACTCGCCGCCGGGTTCAACCTTGGTCGGCAGCTCGACGCCCTTGAGGTCGTCGGGGTAGATCGCGGTGGTCTGCTTGAGTTCGATCACCGCGTCGACTTGGCCGTCGGCGGTGCGGGGCACCGCGACACCCGCCGCTTCGAGCCAACGTGCGGCACGTTCGGTCTGCAGCTTCTTGCTGGATGCCGGGCTGTCGGTCGCGTCGGGTTCGTCATCCGGCGTGTCGGCGTTTTTGATCGGGGCGAACTCGTCCACGCGATCGGTCTCGTAGATGATCGAGTCTTCGCACATCGGCAGCGCATCAAACACAAAAGTCTCGAGCTTCACCGCATTCGCTTCGCCGGGCGTGACGGTCTGCCCGGCAGCCTCGTCGTAAAACGGCACCTTTTTCTCCGCCCGGTTAAACGGAAGCGAGAACCCTTGGGCACTCGTGTTGATCGACTCCACAAAATCCACGCGGATGCAATGCAACGCGATCGACCCGGCGCGGAAACGAAGCTCGCCGTCTTCGGTGGTCTGCTCGGCCAATTCATCGGGCAGGTTCGAGTATTCGATCACGGTCATCTTGTCGTCGGCCAAGCAGAAGTTGCCGAGCTTTTCCTTGGCGAACGCTTTGGGCAGCATCTTGCTGGACATCTGCGCTTCATCGAGGGCGTGTAGCCCGATGAACAACGGGTCGATCATGCGGACCGTGGGGTTGTCGACCTGGGTGTAGCTGATCTGCTGAACGCCGCGTTTTTTCATGTCGGCGATCGCGCCGCTGGTCCACAGCGCCTTGAGCGAGCCGCCGTGGCCGTTGGGCGAGAGGGCGAGGCTCGACGGGGTTTCGAGCAGCACTCGGTGGGTGGCCATATCGATCGCGGGCATCATGGCTTGGGGGAAGATCATGATGTTGCCGTGGTCGAGGCCGAAGTAATCGTGCTCGATGAAAAATGCGCGGGTGGCCGCGTCGTTGATCGGGCTGGTCATGACGTACCACGGCACGGCCTTCCCGAACTTCATCTGGACCTTGTGCAAATATTCCGCGAAGCAGGCAAACAACGTCGTGCCGCGCAGCGGCGTGGCGGGGAACGTGCCCTTGGGCCCGTCCCAACCGAGCCGGGTGCCTTGCCCACCCGCCACGGTGAACGCGGCGACCTTGCCTTCGCTCACCATCTTCTCGCCCCACGTGCGGGCGCGGTCGTATTTGGATTGCAACTCGGGCGTCGGCACATACGGGTACCACGGCGCGGGCTGAATATCGTCGGAGAGTTTGAACGCGGGTTTTTGCTTGACGTGCGACTCGATCAGCCGGGCGACCTCGGGCCAGTCGATGCCTTCGCATTCGGCGAGCAGCGACGCCTTGGCCGTGTCGTGGAGGGTGTTGTAGTGCTTGAGCACGTGGCCTTGGCCGACGGCTTCGAGGGTCGAGTGCACCGCGGCGTAGCGTTGGTTTAAAGACATGAATCCCAGCTCCGTAGATTTCTAAAGTTTGTTCAAGGCAGTTTTGCCACAGATTCCGCAGATTAACACAGATTCAAAATCCAAGGCCGGATTCAACCGGCGTTCATCGGCGATTGATACGCCACCCGGCCCACAAAAAACGGGCCGAGGCTTTCCAGATAGGACGAGGTCTGCACCGTGCCGCGCATCGTCTGCACCAGCTGCGACAACGGCGTGAGCTCGGGGCCCATCAGCCCGATGACGAAATCGTTGTCCGCCGCGTCGAGGCCGTGGCACGCCAAACGGATATCGCGGGCCACGCCCGCCCCACCGAACGAGAAGCCGATCGTGCCGTGCTCTTTGAGGATTGCTTTCTGCTCGTCGTCGGGCAGCCGGGTAAACGCGCCGCTGCGCCGCAAGGGGTACCAGATCGCCCAAGGCGTAGCGGGGTCGAGCGCGTGCCGCGTCGGCCGACCGACCAGCGTGTCGTCGAGGTCGCGTTCGTAACCCAGCGCATACGATCGGCCGATCATCGTGAACTCGGGGCGGGGCGTGAGGTCGGCGAGCGGACCATGCTGCACGAGCGGCCGGGTGCGTTCGACGAAGTCGGCGGGCCGAGTCGAAAACGTGAGCAGCGCGATGCCGAAGGGGTCGTTGACGTCTTCGTAGACCACCGCGCCGGTCGCGGCGTGTTGCTTGACGTGATCGACTACCGCATCGGTGTCTGGGCAGTCGGTGAACGCCAAGAGCTGCATGAACAGCCGGGTGTCGGAGGTTTGTCCTCCGCTGCCGTGCTCCGCGAGGTCGGGCGGGGGGGGCGGAGACGGCGGGCCGGGGCGGGCGGGGGCAGAAGGTTCGGAAGTCATGCTCGAAGCATAAACCCGACGCTGCGCATCCGCTAGCGGCGAACCGTCGGGCTTGAACTACGCCAAAAAATGATCGGCCGCAAAATTTGCCCGACCGATCCGCTTGCCTCGGCGTGGTCTGTATCGTTTGCTTGCGTTGAATCGCGTCGGGCCATGTGTCCGGTAGTCGCTGACGATTCCGTTTCAATGATCAGGAGGTCCTTGCCGTGTTCTGGAAAAAGTATGGAAAGCTGTTTATCGTGCCCGCCGCCGCCATCGTGGGCGTGGGCGCAGGGGCGGTCGCCGGGGCCTACGCCATCGACCAACTCGCCGCGAAATATCTCTGGCCCGAGCCAGAAAACCTGATTGTGATGCACGCCACGCCCGAGCCCGCCAGCCCGGCCGAGGTGGTCATCGAGGAATACGTCACCCCGACCACAACACACGCCTCGCCGCTCGACTAACCCGCCGCCGGCCCGAGGTAACGTACGATCCCCGCCGCCGCCGTCGCCGCGGTTTCGATCCGCAACACATGCTCAGCCATCCGCCAACGCATCAAACCCGCCGCCTCGGCCACGTCAAGCTCGCCCGGCGTCCAGCCGCCCTCGGGACCGATCAACACCACCACGTCCGCCGCCGCCGCCAGCCGTTTCGCCAAGTCCGGCTGCGCCGTGCCACGCGGGTCTAAGATCAGCCCTACCTCAAACCGTCGACCGCACACCTGCGCCAACGTCGCGCTCGGCTCCACCCGCATCAGCCACGGCCGACCCGACTGCTTCGCCGACGCCAACGCCGCCTTCTCGTACCGCCCCACCTTCCCCGCGCCCGGCTCGACCACGCCCCGCTCGCTCACCACCGGCACGAACACGTCCACCCCGAGCTGACCCAGCTGGTTCACCATCGCCTCGGCCCGCGGACCCTTCGGCACCGCCGACGCCACCGTCAGCCGCGGCCGCGACGGGGCCACTTCACGCACCGCGTGGAGCTGGCAGATCGTGCCGTCGTCCGCCCCGCCGCCGCGGACGTACTCGACGATCTGGGCGTCGGCGAGTTTGCCGTGGCCGTCGAACAACTCGATCGCTTGGCCCGCCGATAACCGAAGGACCTTGCGGGCGTGGCGGGTTTCGTCGGGGCCAAGGGTACAGAACCGCTCGGCCGATCCCGCCGGTGTCGCCGATTCCGATAAGTTCGCTGCGGGCAAGGCATCACAGAAAAAACGTGGGGGCATAATCAAAACCTCGGCCCGAGTATGCCAGATTCCGTCACGCATCGCCGGGGTGCGTTGATCTTTATCGACCCCAACGCCGGGCCGGGCCGCGTTGGATTGGCGCGGCGGTCCGGTCGATAAATCCTTTCGGGGAATGACTTCAACCCACCGCCCTGCCCGTTTGCCTGGCCATGACCGACGCATCGAACCCCCCTGCCAACGACTTGGAAGCCCAGCTCGAAGCGCTGATGAAACAAGCACGCGAAGGCGGCGGTGCGCCCGTCGCGCAGGCCCCAGCCCCAGCGACCACCGCCGTCGCCACGCAACCTCAAGCTAAGCCTGAAGCCCCAGCCCAAGCGATCCCCAAGGCCCCCGTCGATCTGGCCTCCCAACTCGATGCCTTGATGGCCAAAGTCGGCCACGCCGAACCTCAAGCCGTGGCCGAGCAACCCCTCGACACCGGCGTCATTGCCGACGGCCCGGCCGACGTGGAGGACGCATTCGACGAGCTGCAAGGCGCGTTCGACGCCGTGCAAGACATCATCGCCGATCTCGACGACGAACCGGTCGCCGACGCAGCCCCCGAAGCGCCCCCTGCACCGGAAACCGAAGCCCAGCTGCAACAGCGGGACGACGACTTGGCGGCGCAGCTGCAGTCGCTGCTCGACGAAGCGAGCGCTCAAGAGGCCCAGGATTTTGTCAGCGCCGAAGATTTAATGGGCGAATCGCCTGCGGAGGACCAAGACCAAGACGAACTCGACGGCGATTTCGTGTCGGCCGTGGACGAGGTCATCGACAAAACCACTGCCCCCAAGCCGGCCGTCGGCGATCCGGCGCTGATCGACCAGATCGATTCCCTGCTCGCCGACCACGCCGAGGACGCGATCAACGGCGAGTTCGAGAGCGTCGATGAGTTGCTGGGCGTGGCCCAGACCGCCGGGGACAACCTCGCCGACCCGATGGACGGCCTCGACCTCGAAGACGAAGACGATTTGGGGGGCGATTTCCAGTCGATGGACGACCTGCTGGCCAAGCCCGAGTCGAGCGTCAAAGCCGAACCCCAGGCCCAGGTCGAGGTGAAGTTCCCGCCGCCCGCGCCCCGCCGTGAAGAGCCGGCCAAAGAACTCGACGAGATCGACGGGTTGTTTGAAGCGCCGCAAGCGATGAAGCCCGCTCCCGCGCCCTCGCCCAAACCCTTGGCGATCGAGGACCCCGCGTTTGAACCCGACGACGATGAAGACGCCGACGAAGCGGGCGGTTTCGAGTCGCTCGATGCGTTATTCGCCGCCCCGCCCCCGTCGATCGAAGACCGCGACGGAGCGCCGCCGAAAGCCAAAGGCAAAGCGAAGGCGAAGGCGAAGACGAAAAATCAAAACAAGGGCAAGACCGAAGGCTGGTCGATCACGCTCAACCTTGCGGTGTTGCAGGCCGCCGCCGCGCTGCTGCTGGGTTGGACGCTGTGGACCTGCGCGGTGGTCAACAAGCCGGTGGATAAGCTGCCCGACGAGATCAAGCAGACCGTCGGCTGGGTGGCGTTGGCCGTCGCCGGGCCGGGGGTGTTGCTAGTGGTTTACGGCCTGCTGTTCAACTAAACCGCGCGGCCGACCCCCTCAATCGCGGTTCAAGTCGGGCCGGGTCTCTAAAAAATCGCGCAGGATCGTCGCCGCCGCCAGCGCATCACGGCGGGCTTTCTTTTGGCCGTGGGTCAGACCCGACTGGGCCATCTGGTCGTTGGCCGCCGCAGAAGTCAGGCGTTCGTCCATCGGGTGCACCGGCAGACCGAACCGCTCGGTAAGCGTCTGGGCCAGCGCAACGGACTTCGCCGCCGCGGGCCCGAGCGTGCCGTCCATGTTGAACGGCATCCCCAGGATCAACGCCCCGGGCTCCTGCTCTTTGATAAATCGGCCGAGTTGCCGCAGCCGTTCCTCGGCGTTCGCGGTCACGATCACGTCCAACGGCGAAACGATCCCCGTCTCGTCGTCGCCCACCGCCAGACCGGTGCGCTTGCCGCCTAAATCGATGGATAAATATCGCATGGGTTTGAGACGTGACGCCGGGCAACGGCGATCTGCGATCGCCCGCTAAACGTGCGGGACGAGATTGCCTTGGGGGTGTAGGGGCACCGCCCCCGCCGCTCGCCGCGCGGGCGATCCCAACGCATCCAGTTACAAATAATCTTCCCCGATCTTTTCACCAACCAACCCGTGCAGCTGCTTGATCTTCTCGGCGTGATCCTTGTGACAGACCAGCGTCGACTCGGGCGTGTGGATCACGATCAGGTCTTCGCAGCCCAGCGTCGTGATCAGGTGTTTCGGGTCGCTGGTCGCGGCGAGGATGTTTCGGCTCTCGACGTGGACCGCGCGGCCGCCGGAGGTTGCGTTGCCGTGGGCGTCTTTTTCCAACGTGTCGGCAAAGCTCGGCCAACTGCCCACGTCCAACCAGCTCAGCGGCATCGGCACCGCGGCGACCGTCATCTGCGTGTCCGCCGACGCCGGCTCCATCACGGCGTAATCCACGCTGACTTTCTTCAGCGTCGGGTACATCTCCGCCAGCTTGGCGTCGCGCTGGTCGGTGTCCCAGTGCCGACCCAGGTCGTTGAGCTTGGCGAAGTTTTCCGGGGCGTATTTCTCGATGCAGGCCATCACCGTCGCGGCTTTCCAGACGAACATGCCCGAGTTCCACAGGTACTTCTCCGGCCCGGCCGCGAAGTATTGCTCGGCCACGTCCGCGGCGGGCTTCTCTTTAAATTGATCGACGACATATCCCCCGCCATCAATCCCGTCGCCGAGTTGGAGATAGCCGTAGCCCGTCGCGGCGTGGGTCGGGGCGATGCCGAACGTCACCAGTGTGTTGTCCCGCGACTCGGCCAACTTGAAACCCCGATCCACGATCTTCAGCAGGTCGTCCACCGGCTCGATGATGTGGTCGGCGGTGAAGATCGCCACCGTTGCCTCGGGGTCTTTGTGTTGCAACACGCTGCACCCCAGGCCCACCGCGTTGAGCGTATCGCGGCCCATCGGCTCGCTGATAAAACGATCCTCGGTCAGCCCCGGCAGCTTGTCGAGCATGACCCGCTTGGTCGATTCACCCGCACACACATAAATCTGCTCGGCGGGCAACAGCCCCTCGAGCCGTTCCATGGCGATCTGCAAAAGCGACCGCCCGCCCTCGCCCCGCTCATCCGACCCGACGAACGGGATCAATTGTTTGGGGAGTTGTTGGGTGGACATCGGCCAGAGCCGGGTGCCCGAGCCGCCCGCGATTATCAATGCGTATCTCATGGGTCCAAAGATACACCCGCCCCCGCCGCCGTGTCGAACCCCGGCTAGAATGCCAACGTAATGCTCACGGCAGCCCACGCCTCCCGCGACGGCCCCGCCCGCTAAGATGTGAGAACCTCAAGCCGCCCCCAACCCCCGGGAATCCCAACATGATCAGCAGCAACCCCACCCTCCGCGACGACACCTTCCGCCGCAGCCCCGTCGATACCTACGACACCGAAAAATCTGAACTCATGACCGTCCAAGGCGCGGTCAATAAAACCATGATCCTCCTGGCGATCTGCGTGGGCGTCTCGGTGTTTTCGTGGAGCGCCGCGAGCTCGGGCGCGTCTTATACCACGCCGATGATGCTCGGCGGGGCGATCGGCGGGCTCATCGTCGCCCTCATCACCACGTTTAAACAGACCTGGGCCCCGATCACCGCCCCGATCTATGCCTTGCTTCAAGGCTTGTTCCTCGGCGCGATCTCCTACATGTACGAAACCTCGTTTGGTGCCCAGCAAACCAGCAGCGGCCTGCCGCTCAACGGCATCGTCGTCCAAGCCATCGGCTGCACGCTCGGCGTCGCGGCGACGATGCTGATCCTCTACAGCTTCCGCATCATTAAAGTCACCGAAAAACTCAAGGCCGGCATCATGATGGCCGTGGGCGGCGTGTTCTTGTTCTACTTGGCCGCGTTCGTGATGAGCTTCTTCACCTCCGCCGGCCAGTCGCTGCTCTACAGCAGCAGCCCGCTGTCCATCGGCATCAGCTTCGTCATTGTCGCCATCGCCGCGTTCAGCCTCCTGCTCGACTTCGACCTGATCGAACGCGGAGCCAAGCAAGGCGCCCCCGACTACATGGAGTGGTACGCGGGCTTCGCCCTCTTGGTCACGCTCATCTGGCTGTACCTCGAGCTGCTGCGGCTGCTGTCGAAACTGCGTAACCGCTAAGCCTACACCGTGTCAGATACCCCCCCATCCCCCGACGTCGATCCCTTCGGCGGGCTTTACGCCCGCATCGGCGAGGCGGGGTTTGCCCGGCTGGTCGCGGGGTTTTACCAGCGCGTCAAAGCCGACGACCTGCTCGGGCCGATGTACCCCGCCGACGACTGGGTCGGGGCCGAGCAACGCCTGCGTGATTTTCTCGTGCAGCGCTTTGGCGGACCCACGCGGTATTCCCAGCAGCGCGGCCACCCTCGGCTACGCATGCGCCACGCCACGTTTGCCATCGACTTGGCCGCCCGCGATCGGTGGATGCAATTGATGACCGACGCGCTCGCCGAGGCCGAGTTACCCCACGACACCCACGCCCCGCTCACCCAGTTTTTCGATCAGGTGGCGACGTTCATGATGAATCGGCCCAGCGCCTGACTACGCTCCCGCCCACTTCCGGGGGCGGGGGCGGGGGCGGGGGCCATCACACCTCGGTCTTGTAAAACTCCAGCGCGGGCCCGGCAAACTCCTCCGCCAAGTCCACCAACGCCAACCGTTCTTCCTCCGCAAGGTCCACGTGCGCCCGCGCCAGCCCCGCGTTCTCCCGCAGCATGGCGATCGTGGGCGTGCCGCTGATCAGCGTGCTGATCGGCAGCGACCACACAAACCCCAGCGCCTGGGCCAGCGTCATCCGGTCGGGCACGATGGGCGGCGCGATGCGCTTCCGCCGCGTCCAGCCGTTGTCCTGTCCGGCGATCTGTCCGAACGCCAACGTCTTCATCGCCAACACGCCGTAATCCCGCTCGATCAACTCCGGCAGCACCTTGAGGATAAAACTCTCGTACCCCGGATCGACCACGTTCATCGGCATCTGCACCGTGTCGAACTGGACACCCAGCGCATCGAGGCGTTTGAGCATGTGTAGGTGCGCGTCGGGCGTGTTGTGGCCGGTGAACCCCAGGTGCCGGATCTTGCCTTGCTCGCGGGCTTCGAGCAGCACGTCGACCACGCCGTGGTCCACGAGCTTATCGACCTCGGCGACGCTTTCGATGTGGTGGATCTGCATCAGGTCGATCACGTCGACGTTGAGGCGTTGTCGGCATTCGTCCATGTCCTGCAGCGCCCGGCCACGCTCGCGGGCCTGGGTCTTGGTCATCAGATAAATCACGTCGCGGTACTTGGGCGTCAGCGATCGGCCCATGCGTCGCTCGCTCTCGCCGCTGCCGTACTGCTGGGCGGTGTCGAAAAAGCGGACGCCCTCTTCGAGCGCCGCTTCGACCAACGCGGCACTTTCCGCTTCGGAATTATTTTGCAGCATGTGCGAACCGCCAAAGCCCAGCGTCGTGACCCATTCGCCGGTCCGGCCCAACCGACGCATCGGCAGCAGCTTGCCCAGCCGATCCTCGGTCAAGGGGCCTAAAGACGGCGGCGCGGCCGTCCCACCCGGGGTCGTCTGCGCCGTCACCGAAGATCGGCCCATCGCCAACCCCGCCGTCACTCCCATCAGGGAACGTAAAAAAGCACGTCGATCAAACATGCCCTGATCATACGCCGCCCCGACGCCAAGCGGGCGGGTTTTATCGGAATTTCTTGCCCACCCGCTTGCCCGCAAGATCGCTCACCCCCGGCATAACCCTTACCACACGCTTAAGCCCACCCCCAATCGGTCCGATGTCAACAACGTCCACGAATCATTCGCCCCCAGCCCAAGAGAGAACCCCATGGCCCGACGTTCCGCCAAAAAGAAGTCCTTCATCCCCGACGCCACGCCCGCCCAAGACCCGTCCGCGACCCCGATCACCGGGGGGGGCGCGCCCGACGGCGCCGCCCTGCTGGCCGACCTCGAACAACGCTGCGCTTCGCTTCGCACTTGGCACCAACAAGCCTCGACCACGCTGACCGCCCGCGAGGCCCAGCTCAACGACCAAGTCGAGCAACTCGCTGCGCAACAGATCGCGCTCAAGAAAACCCACCAGCAGCTCAACGACGAAATCCAACAGCTCGCCGCCGCGCGGGAACAAGTCGAGGCCGACCGCAGCGACCTTGTGGAAATGCGACGCGACCTCGAAACCGAGTGGACGGCGCTACGCAACCTGCGCGACGCCCAGGCGACGCTCGGACAAGAACTCGACGCCGAGCGTCAACGCCTCAACCGCCGCGCCTTCAAACTCATGACCCCCTCGGCCACGGCAAACCCTAAACTCAAAGCCGCCTGACCGAGCCGCGTGAAATCATGTTCAGGGGTAGGATCAAGGGCAAACGTGTTTGGCCCCCGGCACCTATGTGCTCGGCGACAACCGTTTGTCGCGGAATCTCGAACCCGCGGCCACCGGGTGCGTAGCAAAGGGGCTGATTCGCCCCCCACCTCTGGAGATTCCTCATGATCGTGCAAATCAACGCCGGCAACATCCAATCCAGTCAAGCCCTGACCGACAAAACCACCGAGGCGGTCGAGTCGGCGCTTCGCCACGTCGCCAGCCAAGTCACCCGCGTCGAAGTCCACCTCCACGACGACAACGCCAAAAAATCTGCGGCCGACGACAAACGCGTCACCATGGAAGCCCGCATCGCGGGCCAACAACCCCTCGCCGTCGATCACGCCAGCGACGATCTCTACCACTCGATCACCGAGGCCGCGGGCAAACTCGGCCGGGCGGTCAAAACCAAACTCGACAAGCTCGCCGCCAGCTGATTCGGCCGAGGCCAAGTCGGTTTTCATCAAGTTACTTTGTAAAAAAAGCCCGGCCGTAAACACGGCCGGGCTTTGTCGTTTGTTGGGTCAACCCCGACTTACTTGAGCTGCTGCCAGTAGCTGGCGGGCATGTCCAGCGCGAGTTGCAACGCGCCGTTGGCACCGGCGTACATCGGCTCTTCGACGACGGTGACGCTCGCGCCGCCGACGCGGTCGAGCTTATCTTCGATCGCTTTGTTGAGGCCGTCCATCAGGCCGCCACCCCCCGAGAGGATGATGTTGTCCCGCAGGCGATCCTGAAATTCGGGGTCGAACGTCGAGATGAGTTTATGGATCGACTCGACGATGGGGTCCACGAGGATCGAGCAGGCGTCACGGATGATGTCGGTGACGTCGTGCATGGTGGGCTTACCGTCCACGGGGAACTCGGCTTCGATCTTGTCCTTGGCGGTGTGGACGTACCCGAATTTTTCTTTCAGGCGTTTGATCATGTTGATCGTGACCTGGGCGTTGGGGTAGGTCTTCTTGATGAGTTCCATCAGCTTTTTGTCGACGGCGTCTCCGGCGATGTTGATCGAGATTTGGTCTTCGATCGAGGGGACCGTGCCGTGCATCCGGCAGAGGTCGGTCGTGCCCGCGCCGATGTCGACGACCAGCACGTCGCTGATCCGGTCCATGCCGTAGGCGACGCAGAACGGCTCGGTGACGATCATGACCGAGTCGAGCGTGCCCTTGGCGACGT
>CAYPCC010000060.1:13161-14020 GCA_964409095.1 uncultured Phycisphaera sp. | reverse complement strand
GCAGACAAAAACGATCGCGGCAACGGCAAACAGCAAAACTTTTCTCATTTTTCCATATCCAACGGGGTGAAAGAAGTAAATAACCCCAAAGAAGCCCCTTGACGCAAGAGTTTGTGTAATTTTATATATATATAATAACACAAAGGTCAACCCTCTTATCTGAGTTTATTTCGACTTACTCCCCTGCCCCCCCACCCGCCAACGTGTTGGCTTTACGCTCATCGAGCTGCTGGTGGTCATTTTGGATCATCGCGATGCTGATCGGCATACTGTTGCCGGTTCTTTCCAGTGCCCGCGAATCGGGCCGACGGGCGAGTTGCCTTTCGAATATTCGGCAGGTGGGATTGATGCATTTCACCTACGCCAATGATCACGACAGCAGGCTGCAGACTCCCGAAAGCCACTCGGCGATCGCATCGTCGAGTGCGGTGCCCGACACATGGTTCCGCACCCGCCCCCCCGCCGCCACCTCATTAACCACCTTCGCCGGTCCAACCTACCGTAACGGCCTACGGCCGCTTTATCCCTACGGTCTGCTTAGCCAAAACCCCGCTTCGATGTGTCCGACCATTGATTTTGGCTTTCCGCTTAATGAAGCCTTGACCGAAATCTTGATCGACTTCAAAGGCCGATTCGCCTACACCTATCGCCTCTCGACCACCGGCTACTACGGCACGGGTAGTGTTGTCAACGACGGCGACCCGCTGAATGTCGATTTCATGAGACCCGACCAGTGGCTACGCTTCGACGGCCGGATCGATTCAAACCCGTACCCCACGCAAAGCGAAGAAGTGATCGGCGGCACCCGTTCGACCGGACCCGAGGCCGCGGCGTTGGCGAAGAACTTGGTGGCGGCCGA
>CAYPCC010000060.1:0-13151 GCA_964409095.1 uncultured Phycisphaera sp. | reverse complement strand
AGCAGAAACCCCCAACCTCCGCCACGGCTCGCTGAGCACGGTCTACTTCGACGGCTCGACCCAGAGCGTCGCGGGCGGAGAATACGTCGATCGTTACGAACCATGAGCTTCGGGGAAACGCGGGATCAGGTTATTCTGAGTCGTGATTTGATAACAAGCGCGGCTTCAATTTCCGCAGCTACCCAAGATCGCAAAGATTCTGCGGAACGCGCTTTATACGAGCCAGTTCAGTAGCCCGGCGGGGAGCGGAGGCGTCGCTCCGGGCTGATGCGCGACGAATGCTCCCATTTGATTCGCCAGGTCCAGCGCCTTAGGCAACGGATGTCCGAGCGACAACGCCGAGAGCAGGCCCGCGGTGCACGCGTCCCCCGCCCCGACGGTGTCGGCCCCGTCGGCCCGATCGAAGCTCGCCGCCGCGCCATCGACCCAACCCGCCGCGGTCAGCGCGGTGGTTCCTTTTGCCCCTTGGGTGAGCACCACCGCGCGTAAGTCAAAACGCTCCAGCATCTCGCGGGCGTCGGCCACTCCGGCGAGTTCGCAGGCCTGGTCAAGCTCCTCGTCGTTGAGTTTGACCAAGTCCGCCGCTTGACATCCTGCGGTCACCACCTGCGCATCAAAAAAGTTTTTGTCTTCTGAGGCGCGGAAGTTGACGTCGAACAGTTTGATCGCCCGAGGCGCGGCCGACAGAAACGCCTGGATGGCTTGACGAGATTGGGGATGACGCTGCGCCAGCGTGCCAAAGGCCACGGCGGTGCAGGAGCGGGCGAGCGATGCGGCGGGGTCGTCGAATTCGATTTCATCCCACGCCGAGGCGTCGGCGATGTGGAAGGTGTGGCTGCCGTCGTCGTGTTGCTCGACTTCGACGCGGCCGGTCGGGGCTCGTCCGCCACGTTGGATCGACGATGTCGACAAGCCTTCATCATCAAGGTGCTTGAGCAGGCGCTCGCCGAGTTCGTCATTGGCAATCCTCGAAATCACCCGGCCTTCGCCGCCGATTTTTTGCAGCAGCCGGTGGCTCTGCACCGCCACGTTGAGCGGAGCGCCGCCGAGGCGGGGGCCCGCTTTAAAAACGTCAAAGAGCGCTTCGCCGAGGCCGACGACGCAGGGTTGGGAGGGCGTGCCGTTCATCACAAAAACCTATGCGGAAAAAAGTATGGCTTAACTTCGGTCGTCGTGGCGTTTGCGCGAGTATTTACCTTTGAACTTGTCGAAGACAAGAAGCGTTCGCCGGGCGATCCCCGTCCAGCCGAAGGTGCGGCGGGCAAAGCGTGCGCCTTCGACGGTCAGCGTGTCGCGGAGCCAGGGGTACTGCATGGGTAGGCTGAGCATCGCGGCAAACTCGGCGGGTCGTTTGGGGTCGGCGACCAAGGCGTGCTTGCCGAACTCGATCTGTTCAAACAGCCCGCCATGGGTCGTCAGCACGGTGGGCGTGCCGCAGGACATGGCCTCCACGGCCGTCATCCCAAACGGCTCGTAACGCGACGGCAAAGCAAAAATGCCCGGCGCACGGTAATAGTCAGCCAAGTCGTCATCGTCGATGTACCCCAGCCATTTAATCGACCGGCCGACGCCCGCCTCGGCGGCCAGCTTTTTCCACTTCTGGACCAGCTGTTTATCTTGGGCCGAGTTCCCCCCCGCCGCGAGGACCAGCCGGGCCTTGGGCTGGAGTTTCTTGAGGTGCGGCAACGCCTTGATGATCAGGTCGTAGCCCTTGTTGTGGGCGGCGCGGCCGACGACATACACGTCGGTCTCCCGCATCCCGAACTTCTCGCGGATCTTCGCCAATTGCGACGGTGGCGAAGGCGTGAAGCGGGCTTCGTCGATACCCGGCGGGATCATCGTGATGTGATCCTTGGGCAGTTGGTATTCGCTGGCGATCAGATCGACCTGCTGCTCGCTGGTGGCGATCACGTGGTCGCATGAGCGAAACAGCACGAACTCTTTCTGGATGCGTTCGTCGAAGCGCAGCCCACCGCCTTCACCAATGTCGCTGGCCCCCTTCATGCGGTGGCGTTTCCACCAACCTAACGAGTGGGGCGTGTGGATATGAGGGATCTGCAGTTCCTCAGCAATCTTTTGACCCGACACGCCCGCGTCCCAGTAGTGGCTGTTGACGAAGTCGTACTTCAAGCCTTTTTTGCGGATGACCGCGAGGGTGTTGGTGACGAAGTCGCCGTACCAATCGTGCATATCTTCTTTGCGGATGAAGCCTTTGCCACCGAAAGGGACGCGCCAGACACGTAGGTTGGGGTTGATTTTGTCTTGGGCGGGTTGATCTTCAAATTGCCGGGTCAGGACATCGACTTGGTAGCCCAGGCGGGCAAAGCGTTTGGCGAGTTCGAGGACGAAAACGACTTGTCCTCCAGTGTCGGGTTTGCCGAGTTCGGGGCTCCCCGCGACGTAGCCGTGGAGGGAGATCATGAGGATTGAGCCGTTGGGCCGAGGGGGCATAAATGAAAATCTTTCGTAAAAACAAGGGAAAGCAAGGCCTGAATCTCATTGCACCCTAGGCCTGGCCCCACGACATTTCAAGCCCACACGCCGTAGTGGCTGAGGCCTTCGAGCACCCCCGCAGCGTGCTTTGCCGTGGCGTGATAGCTCGTGTCGGCGGGCATCGCCTCGACGAGTTCGGCCCGAGCGTTGCCCACCGCGATCGCGCGGGACGCCACCTTGAACATCGCCAAGTCGTTGGCCGAATCGCCCGCCACCACCAAACGAACCTGCGGGTCGACGCCCAGATGCTGGGCCAAGAACAGCGTCGCGTGGTCCTTGCCTCCGCCGGGGGGCAGGATGTCCAAGTCGTCGGAGCCCGACGCGATCACCCGGCACGGCAGCCCCAAGCGATCGAGCTCCGCCCGCACTCGATCCTGTGCTTCACCACTCGGCACCGCGAAGCTCGCCTTGTGCGGCGTCTGATACTCCGCAGCGTGCGCACGGTGGCCCTGCGCAAGCACAACCTTCTCGATGTCATCCCGAGGCCAATCCGCAAAACGCTGCGTCCATGCGTCCACCCATTCGCCACCAACGCGGATTTGCGTGCCCATCGCGGTGATGATCGCGTGGGGCTGAAAGCCCGCGGGGAAGACTGAACGCAGCGTCGCGTCCACGCTTGCCGCGGGTCGGCTGGAGTTGAGCGCTACGAGCAGCTTCGGCTGGCGCGCATTCACCGCTTCGACGAACCGCGACAGCGCCGCGTCGTCACCCGTCAGGGTGTCGTCCACGTCGCTGATGAGTAGCCACGGCTCGGCCGCTGCTTGGGGGGTTTGCGAAACATTCATGACTTGTCGCCACCGTCCCGGCCCAGGTCCATCGGGCTCATGCTTGGCAACGGCTGGGTCGCCACCGAGGTGTACATCGGCCCGCTGGGTTGCTCTTGCTGCGGCGGGTCGAGCCGTTCGAGTTGGATGTCGCGGAGTTCGATTTTGGCGGACTCGGTGTAGAAGCCCAGCCGGCCTACGCCGTAGGCGTCGTCGACGAGGCTCAGCGTCACCGAGCCGTTGATGGAAACTTCCAGATACATCCCGTGGGCGAGGACTTCGATGGTCCAGGGCCCGTCGTCGCGGCTGATGAAGTAGCCCGCTTGGAGTTGTTGGTAGTCGAAGGCGTGTTCGGATTCGGCCGGGCCGTTGACGCCCCACGCCCGGATCTGGGCCACGCCTTTGAGCAGGTCCAGCGACAGGTAGTAGCCGTCGCCTTGGTCGTTCACGCGGAGCACCATGCCGCACTTGCCCGAGCCTTCGAGGCCGATGGTGGTCCGCAGGCGGAAGCTCTCGAACTCACTGGGCAACAAAAACGCCTCATACCCGCTGGGGCAGCCCAAGTGCATTTCCACGGCCTCGCCCTGGGCGAAGGCCAACGGGTTCTCGAACAGTCGGCCGAGTTGCCGGGCCTCGGGGACCTCGCACCGTTCGTTCACCAACGCATCGAAACCGCGGTAGGACTGCAGCCTTAACCGCCCCGTCGCGTCGGTGACGATCTGTTTGGGCGGCGGCAGCAGCTTCTTGGAGATGCTTTGGCCGAAGTGGGTTTCCTGCTTGGCGAAGAAATTAAAGAGCAACAGGTCTTCGCTGTGGCGGCAGATGCGGGCGGCGTAGTTGCCGCGCGGCAGCACCACGTTGTCGAAGAAGTTCAGGTAAGGCCCGTCGAGTTGGTCGGCGTACCAGTAGTGAATCTTGGTGTCCTCGCGGATCGATCCCATCAGGTAATACCGGCCATCGATCTGAAAAAGGTTCGGCACCTCGACGTCGTCGTACAGCCGGGGCTGGTGCAGCGGCGGACGAAACTCAAACTGGCCCGGCGACACCTCCTCCGCCACGCCAACGCAACCCCGACGCACCAGCGGCCCGGTCTTCACCCGCGTCGAAGCCAACAACAGGCGTCGCCCGCTTTCGGGGTCTTGGTAAAAAAACGGGTCGCGGAAACTGACCCACTTGCGCCCCTCGTCGATGCTCGATTCGTAATGCTCGCCGGGCACTTCGAGCGGATAGCCGCCGCCCTCGACGCGGGTCCAGTCGATCAAATTCGGCGAGGTCGCCAAGCCGACGCGCTGCACCCGGCCGTATTCCCGGCGGGACAGCCCGGTATAAAACATCCGCCACCGCCCGGGTTGATCGGGATCGGGCGAGACGTGCATCGTCCAGAGCATGTCGTCGTCCCACGCGCCGGGTTCGCCGACGTAGAGCGCATTTTTAACCCGCCGCCAACTCAGCCCGTCGTCGCTGACCGCGTGGGCAATAAAGTCGTGATTGGGCAAAACCAAATGAAAGAGGTGAAACACCCCGTTGTGGAACAAAATGTCCACATCGCCGATGTCCGAACGCAAAAAACCGTGGGATGCATACATGCCGTCAACAATAAGAGCAAACGCGGGGCGCGTCCAAAAAAAGTATCTCTCATCGTGTAGCCATGCGATTTGATTTTGATTCGCACGCCGCCGGAATACTGTGGACCCGGCCGTGGTTCGTGTTGGGGCGAGCGGGTGTGGGCCGTAGGATGTAGGCAGACCGCTTCTCGCTCATCAACCTATTCGATGGACCCCGTCATGCTGAAAAACCCGATCGCGTCGTACACCCGCTGGCTCCACACCCGTTGGCCCGCGGGAACAGTCGAGAAGTTGCCGGTGGTGCAGCCCGACGGCTCGACCAACGTGCCGGGGTTTTACATCGTCGGCGACCTCACGGGCATCCCGCTGCTCAAGTTTTCCGCCGACACCGGCACGCGGGCGGTGATGACCATCGCCAACGACCCGGGCTTCACGAAAAGAACGGTCGCAGACCCCGAGGTCCGCGACATCGCCATCGTCGGCGGCGGCGTCTCGGGCTTTGCCGCGGCCAAGGAAGCGAAGAAAAAAGGCCTGACGTTTGAATTATTCGAGGCGGCCGAGCCGTTCTCAACGATCGCCAATTTCCCCAAAGGCAAGCCGATCTTCACCTACCCGACGGACATGACCCCGGCCGGGGACCTGCAGTTCCACGACAAGGCCGAGATCAAAGAAGGCCTGCTCGAAGACCTACACGAACAAACCCTCGACCAAGGCATCACCCCGACCTTTGCTCGCATCGAAAAAATCACCAAGTCCGGCGGTGTGTTTGAACTCCATGTTGCCGACGGCGAAAACATCAAAGCCCACCGCGTGATCGTCGGCATCGGACGCTCGGGCAACTTCCGCAAGCTCAACATCCCCGGCGAAGAGCTCGACAAGGTCTACAACCGCCTCCACGACCCCAAAGACTTCTGCGGCCAGGACATCCTCGTGGTCGGCGGCGGCGACAGCGCGATGGAAACCGCCATCGCGCTGGCGACCTGCGGCAGACGGGTCACGCTCAGCTACCGCAAGCCCGAGTTCAGCCGGCCCAAACCCGAGAACGTCGAAAAGATCAAATCCCTCGCCGCCGACCCCAACGTCGAGGTGTCGGTGGAGTCGGTCGATGGCGACCGCGTGACCACGCCGTCCGGACCCTACATGGGCCCCAAGGCGCAGCCGCCGGGCACGATCAACCTGATGATGGCGTCGAACCCGATCGCAATCCGCGAACACGAAGTCGTCATCAAAGACGCCGACGGCCACGAGCAAACCCTCCCCAACGAGTCGGTCTTCGAGATGATCGGCCGCGAACCCCCGCTGGACTTTTTCCGCAAGTCGGGCGTGAAAGTCAGCGGCGACCGCGGGCCGATGTGGTGGGTCACCTTGATCCTCATGCTCGGCCTTTTCACTTTTTTTTACCAGTGGAAAAAGCCCGGCACGTTCCTCCCGATCGCCGAGACGTTCCAGAAGAACGGCTGGTTCCCCTACAACCTCGGCCCGTGGCTGTCTTCGCTGGCGGACGTCTTCAACGACCCGACGAACCCGCTGGGCGTCCTCAAACTCTCGGCCGCAGGGCTTCCCGGCAAAGACGGCGGCAGCCCGGGATTCTGGTTCTCGCTGCTTTACTGCACGTTGATCGTGATCTTTGGCATCCGGCGGATCAGGCGACGCAAGACGCCTTACATCAAGTGGCAAACTACGGCACTGATGACGATCCAGTGCGTGCCGTTGTTTATCCTGCCGTACTTCTTGTTTCCTTGGCTGGGGCACCTTGGCGCGTTTGATGGCGGATTCGGCAAGACGTTTGCGGATGCGTTGTTCCCCGCGGTCGATTACGACCCGCACGGCCGAGAGTATTGGCGTGCGTTTGGCCTGATCCTCGCGTGGCCGCTGTTCATCTGGAACGTATTCAGCAGCCAACCGATGTGGACCTGGTTGATCATCTCGCTGGTGCAGACGTTTATGTTGATCCCTCTGGGCATCTACTTCTTCGGCAAGGGGGTGTACTGCGGGTGGATTTGTTCGTGCGGCGCGATGGCCGAGACCTTGGGCGACACCCACCGCCACAAGATGCCCCACGGCCCGATGTGGAACCGACTCAACATGATCGGCCAAGTGTTCTTGGCCGTGGCGCTTATTCTGGTGTTCCTCCGCGTGGTGTCGTGGGCTTCGCCCGGCGGGGTGGCGGGCTCGGCCTATGCCGCGATCCTCGGCCCTTCAAAATATCACGGCATCCCGGCGCTCAACTACGCGTGGTTCGTCGACCTGTTCTGGGCGGGGATCATCGGCTTTGGGCTGTACTTCCACTTCTCCGGCCGGGTGTGGTGCCGATTCGCCTGCCCCCTCGCCGCGCTCATGCATATCTACGCCCGTTTCAGCCGCTTCGGCATCATCAGCGAAAAAAAGAAATGCATCTCCTGCAACGTCTGCACCTCGGTTTGCCACCAAGGCATCGACATCATGAGCTTCGCCAACAAAGGCCTGCCCATGCAGGACCCCGAGTGCGTGCGTTGCTCGGCGTGTGTCCAAAGCTGCCCGACCGGCGTGTTGTCGTTTGGCCAGGTCGACAAAGACCACAACGTGATCTCAAAAGACCCCGCTTGGCTCGCCGCGTCGCCGGTGCAGATGGCCGAATTGACGTTGAATGGCAAACGCACTTCCTGAAAGTATTCCCACACCGATCCGGAGATTTGTGATGAAAAAACTGACAACCTTCGCCACCGCCGCCGCACTGCTGGGCTTGACCGCCGCCGTCTCGGCGGACGACCACGCCATGCAACCTGACCTCGGTCCCGCCGAGCGCATCCAAGCGATCGAAGACGCTCACCACGCGGCGGTATACGACAAGCAACGCGCGATCCAAGCGAGGTTCGCACTCGCCTTCGGGCCGATGCAGATCGACGGCGTCATGTTCTTCACCCCGTCGATGAGCCGGGCCAAGCTGCACATCAACGATCATGCGATCATCACCTTCGACGGCCACACCGCGTGGATGGTCCCCGCCGACGCCGAGGTTCCCGGCCCGCCGCCCCGCTTCCATGTGCTGACTTGGCCGTACTTCTTGGCTGCCCCTTACAAACTCAACGACCCGGGCACCGTGCTCACCGACGCGGGCGATCTACCCGTGCGGGAGGGCCAAATCCTGCGGGGCACCAAGATCACCTTCGACGACGGCGTCGGCGACACGCCCGATGATTGGTACATCGCGTTCGCCGATCCGGATACCGGCCGGCTCACCGCGCTGGCTTACATCGTGACCTATGGCAACGATCAAGAGACCGCGGAAGATACCCCCGGTATCATCCTGTACGACGACTTTGTCGATGTCCAGGGCGTGCCGATCGCCACCACCTGGACGTTTCATCATTGGAACGTAACACAGGGCGTGCACGGCGAACCCAAAGGCCACGCGACGCTCTCTGACCTGCGTCTGCTTGACAACCTCAGCGCGACGACATTTGAAAAACCCCACGGCGCGGTGGAAGTCCAAGCGCCCGGCCAATAAACCCGCCCTCCCCAACACCACGACGTCCCACAAAAAAAGCCCACCCGTGATTTGAGATCGCGGGTGGGCTTTGGATGGAATATAGATGAGCGAAGCGATCAGTCTTTGACTTCGTACTCGGCGTCGATCACGTCGTCAGCGCCGGCCTCAGAAGAGGCCGCGGCACCGGCCGACGCTTGACCACCCGCTCCGGCGGCGGAGTCTGCGGCGGTCGCTTCGTAGACGGCTTTGCCGAGCTCCATGCTCTCGGTGTTGAGGTTTTCGAGGGCTTTCTTGATGGCGTCGGCGTCGTCGCCTTTGAGCTTCTCTTCGACGTTGGACACGGCCGATTCGATCTTGCCGCGGATGTCGGCGCCGATCTTGTCGCCGTGCTCTTCGAGTTGCTTGTTGGTCTGGTGAACCACCGCCTCGGCTTGGTTTTTGAGATCAACCAGTGCGCGTTTCTTTTTGTCGGCCTCGGCGTTGGCTTCGGCGTCGGCTTTCATCTTCTCGATCTCGGCATCGGAGAGGCCCGAGCTGCCTTTGATCTCGATGTTCTGCGTCTTGCCGGTGCCCTTGTCGGTGGCGATCACGCTGAGGATGCCGTTGGCGTCCAGGGCGAACTCGACTTCGATCTGCGGCATCCCCCGCGGGGCGGGCGGGATGTCGGCCAAGTTGAACTGGCCCAGCGTCCGGTTGTCCTTAGCGAACTCGCGTTCACCTTGCAGGACGTGGATCGTCACCTCGGTCTGGTTGTCGGCCGCGGTGGAGAAGGTTTCTTTTTTGCTGGTCGGGATCGTGGTGTTTTTTTCGATGAGTTTGGTCATCACGCCGCCCATCGTTTCGATGCCCAGCGACAGCGGGGTCACGTCGAGCAGCAGCACGTCTTTCACGTCGCCTTGCAACACCCCGCCCTGAATCGCGGCCCCGAGGGCCACGACTTCGTCGGGGTTGATCGAGCGGTTGGGTTCCTTGCCGAAGATTTCTTGGGCGAGGGCTTGCACCTTAGGGATACGGCTCGAACCGCCGACGAGGACAACCTCATCGACATCGCCCGCCTTGAGCCCGGCGTCGCGCAGCGCGGTTTCGCAAGGGTTACGCAGCCGCTTGAACAGGTCTTCGCAGATCTGCTCGAACTTGGTGCGTGTGATGGAGATCATCAGGTGTTTCGGGCCTTCGTTGGTGGCGGTGATGAACGGCAGGTTGACCGTGGTCTCTTGGCTGTTGGACAGCTCCATCTTGGCTTTCTCGGCGGCCTCTTTGAGACGTTGCAGGGCCATCGCATCTTTGCGCAGGTCGATGCCATCGGACTTTTTGAATTCGTCGGCAAGGAAGTCGATGAGTTTTTGGTCCCAGTCGTCGCCGCCGAGGTGGCCGTCGCCGTTGGTGGCGAGAACTTCAAAGACGCCGTCGCCGACGTCGAGAACCGAGACGTCGAACGTGCCCCCGCCGAGGTCGAAGACCGCGATTTTTTCGTTGGTCTTTTTATCGAGGCCGTAGGCCAATGCGGCGGCGGTGGGTTCGTTGATGATGCGTTCGACTTCGAGGCCCGCGATTTCGCCAGCCTCTTTGGTGGCTTGGCGCTGCGAGTCGTTGAAGTAGGCGGGCACGGTGATGACGGCTTTGGTGACTTTTTCGCCGAGGTAGTCCTCGGCGGTTTTTTTGAGGTTTTGCAGGACCATCGCCGAGACTTCTTGCGGCGTGTAGTCCTTGCCTTTGACGTGGACTTTCACGAGTTCGTCGGCGCCGCCCGTGACTTCGTAGGGGACCATCTTCTGTTCGCTGACGACCTCGCTGTGGCGACGGCCCATGAAGCGTTTGATCGAGAAGATCGTGCCTTTGGGGTTGGTGATTTGCTGTTGACGCGCGGGCTGGCCGACCAGGCGTTCTTCCTTGTCGGTGAACGCGACGATCGACGGCGTGGTGCGGTTGCCCGAGCTGTTGATCAGGACTTTGGGGGCTCCGGCCTCCATGACGGCGACCACGGAGTTGGTCGTGCCTAAGTCGATTCCGATGGTCTTGGACATCGTGGGGTTTCCTTTGAAAATAACCTTGAAGCAAAGCAATCGGCCAAGGCATACCTCAACCTACCCATTTATGGCAAAGCCGATGCCAACCGATCGGCCCTGACGGGGTGTTTGGGGGCGATTGGGGGGGTACTCGGCTGCCACGCTTCCGAGGGTGCGATCGCGTTTCTGCCATATTGGCAAGGGCGAATCCGCCGGCCCACTTGACGCCGAAACGAGAAAAGTGCAGTATTTCCAGACAATTTCCGATTTACGGGTACTCGTGCCGCGACCGGCACACGTCCATCCCTGTCACGGATGACCCCTTGGACACCCCCGGACTTTTCCGGAATCCAGACGACTCGCCCCGTAGTCAACATCCCAAACGCTAGGAGAGCAACACCATGGCTAAGAAAAAAGTAACCAATGCGCCCGCCGCCAAAAAACCCCTGACCAAGAGCGAAGTGTACGCCGCCATCGCCGAGGCAACCGACCTGCCCAAGAAGAAAGTCGTCGAAGTGATGGACGCCTTGGCTGCCACCATGGCCACGAGCCTCAAGAAGCACGGCGCATTCAGCCTCGTCGGTCTCGCCAAGATGACCGTCGTCAAGAAGCCCGCCGTCAAAGGCGGTAAGCTCGTCCGTAACCCGTTCAACGGCGAAATGGTGCCCCAAAAACCCAAGCCCGCCAGCAAAAACGTCCGCATCCGCCCCATGAAGGCGCTCAAGGACATGATCAACTAAACCAGGGATTGATCACCCTTCCCTTGAATCCGTGACAACACTCGAAGACCCCTGGCACGCTCCGATCGCCAGGGGTTTTCTTTTACCCCCCCCCGACTCCCCGGAAGTTTAAACTGCGCGGTTGACGTTTGAAACGCACCGGCAACTCACGTGCTGCTACGAATCGCCTTGGGTTTCAATTAAACTACGCATCCGCCCGCAGGAACCCCTTGTTGTGACCAACACCTCCTACTCCGACGATTCCACCCAAGCCATCATCGATCGGCACGACACCTTCATGTCGATCAACTACGGCCGATACCCCCTCGCCATCGCCGAAGGCCACGGCTGCACGCTCCGCGACGCCGACGGCAAGACCTACCTCGATCTCTTCGCGGGCTTCGGCGCTCCGGTGCTGGGCCATTGTCATCCCGACCTCGTCGAGGCCGTGACCCAGCAAGCGCAAAAACTGTGGCACGTCGGCAACCTCTACCACACCGAACCGCAGACCCGCGCAGCGCAGCACATCAGCGAACTGGGCTTCGGCGGCCGATCGTTTTTCTGCCACAGCGGCGCCGACGCCAACGAAGCGGCGCTCAAGCTCGCCCGGCTCTACGGCAAGGCCCACCGCGGAACAACCACCGGCGAATTCGGGCGATACAAAGTCATCTCCTGCACCAAGAGCTTCCACGGCCGATCGTTCGCCACCATGGGTGCGACCGCCAACCCCGCGGTCCGCGAAGGCTTTGCCCCCCACCTGCCGGGCTACACCAACGTCGCCTACAACGATCTCGAAGCGATCAAGGCGGTGCTCGATGACGAAACCGTCGCCCTGATCGCCGAGCCGATCCAGGGCGAAGGCGGCGTCAACGTGCCCGACCCCGAGTACTTCAAACAACTCCGGGCTTTGTGCGACGAGCACGATCTGCTCTTGATCTGCGACGAGGTCTGGACCGGCTGCGGCCGAACCGGGAAAGTATTTGCCTACCAACACTGGGGCATCGAACCCGACATCATGACGCTGGGCAAAGGCGTCGGCGGCGGTTTGGCCGTCGGCGTGATGTGCGCCCAGCCGCGCCTCGCCGAACTCTACAACGCCAAGACCCAAGGCGGCGTGAAGCACGCCACGACCCTCGGCGGCAACTGCCTGTCCATGGCCGTCACCGCCCGCATCTTTGAAGTCCTCCAACGAGACCACTTGGTCGAACACGCCGCGACCCTCGGCGACGCGGCGATGGCTCGGCTACGCACGTTCGCCCAGTCCCACCCGTCGGTCAAAGCCGTCCGCGGCCGGGGCTTGTTCATCGGGGTCGAACTCGACGCATCCGCCGAGGGGGCGTGGTTCACGAATGCCACCGACGTGGTGAATCGTTGTCTTGAGCAAGGCTTGATGATCAACGGCACGCAGGGCAACGTCCTGCGCCTCGCTCCGCCGATCACGATCACCGCCGACGAACTCAACCGCGGGCTGGACCAACTCGAACGAGTGATCGCGGGTTGAAACATCTTCGCCCGCCTGCGGTCGGTTGGTGGCTTGTGATGCTTGTGGTTGGCCTCATGCTGATGGGCTGTGCGACCGATCCGCCGATGCCCGAAGGCAGAATCCGCACCGTGGACCCCGGCACGCCCGCGCCCGAGCCGGGCCTGCTGTTGCCCGACACCGATCCGGTGCGTTGGGTGTCGCGGCGATTGTCGCTCCCGCTGAGTCAGCCGGTCGAAGAGGCTTGGGCGTTGGTGGATGAGTCGGTGCTCAATGAATTAAGCCGGGCGGTGTGGCACGGCAACGGGCTACGGGTCGGCGTGATGCCCGCGTCGCGTGGGCCCGCTCTGGCCGAGTCGCTGGGCAACGAATTTGATATCCGCGACACGCAGATCCTCAGCTACGGGTTCCCGGAAGAAATCCGCGAGTCGCCGACGCTGCGGGCCGAATTTTTCGCGGACCTGACCCTCCCGCCCCGCCCGGTCACGATGGAGTTCTTCACCCGCGGTCGGCTGCGCATGCTCATGGCCTCCCGCCCGCTGGGCAACGGCACGACCCGCGTCACCCTTACCCCCCAGCACTACCTCCAGCGCACCACCTTGCTGCCACGCAGTCCCCAGGAACGCAAACTCGACGGCCGGGTGTTCGACGAACT
>CAYPCC010000059.1:0-14314 GCA_964409095.1 uncultured Phycisphaera sp. | reverse complement strand
TGGCCGCCCGCGCCGTTGTTGCCGCGGAAGACGATCGGGCAGCCGAACTGGCCGCCGGACATATACAGCATTTTGGGGGCGTTGTTGATGATCTGGTCGGCACTGACCAGGCAGAACGACCAGGACATAAACTCGATGATCGGCCGCAGCCCGTACATCGCCGCCCCGACGCCCAGACCCGCGAAGCCGGTCTCGGAGATGGGCGAGTCCACGATCCGCCGCGGCCCGAACTCGGCCAACATCCCTTCGGAGACTTTGTACGCCCCGTTGTATTCAGCGACCTCTTCGCCCATCAGGAAGATGCGGTCGTCGATGCGCATCTCTTCCTGCATCGCTTCACGCAGGGCTTCGCGGTATTGGATCTTGCGGTCAGTTCCTGGGGCAGCAACCATGTCTCTTCGTTTCCTAAGGGGGTGCAGCGGGTGGCTGCGGGTTCGATTCAAGTTAAGTTAGATTTGCGATCAGGAAAAACAATATCAGCGCGAGGAGCGGGCCGCCGACGCCCATGAGGCCGAAGACGACGAGGAGGACGATCCAGGTTTTGTCGTCTTGGTCAGAGGCCATTTTCACTGCTTCGGTCTATATCCTGCCCAGCCCGTTGAAACTAAGCAATACGAAGATCAATCCAACGACCGCCGCCAGTGAAATAAGCCCATTCACGACGAACAGGAGCTTCTCGAAAAGCGTCAAATTTGCGGGTCGCTTGTGTCGCACCGGAAGTTCGGATTCGCCTCACCCTTCTTGTACGGCCCAAACACGTTCACGTACACATCGGTGTACAACTCATCGCTGCCCAAGTCCGGCGATTCCTCGGCGAACTTGATCGCGGCCTTTGACGCTTCCTTCGCGGCGTTGTCGAGTTCGTCGATCTGCTCTTGGGTGGCTTTGTCGTGTTCGATGAGCCAGTTGACCAAGCGGTTGATGCAATCGACGTCTTGCTTTTCGCCGACTTCGTCTTTGCTGCGGTACTTTTGCGGGTCGGACATCGAGTGTCCTTGGTAGCGGTAGGTTTTGACGTTGACGTAGGCGGGGCCGGGGGTGCGGCCGTCGCGGTCGTAGGTCGGTAGGCCTTCGCGTTTGCCGGTTTCTTCGTTGTAGTTGATCGGCCGGGCGTTGCGGGCCCCGTCGACGGCCTGCTTGAACGTGCGGTAGGTGTCGAGGACGTCTTGGCCGTCGCACTCGAAGTGGCGGAGGCCGTAGGCTTCGGCCCGTGATTTTTGGTCGTGGGCCATGGCGGTGCCACGGGCGATGTCGGTGCCCATGGAGTAGCCGTTATTTTCGAGGACGAAGATCAGCGGCAGGTTGTAGATGCTCGCAAGGTTCATCGCTTCGTGGGTCGCGCCCTGATTCAAAGCCCCGTCGCCCATGTAGCAGAGGGCGACTTTAGATTCGGCGTTGTACTGGATGGCCCAGCCGAGGCCGCAGCCCAGTGGGTTTTGCCCGCCGACGATGGCGTGGCCGCCGAACATGGCGTTGGGCTTGTCGAACATGTGCATCGAGCCGCCCTTGCCTTTGGCACAGCCGGTGACTTTGCCGTACATCTCGGCCATGCAGGCGTTGGGGTCCATGCCGCGGGCCAGGGCGTGGCCGTGGTCGCGGTAGGCGGTGACGATGGGGTCGTCGTTGTTCGTGGCGGCGATGGAACCCACGGCGGTGGCTTCCTGGCCGATGTAGATGTGGCAGAAGCCGCCGATCTTGGCCTGTTGGTAGGCCTGCATGGTGCGTTCTTCGAATCGGCGGATGAGCATCATGTCGCTGAGCATTTTCAGCAGTTGATCTTGGGAGAGGTCGGCGACGGGGTCTTGGCCGCCGCCGGTGACGGCCGCGGGGGTGTCGTCGGCCGAGGTCGGGGCCGATGAATTGCCGTTGGCCTTGGCTTTGTTTTTGGTGGCGGTGCTCATGGGGGTCCCTTCGGGGGCCGGGCCGGGTCCTGACATGCGATCAGGGTAATGGGCGGGGTGTCGGGTCGGTGAGAGGGCGTGACGGGACTTTAAAGAGGGCATCGTCTCGCAGGAACCTCCAGTTTAGGGGCCACGCCGCACAGCGACAAGTGATTCCCCGCGCCGGCCCGCTCAACCCACAAACGCTGACCCCTCGCCCGCCCAAACGCCCCCCAAGTCCGCTGCAACCCCGCCCGCGGCAACGCTTTCGATTAAACTCACCCGCTTATCAAGCCGCCGCCACCACCCGGTGCACACCGGCCACGACAACACCCCGCTGTCTCTACCCAATCCGACGCCCCGGAGACCCCCGCTTGAACCCCACCCCGCGACCGCAACACGCCCCATATCCGCGGGGCCTGATCGGCCCGCGGGGGGCGTCGAGGTCGCGCGTCATGCAAGCCGAGCTGTGGCGGTTGCTGCTCGTGGGGACCTTGGCGGTACTTAGCTTGCCCGCCGCCACCACCGCCGCCCAAGGCCTCGAGTTCGACGGCCGACCCGTCCGCAGCATCACCCTCGTCGGCCTCGAGCAGATCGAATCCCGCTACGTCGAAAATCAGCTCCGCACCGCCGTCGGCCAACCCTACGACAAATCCACCGTCGAACAAGACGTCGTCCGTATCACCAACCTCGGCTTCTTCAGCCAAGTCACCGCCCAGGCTCAGCCCACCGACGACGGCGGGGTCGGCGTCAGCTTCGACCTCATCGAGCTACCCATCCTCACCGGCATCGAAATCCGCGGGGCCACCCGGCTCGACCCGACCGAGCTCCGCCCGCTCATCCAGCTCCGCACCGGCGACGCGATCGACCCGTTCATCATCGACCGTGCCCAACGCGCCATCGTCGCCGCCTACGAATCCGAGGGCTACTTCGTCACCGACGTGTCGATCGACCAAGACGCCCTGGACCGCGACCGCCGACTGATCTTCATCGTCCGCGAAGGCCCCCGCATCCGGCTCCGCCAAATCCTCTTCGAGGGCAACGCCGACCTGGGCGACGAACAGCTCCGCAAGCAAATCCGATCCAGCACCTGGTTCCCCGTCCTCGGCGACAAGCACGTGGTCAACCGCGAAGAGCTCAAGCTCGATGCCGCCCGCCTCCGCGACTACTACCAGCAACGCGGCTACCTCGAGGCCGAGGTCGATCGCCGCATCACCGTCAGCGACAACCAACGCGACGCGATCGTCACCTTCGTGGTCAACGAAGGCCCCCGCTGGACCGTCGGCGAGGTCCGCGTTGAAGGCCTCGGCGGCCAACCCCTGCTCTTTTCCGCCGAGCAGATCGTCCGCCACATGCAGCTCCAGCCCGGCGAAATCTACTCCAGCCGGCAACTCGAACAGTCCGCCCAAAACATCACCAACCTCTACGGCAAGCTCGGCTACCTCAACACCCGCCTCGTCCGCCGCAACACCAACGACGACCGCACCTCGGGCATCGACCGCCAATTCAACCCCCAAACCAACACCGTCGACCTCCTGGTCACCATCGACCAAGGCACCCCCAGCACCGTCGGCAAAGTCACCGTCCGGGGCAACACCCTCACCCGCACCAAAGTCATCCTCCGCGAACTCCGCGGCATCAGCCCCGGCCGGCCCTTCGACCGCGAGGGCCTCAACAACACCCGCCGACGCCTCAACGAAACCCCCCTGTTCTCCAACGCCGTCATCACCGTGCTCGGCGTCCCCGACGACGACCAACGCGATGTCTTGGTCGAAGTCGCCGAACGCAACACCGGCTCGATCTCTTTCGGCGCGACCATCAGCTCCGACGACGGCCTCCTGGGTGCCATCGACATCACCCAACGCAACTTCGACATCACCGACACCCCCGAATCCCTCGACGACTTCCTCTCCAACCGCGCCTTCCGCGGAGGCGGTCAAACCTTCAACCTTACCCTCCAACCCGGCAGCGACAACAGCCGATACTCCATCGGCCTCTCCGACCCGTTCTTCTACGACACCAACTACTTCTTCGACAGCGAACTGTTCTTCTTCGACAGCGACCGCGACGAGTTCGACGAACGACGCAGCGGCGGACGACTGGGCCTGGGTAAACGCTTCGGCGATGTCTGGTCCGCGTCGGCCCGCGTCCGCGCCGAGAACGTCCGCATCACCGACATCGAAGACGAAAGCGCCCTCGACGTGTTTGCCGTCGAAGGCACAAACCTGCTCACCTCCGCCAGCTTCCGCATCAGCCGTAGCACCACCGACAGCAACCTCACCCCCTCGATCGGCAGCCGGACGAACCTCACCGTCGAACGCGTCGGGGCCCTCGGCGGCGACTTCGACTTCACCAAACTCACGCTGTCCTACGACAAGTTCTGGACCGTCGCCCAGGACTTTCTCGACCGTAAAAGCGTGCTCCGCTTCCGCATCGACGGCGGGTACATCTTCGAAGACGGCGAAGCCCCGCTCTTTGAACGCTTCTACGCCGGGGGACACTCGACCTTTCGCGGCTTTGAGAACCGCGGCGTCGGACCCCGCGGCATCCGGGCCGACACCCTCACCCTCGGCGACGACGCGGTCGGTGGCGAGTTCCTCTTTCTCACCGGACTGCAATACGAATTCCCGCTCGTCGACCAATACCTCCGCGGCGTGGTCTTCACCGACCAAGGCACCCTGACCTCCGGCAACGACCTGGAGTTCGACCAATGGCGGGCCAGCGTTGGCTTCGGCATTCGGCTCAACGTCGCCTTCCTCAGCCAAGCCCCCTTCGCCATCGACTTCGCCGTGCCGATCACCTCCGAAGACTTCGACGAAGAACGCAACATCAGCTTTGCGATCGACATCCCTTTTCAGTGATGGGGTTGGGACTTGGGGATTGGGGATTGGTGAAGACCTCGGATGAGCATGGCTTGATGCTGACGATGTGGTTTGCGACTTATTCTTTAGCCTCTAATCCCTAACTCCTAACTCCTAAATCCTAGATCCCAACCCCCACACGCCATGCCTCCGCTCTCTTTCAAACGTAAAGACCCGCTGGTCAAAGCGGTCCGCCGTCACGCTGCCCATCAACTCGACACGGCCATCGCCGCGCTCACCGGCGAGCACGCCGATGCCACCGCCGCCCGGCGTGAACTGCTCCGCCTGCAAGCCCTGGTTCACCTGTTCCGCCGACCGCTGACCCGCGAGGTCTTCAACCGCGAACACCGGATCATCACGCGCAGCCTCAAGCTGCTGCCCCCCGCCCCGCCCCGCCAAACCCTGACCGCGCTCGCGGCGGTCGAGCCTGCGCTTGACGCGACCGATGTGCTCGCCCGGCTGGATCAGGCCGACGAAGACAAAACCACTAAGCGTCGCAAACCCGCCGTACCCGACCCGAAGTTGCTCCGGCTCGTCGCCGACCTCGCCGAGATGAGGATGAGGGCGCGGTACTGGCACCTGCCCGACGGCGGCTTCGAGCTGCTCACCCCCGGGTTGCGCCAGTCCTACCAACACGCCGCCCAACTCAGCGGCTCCGGCAAACACCCCGCCGAGTGGGCCGACGCATGCCACCGACTCGCCGACCAACTCCAAGCCCTCGAACGCGCTTGGCCCGAGCAGCTTTCGCTACTCCGAAAAGCGCTCCGCCAACTCGAACGACACGCCCGCCAACAGGCCGACCTCGTCGCACTCCGCCCCGCCCTCCGCGATCACCCCGATCTGCTAGCCCGGCTCGACGACCAGCTCGCCTCACTCGACGCGGCGACCCAGCCCCTGCGCTGCCAGCTCTTCGTCGAAACTCCCGCCGCCTTCGCCAAACGCCTCGCGGGGGTGTGGAGCGCGTGGCGGGAGTGAATCGTTTTTAGCACGATTAAACCGCACCCGTGCACGCGACACGCCATACGCCTCATTTGTCGCTGACGGTTCGCGGCACGACATCGCGCTGCCGCTGCGGGGCATAGCGTGGCAGCATGGCAATCAGCGCATCGACTTGCTGCTCCACCGAGCAGTGGGCGGTGTTGAACGTCACCGTAAACGACTCGGCCGAGAGGCAGTGGTCCGGCCAAAACCGGCGGAAAAACGCTTCCCGCCGCCGCTCGGTGCGGCGGATGTATTCCAGCGCTTCTCGCCGCGTGAGTTGCCGGGCCCAGGCGGTTTGCTCGATGCGGTGTGACAGCGGCGCGACGAGGCGGACGTGGACGCCGCCGGTGCGTTGCTGCGTGATGAACGCGGCGCCGAGCCCGACCAACACCACCCGCCCGGCCTCGGCTAAGGCGAGCACGGTCTCGGCGACCATGCGGTAGATCTCTAGTTCGCCGGGCCGCATCAACGGCCGACTCGTCATCGTCTCAAACATCTCTTCCAGCCAACCCCGGCCGCCCTCGCCGATGAGCTCGACCAGCTCCGACGAGATGCCGTGGTCCGACGCGACCCGCTCGATCAGCTCGCGGTCGAACGCCGACCACGCCCGCTCGCCCGGCTCGATGAGGTTTAACCGTTCACTGAGCCGATGCGCCAACGGCTCGCCGCCCGCGCCCGCCTGCCGGCTGATCGTGAAAAACGGCAGCTCCGTATCATGCCCGCCGCAAGGCGTCGGCCGCAACTGCCCCGCGTCCTGACTACGCAGATACGACAAAATCGGTTTGAGTCGATCCATGATTTTTTCCTTCCGCGTTTTACCCGCACGCGATGACCCATCAGCCCCCACTCAAGCGGCCACGCCACCGCCAAGTCCAGGCTCCATGATAAAGCCGGGCCGGACAATTCCGATGGGGGATTCAACCTACTTGAGCGAACTATTTTTTTACGACGCGAGCTGCGCCGCTTGCGCCGCGGCCAACGCGTCGTAAGCGGAACGGGGCACACGTTGGCTGCCCAGCGTGATGGTTTTGCGTGAGCCGTGGTAATCGCTGCCGCCGGTGGTCAACAGTTTGAACCTCGCTGCGAGTTTCTCGAAGCGTTTGACATCACCCGCGGTGTGGTCGCTGTGGCGGGTTTCGAGGCCGTCGAGTTTGAGGTCCACGAGCTGGGCGATGAAGTGTTCCAACGCGGCGGCGTCGGCGATCTCCAACTGCACGGGGTGGGCGAGCGTTGCCAGCCCCCCCGCGGCGTGGATCGCTTCGATCGCCTCGGCGGCGGTGAGCAAATCTCGCCGGGCATAGGCGGCACCCTCACTGCCGATGTACCGAGCGAAGGCTTCGTGGATGGATTTGACGTAGCCCTTGTTGACCAGCACTTGGCCGATGTGCGGCCGACCGACGATCGCGTCCTCAGCGAGGGCTTTGCCTGCGCCGCCCGCGGCGAGCTCCAAGACTTCTTCGTAAGTGATCCGCACGCCCAGGCCGTTGAGCTTCTCGATCATCAGGGGGTTACGCTGCGCTCGGGCGCGACGCAAGCGCTGGCTGATCTCCGCGAGGTGGGGGTGGTCGGGGTCGATGAAGTGGCCCAAGAGGTGCAGCGATCCGACGGGCCGGCCGGTGCCCGCGAGGTCCGGGTTGGCCGAGAGTTCGATGCCCGGCACGAAGTCGATCTTGATCCGCTTGGCCGCCGCGGCACACGCCGCGACGCCCGCCGTGGTGTCGTGGTCGGTCAGCGCGAAGGCGGACAACCCTGCGGCTTTGCACAGCCGCGGCAACGCCTCGGGCGCATCGGTCCCGTCCGACGCGGTCGAGTGCAGGTGCAGATCACAAAAAGTGTCCGCCGGGGCGGGGGTAGACTCATCCATGCAGCGGAGTGTAGCTATGCTGCGTGGTGTCTTCTGGATCACGCCGCCTCACGCTCGCGTCCGAATCGGTCTGACCCGCGTTCGATGTGCCTTTTGCTTATGGATCATCCGGGGATCGCGTCGGCGTATTTGGATTTGAATTCCGCGAGCGTGGCGATGCCGTCGGGCAGCAAGGCCTCGTCGATGAGCAGCACCGGGATGCCGTTGCGGATGGGGTAGCGCAGCCCGGCATTCATCGGACTCGTGGCGACGAGTTCGTCACCTTCTTGCCGAAGCGGCGACCGCGTGAGCGGACAGACGAGGATCGACAACAAGTCGTCGGACAACCTCACACCCGACGCGGGCGAGGGTGGGGGCGAGGGCGAAGGCGAAGGCGAAGGCGAGGGTAGGGGAAAATCCGCAGGGTTATGTTCAGTCATGCGCAGCTTTCGGGGCGGGACGGCGTACCGGAGGCGTTACCATAGCGAACGAGCTGTTGGTTGGCCCGTTCGCGGGGTTCACTTTTGACGAAAGGGTTCGACATGGCCAAGGCAGTGGTGTGGGGCGGGTTGCTCATCGTGGCGCTCAGCGGGATGTTCTACGGCATGAAGGTGCTCAACGCCGACGCGGGCGAGCTGGTCGGCTACGCTGTGAGCGCGCCCGACGCCAACAACGAATGTGAGTTGCAGATCGTGGTCTCCTTGATGACCACGGCCATGGACGCGCCCACCCAATTCACCGCCAGCGGTCAGCCCGATTGGGACCATTGGCTCACCGGCCACTTCATCGTCACCGACGACGCGGGCAACCGGGTCGATCTAAAAAAAGGCGGCTTCAAGAGCCAAGACATCGACGAGATGAAGGCTGGCACCGCTCAATTCATCGCGCTGGGCACCCTCGAAGCGGGCAAGGCCTACACCGTCGATTTCATCCCCGTCGTCGGGCAGCCCGAGAAATACACGACGACAATTCAGGGCGCGGCGAAAGCGTTTCGGCGCGAGAACTTTGAGCCGAATTATTGAGTTGTGCAAACGGGTTTTGCCGTCAAGGTCGTAGTCCTAGGTTATGCTTCAGCATAACGCGTGTCCTATTAAGCTCGCTACGCGATATGCGCTATGCGTCAAACGCTTCCGCCTTTGACGCGTTGGATCTCTGCGCCTAGCGCTTGCAGCGTGACTTCCATCTGTTCGTAGCCGCGGTCGAGGTGGTAGACGCGATTAATTTGGGTTTGGCCTTTGGCGGCGAGGGCGGCGATGACGAGGCCGGCACTGGCGCGGAGGTCGCTGGCCATGACGGGGGCGCCCACCAATTCGCGGACGCCGGTGATCATGGCGCTGTTGCCGACGCGGGTGATCTTCGCGCCCATCCGCAAGAGCTCGGCGACGTGGAGGAAGCGGTCGGGGAAGATTTTCTCGGTGACGATCGCGTTGCCGTCCGCGAGGGTGAGCAGGGCCATGATTTGGGCTTGCAGGTCGGTGGGGAAGCCGGGGTGCGGCTGGGTGACGACCTGCACGGGGTTGAGGCGGCGGGCGACGGCGACGCGGACGGTTTCGGACTTGCTGGTTAAAGCCGAGGGATGGCCATCCCTCGGCTTTTGGGGGTTGACGGGTTCGACCGTCACGCCGATTTCTTTGAGGCGGTCGAGGGCGGCGCCGAGGGTGTCCGTGGGGAAGTTTTCGAGGGTAACGTCGCCGTGGGTGATCGCGGCGGCCATGAGGTAGGTGCCGGCCTCGATGCGGTCGGGCAGGACGGTGTAGCCTTCCGGGGGCGTGCCGTGCAGGGATTCGACGCCTTCGATGGTGATGCGCGGCGAGCCGAGGCCGGTGATTTTCGCCCCCATGGAGATAAGCAGTTGGCCGACGTCTTCGATCTCGGGTTCACACGCGGCGCACTCGATGACGGTCGTGCCCTGGGCGAGCACGGCGGCGGACATGACGTTGGCCGTGCCCAGCGCCGTCGAGCCGTTGGGTCCGCCCAAAAAGATGTGCGCTCCTTTGAGCCTTCGCCCCCCACCGTTTCCGGGGGCGGGGGGCGCTTCGGCGACGATGTAGCCAGCTTCGAGGGTAATGGTCGCGCCCAGCGCTTCGAGGCCGCGGAGGTGCAGGTCGACCGGTCGGTCGCCGATAGCGCAGCCGCCGGGCATCGAGACTTTGGCTTTGCCGCGGGAGGCCAGCAGCGGGCCGAGCACGCAGATGCCCGCACGCATGGTGCGGACGATGTCGTAGTGGGCGACGATTTTGGAGTGGTCGTTGGCGTGCATGGCCAGTACGTCGTCGTCTGCCGACAACGAACAGCCCAGCGAATCCAGCAGCCGCTGCATGTTGCGGATGTCCGAGAGGTTGGGCACGTTGCGCAGCGTCACCGGCTGGTCGGTGAGCAGGGCGCAGGCCATGAGCGGGAGGCAGGCGTTTTTCGCGCCGTTGATGCGGACGTGGCCGCGGAGAGGTCGGCCGCCGGTGATGAGGAAGCTATCCATAGGAAGGGATCGGCAATGGGCAGTGGGGCATAGGCAGTGGGGCACGGACACACGGCCGCGGCAGCCTCGAAACGATAATGGTACAACCATCTGCCTCCGTGCTGATATGCCGGTGGCGGTCGGCGTTTATCGTGCATTCGACCCTACTGCCCCCACCCCCTTGCCCACGGCCCCAATCCCATGGACCTCACCACCCTCATCCGCGACATCCCCGACTACCCCAAGCCCGGGATCAACTTCAAAGACATCACCCCCCTGCTCAAAAACCCCTCGGGCTTGGCGATGGCGGTCGAGCGCATGGCCAACCCGTTCCGCGGCAAAGGCGTCGAGCTGGTCTGCGGGGCCGAGTCCCGCGGGTTTATCTTCGGCACGGCGATCGCTCAAGCCCTCTCGGCGGGGTTCGTCCCCATCCGTAAGCCCGGCAAACTGCCCTACACCACCGCCTCGCAAAGCTACGAACTCGAATACGGCACCGATACCCTCGAAATCCACACCGACGCGATCGCCAAGGGCCAAAAAGTCCTGATGGTCGACGACTTGCTCGCCACCGGCGGCACGCTCAAAGCCTGCCTCGACCTGATCGACGGCCTCGGGGCCCAGATCGTCGGTGTGACCGTGGCGATCGAACTGACCTTCCTCAAAGGCCGTGAGAAGATCAAGCCTTACGACAACGTGCACGCGGTGATTCAGTACTGACGATTTTTAATTTTTGATTGAGGGTTTTTGATTGAAAAGAGAGACCTGACGGTTGACGCGAGGCCTTCGCTTGCGTCCGCCAATCATCAATCCTCAATCAAAAATCAAAAATGACCTCATGGAAACTCGCGGGCACAAACGCAAACGCCTCGACGACAAATCGCCACGGCATCAGGTGACGTCCTACTGGGAACGCACGCTCTGGCCGTTGCAGTCGCTGTATTTTTTGTTGCCGTTGTTGGTGGGTTACGAACTCGGGGCGGTGGTGTTTGCGCCCGAGGGCAATGAGCGCTTGCCGCAGATTTATGCCGAGCGGATGCTCGGACGGTTTTTCGAGTGGACCGGGGTGACGGGCTATTACCTGCCGGGCATCGCCACGGCGGTGATCTTGTTGTGTTGGCACTTGGCCCGGCGGGACCCGTGGCGGCCCGAACTCCGGCTGTACGGCGTCATGCTGATCGAGTCGGCCCTGCTCGCGGCGCCGCTGTTCGTGTTCAGCATCATGTTAACCAGCCCCCCCGCCGCGAACGCGGTCGCTTCGCTGGCCACAGGGTTCGACGGGTTCCCGATGCTCGCCAGCACCAGCCAGGCCGCGACCGGGCTCGACGGCGTGGGGTCTTGGCGCGAGGGCGTGATCTTTTCGATCGGCGCAGGCATCTACGAAGAACTCGTGTTCCGCCTCATCGTCATCGCGCTCTTGCACATGATCCTCAGCGATGTCTTGGCTCTGCCCCAGAGTTGGGCGGCGGGCGGGGCGATTGCGATCTCGGCGGTTTTATTTGCGTTGTACCACCCGTTTAGCACGATGGTGCCGTGGCAGTGGGACAGCCGGGAGTGGGGCCGCTTTGCGTTCTACACCGTGGCGGGGCTCTACTTCGCGGCGATCTACGTCTACCGCGGCTTCGGCATCGTCGCGGCGACCCATGCGCTGTACGACGTGATGGTCATCGCCACTCATTTCAGAAATTCATAAGCGAATTTCTGAATAGTAAAGAGTGAACAGTAAACAGTGATGAGTAAACACCAAGCCAAGCGCTCGATTGCCTTCACTCATCACGGTTCACTGCTCACCGTTCACTCATCACTCCGCCTTACTGATGGATGCACCACCCAAACAACGCTTTCCATTCCTTGCACTGGGCCGAGACGAGTTCGGGGTGCAAGCCGTTGTTGCGGGTATGGGCGCGTTCGACGCGGTTGACGAATCCCACGGCGTCGTAGGCCGCCACGGCGGTGCCCGAGCCCGCCCCGCCGCCGGTGAGGTCGATCAGGCTCATCGCGGGGTGATGCACCGCCCGCTGCAGCCAATACTTGGCGTTGGAAAAATCGGCCTCGCGGCGGTGCACGATCGCGTGCCAGTACGCACCGGTCGGCGTGTCGAGGGCTTGGCTGGCGTTATGCGAATGGTCGAGTTCATCGACGTACATCCACAAACCCGCCACGACGCCCGGCCGGGCCGCGACCGCTTGGTCTTTGACCGCCTCGGCGACCAACGCGGAAGCCTCGGCGTGTTCGCTCGGGCCGTCCACCACCAATCGCCGCAGCGCCCGCTCGAACGGCAACGCCTTGAGTACCGGGCGGATCGCGTCTTCCATGTCGGCGGGCAGGTTCATCGTCATCGGGTCGGTCTCGGTCGAAGGTAGGTTGAGGGAGTTCTATCGCCTGAGCCTGCTAGGCTCCGGCCAGATCGGAAGCTATTTCACGTTATATCGGAGAACGCCGCGCATTTCCTCCTGCACCGCTTCCCGCGTTACGATGCCTCATATGAGTGAAACGTCCACCCCCACCTCGACCAACATCACCTGGCACGGCGGCCAAGTCTCCCCCGAAGCCCGGCAAAAAAACATGGGCCAACGCGGCGCAACCGTGTGGTTCACCGGCCTGTCGGGCAGCGGCAAGTCCACCGTCGCCGTGGCGGTCGAAAAACTCCTCATCGACCTAGGCAAACACGTCTACCGCCTCGACGGCGACAACGTCCGCCACGGGCTGTGCTCGAACCTGGGCTTTAGCCCCGAAGACCGCGACGAAAACATCCGCCGCATCGGCGAAGTCGCCAAGCTCTTTGCCGACAGCGGCATGATCGTGTTGTGCAGCTTCGTCAGCCCGTACCGCGACGCCCGCAAACTCGTCCGTGACCTGCACGAATCCGCTGACCCCAAATTGAGTTTTCTCGAAGCCTTCGTCGATGTCCCGGTCGAGGTCGCCGAGTCGCGCGACCCCAAAGGCCTCTACGCCAAAGCCCGCCGAGGCGAGATCAAAGATTTCACCGGCATCAGCGCCCCGTTCGAGGCCCCCACGTCCCCCGAAATCCATCTGAAGACCCACGAACAATCCCTCGAAGACTCCGCCCAGCAAGTCGTGGACGTCTTGGCCGCCGCGGAGTTGCTCGAAGGATAAATGGTCGGCTCCAACGTAAAAAACCTCGGCCATCGCCGAGGTTTTTTGTGATGATCGAATGTCCGAGTCGTGTTGGCTTTACACCAGACGGCGACGACGGCGAGCGATCAGCCAACCGCCGACGGCGAGCAGGCCTGCGGTGGTGGGCTCGGGGATGAGCACGGTTTCGACAAAGCCGACCGCGGCTTCGTGGATTTCTTCGTCGATGCCTTCGGTGGCAAACACAAGGTAGAACGGGTCGCTGGAGCTAAGCCCGGCCTGCGCGAGCCTCAGGCCCACAAGGTAGATGCCGTCGGCAATATTCGCGGTTTCGCTGCTGCTATCGAGCAAGAAGAAATTGATGTGCTTGTGAATCGTCCCGACGGCAGAGGTCGTGTCGATGTCGAAGCCGGCCACGTCGGACGATCCGCCGTCGGCCGTGGCTACGTCGAATGAGAAGGGGCCGGTGGGGGTCGATGCGTTGAAGGTCGTGCCGTCGCTGATCGCGGCGAAGCTGGGAGCCACGCCGGTGCCGTCCCAGAACAACAAGTTGGACGGGGTTTGGTTAGGCAGGGCCATGGCGACAAAATCAAAGCTGACCGCCTCGTTAGCAATCAGCGCGCCGATGCCGGCCGGGAACTCTTCGCCTTCATCGTTGTTAAAACCGGGGTCGTCGGTGAAGTAGGAATCGGGGAGTTCGGCCTCGAACACGCGGGAGATCTCGAAAATCTCGGGGCCGGTTTCGGCCAACGTGACGATCTGGCCGTCTTGGCTGCCGAGCAAGATGTCGGCGTGGGCGTGGGCGTGCTCTTCTTGAGCATTCGCGGAGGCGCCAAGGCAGGTGCAACCCGCACAGCAAACGGCCGCCAACCAACGGCTACGAGTCGAAACGAGGGGCTTCATAACGAGGGGCTTCATCAAACTTCTCCTAAAAAATGGATCAAATACAAAACAGTTAACGTCGCGGCCCGCAAACATCAGCGGGCAACCATAGGATCAAAATGATTCTCGGAAGGGCTTTGGTACACCTCGCCGAACGTCGCGGTCGCCGCGTGTCCGTCGAGGAATCCCCAATTCGCTTTGGACGCAAAACTCACCGGCGCAACGCGGTCGACCTGATTGATTTGCAGGTGCGTGGCCGCTTGGGTCGGGGCGGCGGCGATGAGGTGGGGCAGCGGGAACGCGACCCAGTTTTCAATGT
>CAYPCC010000058.1:0-14463 GCA_964409095.1 uncultured Phycisphaera sp. | reverse complement strand
CGATTCTTGGGGTTATCGGGTTGCTTCGCGCTTGACCAAAATCATCGCCTCAAACGCCCGTCCCTCCGCGATGTACTTGCGCTCGAAGTTCGTGCCGACAAGTTCCCCCTCGCCCGCCGACGCGGGCCGTTCAAACGCCCGACGAGCAAACAGGTCCGCAACCTGCGCCGCGTGGTCCTCCATCCACGCAAAATACTCGGCGTGGTCGGTGGCCAACCACACCTCGCCGCCGGGCTGCAGCACGCGGTGCAGCTCGCGCAGAAACGGGGCCTGCACCGATCGGCGTTTGTGGTGCCGGGCCTTGGGCCAGGGGTCGGGGAAGTAGATGTGGACCCGGCGCAGCGAGGCGTCGGCCACAAAGTTGCGGACAAACACCGTGGCGTCGGCCCACAGCAGCCGGACGTTGCCCAGCCCGTGACGACGGGCGCGGTCGGCCGCGAGCCGCCAGAACTTTTTAGACCACTCGATCCCCAAAAAATCCACGCCCGGCTCCAGCCGGGCCTGCTGCACCAAAAATGTCCCCTTGCCCGACCCGATCTCCAAGTCCAACGCCATCCGGTCCTCGGCCAAAGGGGTGCCGTTATCGGGCGGCGGATCGCCTGCGCGGTCGAACATGAACCACGAACGGATGTCCAGCGGCCCGTGATCGAGCTCGGGCAAGTCGTCCTGCGAGAAGCCGTAGCCGGTGACGTCGAGGCAAGCGGTTTTGGAGGGGGGATCGCCCATCGCCCCAGCATATCGAGAACCGCCCAGCCCGCTTGAAATCATCAAGACCAAGGGATACGCTCCCGCCGAAGAACGATTTGGACGATACTAATCGGGCAAGTCTGCCGCGCACGGCCACGCCGCCTAGCATTAAACAGCTATGAAACAGAGCTTATCCCCCAAAGAATTGGCCCAGGTGATCGGGGTCAGTGAATCGTCGCTCAAGCGTTGGGCTGACGACGGGCGGGTCCGCGTGACCCGCACCATGGGGGGCCACCGGCGGATCACCCTGCAAGAAGCCGTCCGCTTTGCCCGCGAAGCCCACCTGCCGATCGTTCGGCCCGAGCTGCTGGGCATCCACCAAGTCGGCAAACTCGCCACCCAAGCCCGCCCCATCGACGCCGACCATGCCGGGCAAATGCTCGGAAAAATGCTCGTGGACGGCCAAGGCGACGAAGCCCGCGGCCTCATCCTCGACCTCTACCTCAAAGGTAAATCCGTCGCCTGGCTGTGCGACGGCCCAATCCGCCACGCCATGGCCAAGATCGGCGACATCTGGTCGCACGACTCCAAAGGCATCTACATCGAACACCGCGCCATCGACCTCTGCATCCATGCGCTGACCCAGATCCGCATGCTCGTCTCCCAGCCCGAACTCGATAACGCCCTGCCCGGCGAACAGCCCGTCCGCCCGGTCGCCCTCGGCGGCGCGCCGCCGAGCGATCCTTACGTCCTCGGCTCGCTCATGTCGGCATGCGTCTGCGCCGAAGCGGGCTTCGCCGACGTCAACCTCGGGGCCAACGTCCCCCTCGACTCGCTGGTTGATGCCGTCGAAAAGTATCAACCCAAGCTCGTTTGGCTTTCCTGTACCGACGTGGATCATCTGCCCAGCCCCAAGGCCTTCGACCAGTTCGCCGATCGCCTCGAACCCCACGGCGCAAAACTCATCGTTGGCGGTCAAGCCCAGCCCCGGGGCGGCGGCGGTTCCGAGAATATCCACGTCTGCGGCAACATGGCTGAGCTCAGCGCTTTTGCCAACGGGCTGATGTCCGGCTGAGCGGGAAACCCCGTATCGCCGACCATCAATCCACGCAAATTTTTTGACGATAAACACCACTAGCTCACGTGAACACTTCGCGTTGGCGGTGAGCTTGTCGTCTACGGCACGCTGTTTCATCAGGAACCTTTGCTTCATGTCCACGACCGTCGCCACCACGCAAGAGCAGAAAGCCAAGGCCACCCTTCATCGGCTAGGCAATCAGCTGCCCGTACGGCCCGGCCCGCTGCTGGACTTGCTCGCGTGCAAGGGCGACGAGGCCCGCGAAGTCACGCTGATCATCGAACGCGACCCGGCCATGACCGCCCGCGTGCTGGGCGTGGTCAACTCCGCAGGCAACCGCCGACTCAACGAAATCACCGAACTCGCGCGGGCGGTGCTCCAACTGGGCCCGTCGCAGGTGCGCGCACTCGGCCTCGCCATGGGCCTGCAGATGCTCGCCGAGCAGATGCAACTCAGCCCCGAGATGATCCGCGGGTTTTGGAACGCATCGCTCCGCAAGGCCGAGGCCGCCCACCTCGCCGCGCAGGTCATCGACCCCGATCGCCAAGCCTCCGCCTATTCCGCCGGGCTGATTGCCGACATCGGCCTGCCGCTGCTGATGGGACTCGACCCCGACTTCTACGAAAACCATATGCCCCTCCGCGGGGCCAACCAAAGCTGGAGCGACGCCGAACGCGCCCACTTCGGCATCGACCACGCCCAGGCCGGGGCCCACGTCCTCAATGACTGGAAAGTCTCCTCCGACACCTGCCGCCGCGTCCGCAACCACCACCAACTGCCTTCCGACGACAACGACGCCGGCCTCGTGCTCGCCCTCTTCATCGCCGGCCTCCTGCCCCACGACGACGGCGAGATCGACCCGGTCGACCTCGACCGACTCATGGCCGTCCACGGCAAAACCCTCAGCCACGCCTACGCCACCCCCGACGCCTTCCTCGGCCACGTCTACGTCGAGTCACAACGCCGACTCAACCGCGACCTCGCCAAAGACTCGGCCCAAGGCCTCAAGCTCCAGCCCTTCCTCGACGCGATCTCTGCCAACACCATCGAGCTGGTCTCCCAACTCTGCTCGATCAAAAACTCGCAGTCCAAACACAAAGAAGACCTCAGCAACCTCCGCTTCGAGGCCTTCACCGACCCGCTGACCAAAGTCCTCAACCGCCGGGGGTTCTTCGGCCTCGCCGAGCAACGCTTCGCCAAAAGCCCCCAAGGCCTCAGCGCCTGCTGCATGATGCTCGACATGAACGGGTTCAAACCCATCAACGACCAATTCGGCCACGACGCGGGCGACCTCATGCTCCGCGGCCTCGCCAAGCTGCTCCGCCGATCCGTCAGCCGCAGCGACATCATCGGTCGGCTCGGCGGCGACGAGTTTGCCGTGCTCATCACCGACATCGACGAACACGCCGCCCGCGTCGCCGCGTCCCGACTCCGCGACACCTGCCTGGGCAAAAAAGTCCGCGTCACCCCCGACCACACCTGCGAAATCAGCTTCAGCCTCGGGGCGATCTACCACGACTGCGTCGGGCTGGATGTTCAACTCGACCAACTCTTGGCCGGGGCGGACGAACTGATGTACCAACGCAAACGCGGCGGCCAACCCGGCATGATCTTCGCGCCCTTCGGCCAAGGCAACGGCGACTCGACGATGAGCCCTGTGGTCAAGTAACCCACCACGCTCAAAAATAAATTCCCGGGGGTGGGTTTAGCGGGCGATCGCCGATCGCCGTTCTTCCTGCTGCGCCCACACCGCCGCCGCGGCGCGATGCACCGTGCTGTGCCGACGCGCCAGAACCGCGTGGTCCGCGTGATACCCGCCGCCGATGACGCACGCCGTCGGGATGCCGTGGGCCCGGCAGCTTTCCAAGACGTAACGGTCGCGGGCCATGATCCCCGCGTCGGTGAGTTCGAGTTTGCCGAGCTTGTCGTCGATATGCACATCCACCCCCGCGTCGTACAACACCAGGTCCGGCTCGACCTGCTCCAACACCCCCGGAAGCGTGCGCGCTAAAACCGCCATATACTGCTCATCCCCGATTCCGGGGGGTAGCGGCGTGTCCAAATCCGAGGGCACCTTCCGCGACGGGAAGTTCTTCTCGCAATGCACCGACCAGGTGAACACCCGCGGCTCGTCCACGAACACCGCCGCGGTCCCGTCGCCCTGATGCACATCCAGATCGATGATCAACACCTGCGCCACCACGCCGCGGTGCAGCATCTCCATCGCCGCGACCGCGAGGTCGTTGAAAATACAAAACCCCGAACCAAAACCCCGGTGGGCGTGATGCGTCCCCCCCGCCGTGTTGCACGCAAGCCCGCCCCCGCCTCCGCCCCCGGAAGCGCCCCCGGAAGCACCCCCGGAAGCGACCCGGGAATGTTCCAGAGCCAATTCCACCGTCCGGATCGTGCCGCCCACCGCCGTGATCGTGCGGTTCACGAGCCCTTCGGACCACGGCAACCCGATCCGCCGCACCGCGTCCTTATCCAATGCCCCGGAAATAAACGCCTCGACATATTCCGCCGAGTGGACCAATTCCAACTGCGCCCGCGTCGCCTTCACCGGCTCGTGAAACTGCTCGGGTGCCGCCACACCCTCGTCAATCAGCAAGTCGCGCAAGATCCCAAACTTCGGCATCGGAAACCGATGCCCCTCGGGCAACGGCGTGACATAGTCGGGGTGATAAACCAATGGAAGCATAGCCCTGAGCATAGCGCGCCATGACTAAGCCGACTTCAACTCAGCCGTAGGTTAGGCTTCAGCCTGACACGACTGATTTGAAACTAGATTTAACCAAGGCCCAAGCGGCGGGAATCACGTCCGCCCGTTCCAATCCCCATCCGGGTCCGCCGCTTTCGCGGCGGCGAACGCGGCCATGAGTTTTTCGACGACTTCTTCGCGCAGCGGGTTTTTGTTCGCGGCGGCGAGGTTGTGCTCGGCGTTGTCAAGGCTGGTCGTGCCGCAGATCGCGGTATGGACGCCTTTGTGGGCGAGGGTGAACTTCAGTGCGATCTCGGGCCATTCGACTTCGGGGTGGCCGTGGTAGCCCAGGTCGTGGGGCGTGACGCCCATCAGATTGAATCGGCGGTGGTACTCCGAGGCGTAGTTCTGGTACATGCCGCGCTGGCTGGACAGCGACTTCCAAGCGGCGTTGGCGATCGGGCGTTTGGCGATGACGCCCACGTCGTGGGCCCGGCAGGCGGGGATGACGGTGGCAAGGTTCGCCTGGTCACAAAGATTGACCGATGTTTCGATCACGGAAATGTCGGGCAGCGACGCGGCGTAGACGCCCGCCGTGTTGTCGCCTGAGTAGCCCGCGAAGCGGATTTTGCCCGCCTCACGCGCCGCGACGAGCGCGGCGAGCGCGTCGCCCTTTTCCAGGGTCTCCTGCGGGCAGGAGTGCAGGAGGCAGACATCGAGGTGGTCGGTTTTGAGGCGGTCCAGCGACCGGTCGATGGTGGCGGCGATCGCGCCGGGGTGCCAGGGGTCGTGGTCGAATTGGGGGTCTTCGACGCCGCCCATGCCGCATTTGGAGACGAGCACGAAGTCGTCGCGGCGGTGGGCGACGGTTTGGCCGATGGCCTGTTCGGAGCCTTTGTACGCGGCGGCGGTGTCGAGGAGCGTGACGCCGTGGTCCAGCAGGTAGTTGATGACTTTGCCGACTTGGGCGATCTCGGTGTCGAGGAAGCCGATGGGAGCCGCACCGTAGCCCAGCGGGCTCACAGAGAGCTCGGTTTTTCCCAGGATGATCTGTTGCATGGGCTTAGTTTAGACGATCCGACCCGCGTGGGTCGGGCGGCGCGACGACTCGCCAGAAACCAACAAACCTTCCGCCGCGATCCGCAGACGTTTACCCCGCGGCAGAAGGTGCCGACGTGGCGGGGGACCGGGGGGGGCGTGGGTTCGGGAGCGAAGCGGGGGTGACGACCGCGTCCGATGCCTCGGCGTGGTCTTCCCAATCTTCGATGTCGTCGAGCGTGCCCGCGTCGTCGCCGAGGTAGTTGTGGGTGATCTCTTCGCCGGGCAGAATATCTCGGATGGCCGTGACGGTCAGGTCATCGAAGTACGCCGCGTTGGGCTGGGCGTGGTGATTGATAAACCGCAGGTCGTTTTCGACGCGGAAGCCTTGCTCTTCGGTGAGCCAAAGGACGTAAGCGCCGTCTTGCGTGGTGTACGACCCTTCGAGGTATCCGATGACGGTGTCGGCGGAGATATGACAATCTGCAAACAGGCCTTGGCCGTGGATGCCGCTGGGTTGAACTTTAAACATCTTTGAAAACTACTCCGTCCGTGGAACGCGGCTCGCAAGCCAGACGCTCTAATCTATCAGCTTGCGTTCCGCGTTGCGGCGTCATGGAAACCCGAAAACAACGCGCCACGTTTCATGGCTTGACCGCGGCGCGGACATGGGGATCCGCCCGACGCGACCCGCGCGGTTATGCGGGTTAGGCCACCGACATCGGCCAACATCTCGGCGCGACACCTCAACCCCCGCGCCACCCACTCCGATCACAAAACTGATTCACGTTTTTTTTGCAAAGGGTTCCGCCGATGTCCGACCAACCGTTCGCGCTCCAACCGCTCAGCGTCAAGCTGGACCCCGACCAGTGGGCTGAGCTGTTCGACAACATCAACCTCGCCGAGCAGATGATCCCCGGCCGCGACCGCCGGGAACACGACCGCGTCAACTACGACGCCCAGGTCACCCTCTACGCCGAGTTCGACGAAGCCGACCAGGAAAAACGCTACCTCGTGCGCACCCGCAACATCAGCTCATCCGGGCTAGGTTTCATCCACCACAGCGAAGTCGTCGCCGGCACCCGCGTCTGCTTCACCGCCTTCGACAACGACGGCCGGGTCTGCGGCCTCGAAGGCGTTTCTGCCCGGGCCGACCTCATCGAACAAGGACTCTGGGACATCGGCGTCCGCTTCGACCACCTCATCGACCTGACCCACCTCTTGGACATGGACGGCCAACCGCTGATGCAAACCGCGTAAAACATTTTACGTCGTCGGCTCGGTCATCTCCATGATCAACGACGCGTACCACGTCATGTTCAATCCCAGCTTCTCGTCCTGCTCCGGATCGCGGTTCGAGACGTCCAGCGACGCCGAGTGGACGCCCAGCAACTTCCAGTCGGTCTTCTCCGTCACCGGATCGAAAATCTTCGCCACCACCGGCGACCCGCTGCTCCCGCGGTGCAACCTCGCATCGGTAATAAAATACCGCTCGCCCTTGAACGGCAACGGATACACACTCGCCACCGTCGCCCGGCGGATCAACGGCAAGCGATGCATCGTGTCCTCAAACCCCAGCGGGAACCCGATCACGATCACCTCCTGACCCAACGGCAAGCCCCGATGCTCATCCAGCAGATGCTCCGGGCCAAACGTATCGACGTGCCAACTGGCGATCACCGTCGGGTCATTGATCGGCAACACGACCACGTCCGCCGCGCTGCCCAGCGTCGGATGCTCGCGCCACAACGGCCGATGCTGCCCATCAATCACGTCCAGCCACAGCTCGCCGTGCGACGTGAGATCATCCGGGTTGTCGTGGACGCGCACCTGCAGCTTGTCGGGGTAAAGCGAGTTCACGTCATCACACACGACGTGGCGGTTGGTCGCGAGGTAGAGAAACCCGTCGCGCAAAAAGAAGAACGCCGTGGCGTTGCCGATTTGGTGTCCGTCGCGGAAGGTGAGCACCTTGGCGACGCGGACGAGGCGGGAGTCGATGGGGGGTTGCATGGGCGAATCATAGCCCAGCGAGTCACGCCACCCCCACCGTGTCGACGTGATTCCCGTAGGCGGTGAGAGGTGGGGTGTTATGCTGAAGCATAACCTACGCTGAAACTCGCCATTAGCTTAGCGCTCGTTCGTCGCGTTCCTTCACGATGGCTTGCACAAACTCCTCTAACGGCAACGCGCCGCGGTCGCCTTCGGTGCGGTGGCGGACGCTGACGGTACCCGCGTCCTGGTCTTTGCCGCCGACGACGAGCATGTAGGGGACCTTGGCTTCCTGGGCGGCTTTGATCTTGCCGTTGACGCGGTTGCTGGAGGTGTCCAAGCCGACGCGGAAGCCTTTGTCCTTGAGCGCCGCGAGGACGGTTTGGCCGTAGTCGTTGAACTTGTCGCTGATCGGCAGGACGCGGACCTGTTCGGGGCTCAGCCAGAGCGGGAACGCGCCGTTGAAGTGTTCGATCAGGCAGCCGATGAAGCGTTCCATGCTGCCGAAGGGGGCACGGTGGATCATGATCGGGCGGTGCTCGGCGTTGTCCTTGCCGATGTAACTGAGCTTAAACCGCTGGGGCAGTTGGTAGTCCACCTGCACCGTGCCCAGCTGCCACTCTCGGCCGATGACGTCTTTGACGACGAAGTCGATCTTCGGGCCGTAGAACGCCGCTTCGCCTGCTTCTTTGCTAAATGGCACGCCCAGGCTTTCCGCAGCGGCGATGCACGCCGCCTCGGCCGCGTCCCAGTCGCTCTGCTCGCCGACAAACTTTGAGCTGTCGGGGTCACGCAATCCCACGCGGACCCGGTAGTCGTTCATGCCCAGCGTCTTGAAGACGATCTTGACCAGTTCGATGCAGCCGAGCACTTCCTCGGCGAGTTGGTCGGGCGTGACGAACAGGTGGGCGTCGTCTTGGGTGAAGCCGCGGACGCGGGTCATGCCGCCGAGTTCGCCGGACTGTTCCCAGCGATACACCGTGCCGAACTCCGCCAGGCGGATCGGCAGGTCGCGGTAGCTGTGCTTGTCGCTGGCGAAGATGCGGATGTGGTGTGGGCAGTTCATGGGCTTGAGCATGTAGCCTTCGATATCGCCATTGGCCATCGACGCGGCGAGGTCGGCACAGGTGCAGCCTTCGTCCGCGAGCTTTTTGATCATGTCGCGTTCGACCAGCGGCGGGTACTGCGAGTCGGCGTAATACGGGAAGTGGCCGGAGGTGCGGTACAAATCGAGCTTGCCGATGTGCGGGGTGAAGACTTGGCTGTAGCCTTGGCGTTCGAGGTGCTGCGTGATGAACTTTTGGAGTTGGTCGCGGACGACCGCGCCTTTGGGTTTCCAGAGGACCAGGCCTTGGCCGACCATCTCGTCGATCTCGAACAGGCCGAGCTGCCGGCCGATGACGCGGTGGTCGCGGGCCTTGGCTTGCTCGAGGTTGTCGAGGTGGGCGTCGAGGTCGGCCTGCGAGAAAAACGCGGTGCCGTAGACGCGCTGGAAGCGGTCGAGGGTGACGTCGCCTTTCCAGTTGGACGCGGCGACGGTCATGATTTTGAATGCCCCCGGAAGGATGCGCGAGGTATTGTCGACGTGGGGGCCTTGGCAGAGGTCTTCCCATTGGCCCGCCCCGCCGGTGACGTACCACGACAACGACTCCGCGCCGTTGGCGATGGCTTTCTCGGCGTTTTCGTTTTTATATTTGTTGCCTTCTTCGCGTAGCTTAGCCATGCCGTCTTCGACGGTTTTCTCGTAGCGGACGAAGCTGCGATTCGCTTCGACGATTTTTTTCATCTCCGCTTCGATCTTCTCAAAATCCCCTTCGCGGATCGGGGTGTCGAGTTTCATGTCGTAGTAGAAGCCGGTGTCCAGCGGCGGGCCGTAGGCGAGTTGGACCCCCGGAAATAGTTTTTCCAGGGCTTCGGCCATGACGTGGGCGGTGGAGTGGCGCAGCAGGTAGAGCGCATCTTTTTCGTGTTGCTCGTCGCGCCACTTGCTACGGCCCTGTTTGTCCTGGCGGGGCGCGGTGATGAGGGCGAGGGTGACGGAGGCGTCGGAAGAAGCCCCGGAAACGCTTCCGGGGCTGAGGGGGCGGTGCAGGTCGTAGAGTTCGCCGTTGACGCGGGCCCCGATCGCGGCGGCGGCGAGGCCTTCGCCGATGGTCAGCGCCACGTCGTGGGCGGTGGTGTTCGGATCGTCGAAGGATTTTTGCGTGCCGTCGGGCAGGGTGACTTGGATCGGCATGGTGGGTCTCGAATCGAGGCGGGAAGCGCGGAGCAAACGAGGGGTGAGTATATCGGCGACCCCGCCACGCAACCGAAAAACCCCACCCCACCCCGCATCACCCCCAGATGCCCCACCGGATTGCCCCCGGAAGGCCACGCGAGGCTCACTACCGTTTGAGGCAAAAACTCCGATCGCCGACCCGTGTCGCCTAGCGTATGTGTCACCCATCCGCTAAAGGCACCGAAAAAGTACTGATTTTGCTTGTTTTTTAGGCATTTTGGTGTTTCCGCACGGGGTTGAGGTTCGTTATACTGTGGGCGATTGCGGCGGGGTGAACCTTCCTTGGGGCCGACCGGCCCGTTCGCCGCGATCCCCCCCCCATCGCCTGTTGTCAGGCAGGAGCAGTACCGCATGTCGATCGCGCAGATGCCCAACGTCTCGCTCTCCCACTCCGCGATGTCGGTTTTGGAAGAAGCCAAGTCGGTCACTTTCGTCAGCACCGTCGAAGAACTCGTCGCCGCCTCGGTCCCCGAAGACCAGGTCGATCCCGCGGGTTACTACACCGTCGGCTACGACGTCGACGGCAAGTTTGTCGAAGAGGTTAAAGTCTGCCGGGTCAAAAACGGCGTCGCCGCGAACTACACGACCCCGTACATGCGTCGCCGCGACGCCCAGTGCATGGTCATCGCCGACGACCGAGCGACCGACAAACCCACCTTCAAAGGCCGCTTCGGCAAAGACTTTGAGCCGACCCGGCAAGACACCTTCGCCTGGCTCAAAACCCAGGACCTCGCCTGCTTCTTCTTCAACGCGGGTCGCACCGGCAAAGGCCTGCCCGCGCTGGTCATCTGCCCCGCCAACGCCGGGTTCTTCGGGCTTGGCCTGGCCATGCTCCAAGGCATCATCCCCATCGCCGACATCGAAAAGCAGGGCAAAGACTACAACCACACCGCGATCATCTACATCGCCCCGCCCTTCCGCCACACCCACTTCGAGGGCAAGCAGGTCGTCGTCCACAACCGCCGCGACGGGCTGCACGAACTCTATTCGTACAACCTCTACCCCGGCCCGTCGGCGAAAAAAGGCGTGTACGGCATGCTGCTGACCCTCGGCGAAAAGGCCGACTGGACCACCGCCCACTGCTCCACCGTCCAGGTCGTCACGCCCTACGACAACACCATCACCATCATGCACGAAGGCGCCTCCGGCGGCGGCAAGTCCGAGATGCTCGAACAGATGCACCGTCAGGCCGACGGCCGACTCAAGCTCGGCACCAACCTCACCAACGGCGAACGACGCTACATCGCCCTGCCCCGCGGCTGCGAGCTACGCCCCGTCACCGACGACATGGCCCTCTGCCACCCCGACCTGCAATCCACCAGCGATAACGCCAAGAAACTCACTGTCACCGACGCCGAGGCGTCCTGGTTCCTCCGCATCAACCACATCACCCACTACGGCACCGACCCGCACCTCGAAAAACTCACCATCCACCCCAAAGACCCCCTGCTCTTCCTCAACATCGACGCCACCCCCGGCAGCACCGCCCTCATCTGGGACCACATCCAAGACGAGCCCGGCGTCCCCTGCCCCAACCCCCGCGTCGTCTTCCCCCGCGAAAACTACCCCGGCATCATCAACGAACCCGTCACCGTCGATATCCGCAGCTTCGGCGTCCGCTGCCCCCCCTGCACCAAAGAACATCCCACCTACGGCATCATGGGCATCTTCCACCTGCTGCCCCCGTCGCTCGCCTGGCTGTGGCGACTCGTCGCCCCACGCGGCCACGGCAACCCGTCCATCGTCGACGAAGGCGGCATGACCTCCGAAGGCGTCGGCAGCTATTGGCCGTTCGCCACCGGCCGAAAAGTCGACCAAGCCAACATCCTGCTCCACCAGGTCCTCGGCACGTCCGACACCATGTTCATCCTCTGCCCCAACCAGCACATCGGCTGCTGGGAGACCGGCTTCGCCCCACAGTGGATCGCCCGGGAATACCTCTCCCGCCGCGGCGCCAACCCCTTCGCCCCAGAAAAAGTCCTCGACTCCCGCTGCCCCCTGCTCGGCAAAACGCCACGTACCATTCAAGTCGAAGGCCAAACCGTCGGCCACTGGTTCCTGCAAGTCGAATCCCAACCCGAAGTCGGGACCGAAGGTTACGACAAGGGTGCCCAGATCCTCACGACCTTCTTCCACGAACAGATCAACAAGTTCATGAACCCCGACCTCGACCCCAAAGGCCGGGAAATCATTGAGGCCTGCCTGGACGGCGCGACCGTTGCCGACTACGAGAAGCTGTCGATCGTCTGAGTCCGGTCTTCTAGCGTTCAACCGGCTTGATCCCCCAACCCACTCACCCGCGGAAAATCTCCGCGGGTTTTTTCTTGGCGGGCGTCGCTCAAAGACCCGTGGCCTCGGGCGGGCAGAGCAAAACCGACCACACGCATTTACCCGGGCCGTTTTCGATCCGGACCAGAACTTTGTTGAAACCCTTGTGGAAACGGACACGCCGATAGCCTTCGCCGAGTTGCCAAGGCGATTGGCCGTAGTCCGCCCAGACCAGATCGTCGTTGACCCACATCTGGGCGGCGTCGTCGGACGCGATGGCGATCAGCATGTCGCGGTCGTGATCGAAGTACACCTCGGTGAACGCGTAGTAGGTCGATCCACCAAAAACGCGCGGCGGTTCGACGCGGATGTGGTCGGCCTGAACAAACTGCCACCGCAGCCGATGGTCCGCGTGGTCGGGCTGGTCGGCAAACTTGCCGTCGGTGTAGGTTGCATCGAAATCAATGCCCCACTGCGGCGGGTGCCGACGATCAAAATCGATCTGCCCGTTGTTTTCCCAAGGCCCGATGACGTACCACGTGTCCAGATACAACCAGCCTGCGCGGTCCGACGTCTGGGTGAACATCCGGCCGGGCATTGCTTTGGCCAGGACCTGATCTTCGGCCAAACGGATCGCTTCTTGGGCGCGGCCCTGGGCCATGTTGGCCCCTTCGCCGGTGGTGTCGGCGGACATGCCCCGCGTCTCGCCCCGGCCGAAGCCCTGCATCATGACGGTCAAATCAACAACCCCCGCGGACTGCCCCCGCACCGCCCGGCCCATCATCGCCTGACGGGCATAACGGTTGCCGCCCTGCTGGGCGTTGCGCTCACTTAACCCCTGGGCTTGGGCGAGCATCGCCTGTCCACGGGTCGCCATGTCTTGGGCCTGACCCACGGCCTCATCGAGGGCTTGTCGCAGCGTGCCGAGCTCGCCGACGGTTTGGGGTTGGCCACTCAGTCGGCCCGCGAGGTCAGGACGCTGCGGGGACGAGGCGTTGAGCATCTCTTGCGCATCCGTGAAGCTGGTGTTCTCCGCCATGGCCAATTCCGCGGCGCGTCGGTCCCGTCCCCGATAAAGATCACCCACCAACCGCTTCGCGTCATCAACCAGAGGCTGCACTTGCTGGGGAACCGCGCCGGGGTTCTCCGGCAACGCCGCGACGCCATCGCGCAAACCCACGGCCGTGCCGATAAACAGATCGTTTTCCCCGCTGCCGCCGTCGGGGTGCTCGGCGATCCACCGCACCATGCGTTCAAGCTCGGCCAGCGCCCGTTCGAGTTCGTCCCCCGCCAGTGTGGACATGTCTTGGGCGGACCGCTCGCTGAGCTGTTCGAACGTCTCCTGCCGAACGGCCTCGATCGCCTGTCGCATCTCGGCGAGCTGCTTAACCCGCTCGGCGATCTCTCGCTTCTGCTTGCGCTCGGCTTCGCGTTTGAGCTTTTCAGATTGCTCTTGGTCCAGCGGGCGATCCTGCCGAGCGAGGCGCTCGGCCTCGCGGCGTTCGCGTTCGCGCGTTTCGACCTCGGCGGTGCGTTGGGCTTCCTCGGCGACGCTGAACGCCATCGTCGTCTCGCCCAAAGGCTGCAACGCGAACCACGACACAACATGCAGCAACAGCGACACACCCAAGATGATCGTGATCCACGACCGCGGGCGTTTTGCCCATCGGGACAAGAAGCCAGACGATTTATCGTTGGTTGTATTTATCGTCATAGGTCCGGATCCCCACGTTGCTGAGTCCGCGGAACTGGCAGCCGTCCAGCACCTCGGCTACGCGGTGAAAAGGGGTTTGCGCATCGGCGTCGAGACGTAACCGCTGCGCGGGGTTGGCGAGCCACACGTCTTTGAGCCGGTGATGAAACAGGTTGGCTGTCGTCGGTCGGCCGTCCCAAAACAGCTCGCCCTGGGCATTGATCCCCAAGACGATCACGTCGTCGTCGGGCATCATCTTCACCGCCGAACTCGACTCGGGCGGCACGATGTCGATGTCCTTGTCCTGCTTCTTGAGCATGGTGGCGACCAAGAAAAAAATCAGCAGCAAGAACACCGCGTCGATGAACGGTGACATCGCCACCTCGGCTTTGTCCGACTCGCTGCGCCGCATCCGCATCACTCACCCTCCGTCAGTCGGCCGGGACGAACCCGTGAACGCACGTTGTCGAACCCCTGCAACTCAAACACGTCCAGCGCATCGATCACCGTCTGGAACGGCGTGTCCCGCTCAACCACCAGCTCCACGGGCTGATCCGCGCCATACCGATTCGCCAAGTCCCGGAGGTACGGCGCGAGCTCGCCGACGGGCGTAAACGCCAGTTTGCCAAACTCGTCCTTGCCCGACTCAGCAAAGACGTTGCCCGCCTCGTCGATCCCTAGCCGAAACACGTCGTTCTGATCCGCCTCGGCCACCGCCGCGGTCGGGTCGGCCA
>CAYPCC010000057.1:0-14545 GCA_964409095.1 uncultured Phycisphaera sp. | reverse complement strand
CCCGCACCCCCGCATTCCCGCACCCCCGCACCCCCGCACCCAACCCGCCGGCCCATCAAGCCGTCCATGGCCATACGAAACAAGGCCCGCAGAGGCGGGCCTTGTCGGCAAATCAAACGGTCAAGTTATGAAACCAGCTCGGCTCGTTTGGTCAGGCTTACGCTAGCCGAGGCGTGCTGGCGCGGCGGGTGCGTCGGACCAGCGTGAGGCTGGCGAGAGCAAGCAGGGCGAGGCTGCCGGGCTCAGGGATGTTGTTGATCGCTTCGATCTCATCGACCAACGAATCGAAAAAACTCGGCAGCGTGTCGAACGGGTTGGGCAGGATATCGTCGGTGACATAGAGCCAGCCCGTGTTTTCCGACACCGCCTGATCAACGATGGTGGCGACGGCCGCATCGACATCGCCGGTGGTTGGGACGGTGTGGATGATTTGGGCGAGCTGCGATGAATCAAGGTTGTCGTAATAGCTGGGCGGATTATTTCCGGGGTATTGCGAGGCGAAGTTTTCAAAAACCACGATGGTGTCTGCGGTGGGCTGGGTGAGCGAGAAGAATGCTTCGGGTACCTCGGTGCCGGGGTTGGCGAAGATCGAGAAGCTCGGGTCGATCAGCTTGAGACTGCTGTAGACACTTTGGTGAAGGCTCAAGTCGGCCAAGTCGTTGGACATTTCGTCGAGGAAAAAGCCGTCGAAGCTGCCGTTGCCGTAGAAGGTGTTGTAGCTCTGGGCGTCGGCCACGATATCGACGACCGAGCGGTTGCCGAAGGTCGTCGGAATGTAGCCGATGACTTTGCCGCCGGCGTTCTGGATGTCGGAGATGATCGAGTCGTAGGCGGGATCGGCGCTGGTGCCCGGGCCGCTGGCGGGGTTGAGGATGACGGTCAGGGGGATGCGAGCGGCGGCATCGACCAAGTCGCCGTAGGCGGCGAGGTTGGTGCTCCCGCCGGGAAAGATGTAGGCCGGCACCATGAGGCCCAGCTCGTCGGCGGTGGCTGAAGCGGGTGCACCCATGACGGCCACCGCCGCGATCGCGACGGTGAAGCTCCTCCTGACCAACGCCCCGAAAGAAGGCCCGGATGCCGTCATTATCATTGTCGATGAAGGGGTAAAATGATTTAAAAATTGTTTTGTCAACTGATCTTTCTCCGGGTAAGCGTAAAGATTTGAATGTTTAAATATATGGAAATTTAACATATAAACGCAACATCGAATAGGTGAATATAAGCTCTTGTCATGTATTAGCAAGTTAATTCTATCTTAGATGATCCAACAGGCAAGGCGTATTTTTACGTTTGATTAAAATGACGCCTGGTGCGACCGTAGGCTTGCCTTCGCGGAACGGGTTAGCCGACGATTGCGAGGGGCGCGATCTGTGTATATCGGCCGCGGGTGAAATCGGGGAACGCCATCGGCACGCCGCCGCCGTTGGCCGACGCTTCGCTGAGCGGCCGCACCACCGACCAGTCGGCGCCTTCGTACACCGTCTGGTCCATCGGCTCACCGGCTTTGAGGCACTCGACGATCCGCCGCAGCATGATGTAGTCCATCCCGCCGTGGCCGCCGGCCTTCTTGGCTTCTTCGCCCATCCGTATCCACAGGGGGTGTTCGTACTGGGCTTCGATCTGGGCGAACGCCTCGCCTTGGATCCATGCGTGGGTATCGCCCCACCCCTCGACCACCACGCGTGAGGGGAAGCTCGCCAAGCAGCCGCGGGTGCCTTGGATGAGGTTGTGACGGGTGTAGGGGCGCGGCGACGTGGTGTCGTACTGGACCATGATGGTTCGGCCCAGGGCCGTGCGGATCACGCTGGTGTTCATGTCGCCGCAGGTGTAGTTCATCGCGCGATGCGGGTGGCCTTCGGGCAGGTGCTCTTGGGCGTAGAGGTTGCGGCCCAGGGCGGGCGAGCTCATCGAGGTGATCGCGTCGAAGCGGTCGTCGGTTCGGCCGAGGTTCATGTACTGGGCGACCGGGCCCAGGCCGTGGGTCGGATAGAGGTTGCCTTGGGCGCGGGCGTGGTAGGGCGTGCGCCACGAGCCGGTGCCCCACTCGACGTCGTTCATCTGCGAACGCAAGTCGTGGATGTACGCGGCCTCGGCGTGGAGCAGGTCGCCGAAAATGTGTTGCCGGCAAAGATTCAGCGCGAGTAATTCGTCGCGGCCGTAGTTCACGTTTTCGAGCATCATGCAATGCACGCCTGTCTGCTCAGAGGTTTCGATCAGGCTCCACAATTCATCGACGGACAAGCCCAGGGGCACTTCGATAAACGTGTGCTTGCCGGCCCGCATGGCCTCGACGCCTTGGGGCTCGTGCCATTTCCACGGCGTCGAAATGATCACCGCGTCGAGGTCGCCGCGTTCGAGGAGTTTGCGATAGTCGTACTCGCCGTCGGTGTAGAGCGTGGGTTCGGGCTTGCCCGCGGCTTGGGCGGATTCGAGGATGCGCTGGGCGGCGGGGAGGTGGGGGTCGGCCACGGCTCGGATTTCGATGTCGTCCATGCCCAGGATCAGCCGGGCGTGCGTGCCGCCGCGGTCCCCGACGCCGATGAGGCCGACGCGGACGTGCGGTACGGGCGCGGCGCGCCGCAACCCGTCGGAGATCGCGGGTGCCACGGCGGCTTTTGCGGGGCGTGCTGGCAATCCCGACATGATCGCCATGCCCGCGGCGGAGGCGAGCGCGGCTTGGGTCATGAATTCTCGGCGGGTAGGGTCTGGGTTCATCGGGGTCTTCCTGGTTTGCGGGGGTAAAAATTAGATCCGGATAAAGATGTTGCGGCGGTACAGCCAGACGCATAAGCCCCAGAGCAGCGCCCACGTCGCCGCGGCTGTGACCAGCGCCGCGAGGGATGCGGCCGGGCCCAGGCCCCCCAGCGCGTCGCCGGTGAAGATGCCGACTTTGGGGTTGAGCCAACCCCAGGCCAGCGCTTCGGTGATCAGGTAAATTGCGATCGGATTCATCCCGACCACGACGACGAACCACGACCCGCGCCGCCAGCGCAGAACGTCGTAGATGAAATAAAACAACGCTAACGCCAACACGCACCACCCCCCGGAGGCCAGCACAAACGAGCTGGTACAGATGCGTTTGACCATCGGCGCCAGGCCGGTGAAATCCATCGCGTAGCCGGCGACAACCAAGATCGCGCCTGCCCCGGCTAGCACGGCGCACTTTTTCATAGGCGGCGTGGCGGACAACAGCCAATGCCCCGCGAGCGCGCCCCAGATCGTGTGCGCCGCGGTGGGCACCGCGTTGATCGCCACCCAGTGGCCTTCGTTGATCTTGCCCATGAGCTGCAGGTCCACCCACGCGCCGAAATTCCGCCCCGGCTCAAATGTCGCATCAAAGGGGGAGATATGAATAAAGCGATACGCCAAATCAGTCATCAGGATCAACAGGATCGAGATCACCACTTGTAGCTTCCCCGGAAAATCAATGATCAAAAACGTCACGAGGATCGTCAGCGACAGCTGGGTAAGCACGTTCCATAGCTCGAACACCAGCCGGTCGGCGTAAAGGCAGTGCAGCCCGGTGCCGAGGGCAAATAAGATCGCGCAGCGGACCGCGGTGTGTCGAAACAGTGTCGGCCAAGTCTGCCCGCGCTCCCGACGTTTACGCAGCGATAACGCCATCGACACGCCGACGATGAACATGAACGCCGGCTGAATCACGTCCCACATCACCAGCCCCCGCCAAGCGACGTGCTCGAACTGGTGGGCGATCGGCTTGATCCACGGCTCGTCGAGCTCGCCCAGCGCGTGATAAAACGCAGCGCCCTCGCCGACCAACAAAAACATGATCAGACCGCGATACATGTCCAATGAATACAGCCGAGTGGACTCGGCTTGGCCGGGCCGCGGGGCGGAAGCGGGGATCGGGTTGGTCGTTGGTTGATTCATCACGCTACGGGGGGAGGTGTGGCCGAACCACCGCTGAGCGGACGGCCCGACAGCACGTTGCTACGCATGAGTAAAGCCAGACCGACGCCTGACACCACGACCACGGCGAGGCTGATGCCGCAAGCGGTCCATTCTTGAAGCAGCGCGTAGCCGATGCCCACCAAGAGGCCGATGATCAAGCCCATCGCGGCGAACCAGCCCATGAGGCTGCGTTTGAATTCGCCGGGCATCGCTTTGACGCCGGTGCCTTCCGAGACGCGGCGCCAGCCGGGGCCGGGGATGCGGATGCGGGTGTAAAACCCTTGGACGTGAGGGGTCGGGGCTTTGGAAGTCGCAAACGTCACCGCGACCCAGATCACAAGTGTGCTGAGGGTGGTGATCATCAGGCGGATGCCGAACCAGTCGGCGGTCTTGACCCCCGCCGCGTCGATCGGATCGGACAGCAAAAACTCGCAGGCGTTGCCGATGACCACCGCCGCCAGGATCGCACTGATCTCCGACCACGCGTTGACCCGCCACCAGTACCAACGCAGGATTAGCACGCTACCGGTGCCCCCGACAATCACGCCCAGGTATTTGTACGCCGCCAGGATGCCCGTCAATTTTGTGGTCACGATGACCGCGGCGATCATGAGCAGGACCATCGCCGCCCGCGAGGCGTTGACGTAGTGTCTCGGCTTGGCTTTGGGTTTGAGATAGGGTTCGTAGAGGTCGTTGATCAGATACGAAGCGCCCCAGTTGAGGTGGGTGTCGATCGTGCTCATGTATGCCGCGAGCATCGCCGCGACCATGATGCCCTTGATGCCCGGCCCCATGAACTTGTCGATCATGAGGGGGAACGCTTTCTCGGCGTCCGCGCCTTGCAGGTCGGGGAAGTAGATCATCGAGATCAACCCCACGATGATCCAAGGCCACGGCCGAAGCACGTAGTGACAGAAGTTAAACCACAAAAACGCCAACACCGAGTCTTTCTCAGTCTTGGTCGCCAGCAAACGCTGCACGAAATAGCCCGTGCCCGGCGCAATCGCCCACCAGTTCATCGAGACGTAAACCAGCATCGTGAACGTCAGGATGTCCATCCGCGTCATGTCGGGGAAGATGTTGAGCAGCTGCTCTTTGTTCCCCGGCACGCCGGCGAGGTTCTCGGCGATCGTGCCGTCGATCGAGTTGTACGACACCACCGCCAGCCAGATCGTGCCGAACATCGCCAGCCCGAATTGGATCAGGTCGGTGTAGGCCACGCCGTAAAGCCCCGCCGCCATCGAGTAGCCCAGCGCCACCAGCGCCAGCACAATCAGCACCAGGTCGGTCGGCTTGATCGACAGCTCGGGCGCCGCGTCGCCCCACAGGCTCATCGCCAGCGGGGCCGCATCGGTGAGGCCCATCACGACCTCGATGACCTTTGCCGCGGCGAGCGTTACCGACGCCATCACCACGCAGTTGAACACGACGCCGTCAAAGAACACTTTGAACACCCGCAGGCCGGTGCGCTGGGGGCCCGCGTCGTAGCGTTGTGCGATGAATTCGAGTTCGGTCAGGGCCTCGGTGCGTCGCCAATACTTGGCGAAGAAGAAGATCGTGGCGATTTGGCCGATGGCCGCCGACCACCAGAACCAGTTGCCGTGGATGCCTTCGTTGCGGGACAGGCCGGCGACGAACAGCGGCGTGTCGGTGGAGAACGTGGTGGCGACCAGCGACGTGCCCGCGATCCACCACGGCAACGATCGGCCGGCGACGAAGAAATCGGTCGTCGACTGCGACGCCTTCTTCGAGAAGATCACGCCGATCACGGCCGCGAGGACCACATACGCCCCGACAACAATCCAGTCAATTAATAGCATATGGGGTCCCGTGCGAAGCGATGAAAAACCAAATTGAAAAGTCGCCTCGTGATGAGATCACCGAGGACACAAGCCATAAACATTTAGGGCGAAACCGCGATCAACTCGAATCGGCCGTCGGCCGTGTTTGGGTCAGAGGGTTCATCCGACGCCTGTACCTCTACCGCGAGGCCCAGATCGTGCCAGCCGTGGTCGGCGTCCCACAAGCCCTCGGTCGCCAAACGGATGGCGTACTCGGGTCGATCCCGCAGCGCCGCCTCGGGGGCGGGTAGCCACAGCAACAGGCCGTAGGCCCCCGCGGGCATCTCGGCGGGCAAAGCGAAAGTGTGTTGGAGGGAGAATGCTTAGCCGGGCATCCATTGGCGCGGGTCCTCATCGAGCGCGACGCGGTAGAGCGTGCCGTCCTCGGCCGAGCGCAGCAGCAGCTCCACGTCCCGCGGGTTGTACGGCGAGGCCCAGCCCACGTTTTCAAGACTCAGCGCCACGTCCAACATTCCCCCGGCCTTGGCGTTCGCGCTCACGCGGGCTTGCTGCAGAATCAGTCGATAGCCCAAGCGGTTTTCGATCTCGTCCAGCAGCCCCGCTTCGCGCCAATCGTCGATGACTTGCGGGTGGTAGGTCAGGTTCAGGTAGCTCCAATGGAAGCGCTCGAATTCTTTGCGGGCGTTGTCCAGCGACGTGTATTCGCTCACGGCACAGGTCTCGCCGCCCATCGGCAAAAACCGTGTTTCTTGTTCGAGGTAACGTTTCTCTTCCTCGATGTCTTGGTAGGTGCCGTAGTCGTCTTTGCTCGCCAAAAAGCAGTCGTTGTGGTGGGCCACGCGGGCCCGGACGTCTGCGGTCCAAGCCAGATCGCGGGTGATCGGCGCTGGGGTCTCGACGATCATGCGTTTAATGGCGGGCGTGCGGACCTGAACGTAGCGTGAGTGCGGGAGGGTCTTGAGCCAGAGGTCGATGATGCGCTGGGCGTTTTCGGGTTGGCGCAGGTCGTTGGTCGAGGCGTGCCACTCGCCCCACGAGCCGACGTAGCCCGCTTGGGCCACGGCGATGACGTCGGCGTGGTCGCGGAGGATCGGGCGCAGCTGCTGCATGTGCGCGAGCACCACGTCGATGGGCGCATCGGGGTCGCCGATGTTTTCGTTGTACGCAAAACGCAGGATGCACTTGACGCCCGCCTCGCGGACGACATCGAGGTCTTGCTGGACCAAGTCCAGCCAGGCCTGGTTGATCGGGCGGTCGCGGAAGTCGTTGAGGTAGTACAGCCGGAGGATGAGGGTGATGTGTCGGTCGCGCAGCGCGGCGAGTTCGCCGGGGTTGAGCGCGTCGTCTTGCTGGCGTGCGGTGAACTGGAGGTAGAGTCCGCGTTCGGGGTTGGCGATGGGGGTGGTTTGGATTTCGTACTGCGCCGACACGACGTCGGGCGAGTTGGCGTCGATCACCGCCGCGCCGCCGCAGGCCAACCCCAGGGCCAACACCAAGGTGAAGCTGAGCCAAGTCGTGAATTGTCGGGAAGTTTTCGCGTGGGTCTTGGTCATGTCGGGCTCGGGGTGGCGGGGGTCCGGCGGGGCGGGGCGTGAGGAGGTTGTTGGGTTGTGGGGCTACACCTTGACGGGCAGGCCGGTTGCGATGCTCTGGACCTCGGCTTCGACCAACCGCAGCGAGCGGGCGGCGTCTTCGAGGGTGACCACTTGCGGGGGGACGCCCTTGGCGATGCAGTTCAAGAAGTAGGCCAGTTCGTAGTCGTAGCCCATGCCCGCGGGCAGCTTGACCGGGGTTTTTTGGCCGTCGCTGGCGATCACCTGCAGGGTGTGTTCCGCGCCCAGGTCGAACACGGCGGTGGCCTTCTCGAAGTTCACGGTGTATTGCATCTCGAAGCCGAAGCCTTCCTGCATCGCCCAGCTGCCCTCGGCCCCGACCATCGGGCCGTCTTTGCCGTAGAGGTATTGGGTGACGACGTGGTCGGTTGCGCCGGTGTGCCGGGCGTAGCCTTGGCTGAACACGGCCTCGGGCATGCCGAAGGCGTGCTGCACGAAGTCCGAGTCGTGGATATGCAGGTCGAGGATCGCGCCGCCGCACTGCTGGCCGTCGGAGTAGAACGGCCCGCCGGGGTGGGAAGTCACGCGGCGGAATTGCGCCGCGAGCGGCTTGCCGTAGGTCTGTTCGTCAACCACACGCTTGAGCCAATCCCAGCCCGGCCAAAAGCGCATACACATCGCGCACATCGCCAACCCCGGCGCGACCTCGGCGGCGGCGACCAAGCGGGCGGCGTCCTCGGCGTGACGCGCGATCGGCTTTTCGATCAGCACATGCTTACCCGCTTCCAGAGCCTGGATCGCAAAGCGCACGTGCAGCGGCGTCGGCAAGCAGATATCGACCAGCTCGACCTCGGGGTCGGCGATCAGCTCGGCCGCGTCGGCGTACTGTTTGACGGCCGAGAAATCGAAGCCGCCTTGGGCTTGACCTTCGATGTTGCCGGCTGCGGTGGTGCGGCCGGTGCGGCGGGCTTCGTCCGTGTCGGCGACGGCGATCACGTGGGCTTGGTCGAGTTTGGCGTAGGCGTCGAGATGGGTGCCGCCCATCATGCCCAGTCCGATGACACCGATCTTGGTCATGGTCAATATCCGTGGGGTAAAACGTGCGTTAAACGAAAAGCGCAAGCGGGGTGTGGTTAAAGCGAGGTTGGGGGGCGGGGTCAACGGCCCAGGAGTTTGTCCATGGCTTGCGAGGTTGTTTGGATTTGGCCGGCTTTCCAGGGCAACATCTCGGCGACGAGCGTGCCGTCGTAGCCGATGGCGGTGAGCTCGGCCATGGTTTGGTCAAAAGGGACATCGCCTTCGAGCAGTCCGCAAAAATCGTAAGAACCCGACCAGTCGAAGTGGTGTTTGAAGTCTTTGATGTGGACGCGCTTGATGCGGTGGGCCAGCAGCTGGATCCAGTGCGGCGGGTATTGGTCGATGCCGATGAGGTTGCCCACGTCGAGGTAAGCGCCCAGGCGGGGGTGGTTGAAGCTGTCGAGGAACGCGGCGTATTCCAACGGCGAATAAAACAGCCCGTTCCACACGTTTTCAAGGCAAAGGTCCACGCCCATACGTTCGGTGGTTTTCAGCAGCCGGCCCACGTTTTCCCGGCAACGCTCGACGGCGAGGTCGTTGCGGACATGCTCATCGGGCGCGATCGGGCTGTTCACCACGCCGGGCACAAACAACATCGCCTCGCAGCCCAGCCACGCCACGCGCTCCAACGCTTTTTCGTGGAGGCTGACCGCTTGCTCGCGCACCGCCGGGTCGTTGCTCACGGGGTTAAAGCCCCAGCTCATCCCGCTGGCGACGGTCTGCACGACGAGGCCCGCATCGTCGATCAGTTTCCGGATCGCTTGGCACTGGGCTTGGGTGGTCTCGACTGAGAGCGCGCCCTCGGGGCCGATGCAGAGTTCCAGGCCGTCGAAGCCCGCGGTTTTGGCTTCTTGCAGCGCGGCTTCGATGGCGTGGGTGTTGGCGAGGCCGTGTTCAAAAGACCAGTAGCTGATGGATTTAATCATTGAATCAATGCTCCGCGGCGTGGTGCGGTTAATGGTGTTAAGGGAGTGTTGGGCTCTGCATGAGGACGGGCGGAGCCAGCACGTCGAGCCCCCGACTCGGTGCGACATACGGGATAAACCCGTCACCGAACGCCGCGGCCACGAACCGGCCGACGAGGGCCGGGTCGGTGAGGTAGTCCACGGCGAACACGGGCTTGCCGTGGGCCAAGAAATCTTCGTTCAGGACCGCGATGGTGTCGCGGTCGGGATCGAAGGGGTTGTCTTCATCGCGGTCGCCGCCGCAGTACACGTCTTCGACGCCGATCGCGCCGATGGCGTCGAGATAGGCGGCCCGGCGGGTGGGGTCCTCGGGGTGCGGCCCGGCGTAGTCGGCATCGTTCAGAATGAACGCCCCGTTTTGTGGGATCACGAAAAAGCGGGGGTTGGTCTGGCGGGCGTGGGCGGTGAGTGCGACGATCAGGTCGATCATCCGGCGGGCGGCGTCTTGCCCGTCGCTCGGATCACCGGCCTGCCGGTCTTCCGGGGGCATCATCTCGCCCCAGAAATAATACGCATCGACGATGTCGAGGTAAGCCGCGTCGAATCCTTGGGCAACGATCGCATCCAGCCAACCGGTCTGGGCTTGGTTGAAGAGGATGCCGTGCCAATCCGCGTCCCAGTAGCGCACTTTGCGCGACTCGGGCCAATCGGGGTTGACCGGGCCGAGGTAAGACGGCGCACCGCGGCTCAGCGGGCTGTCGGCCGAGCCGTCGGCGGTCCAGCTTTTATCCCAAAACGAGCGGAATTCGCTGGCTTCGCCGATGGACAGGTAGGCGGCGACGACGCGGCGTTGGCCGTTGCCGTCGGCCCGGGTTTTCATGTCGGCAACCTCGGCGGGTGTAAACCGTGTCGCGGCGTCGCCGAAGCGGGCGTGATCGATGACGATCAGATCGTGGGGCGCGGCCGCGAGTGGGCCGGGCAACAACCCGTCGGACGATGGGCCGCCTTGCAATTGGTAGCCCCAGTTTTGAACGGGGACCGGGCCTTCGGACGTCGCCGGGGACATCGCATCGGTCGCAACCGGTTCGGGGCGGGCGGTCGTCGTCATCGCTACCAGAGTTGTGGCCAAGAGAAATCGTGTGGGATGCTTCATGCGTGTGAGTCCCGGCAAAGGGATGTGCGGGGATTCATCGATCGATGATCTGCAACTGCGCGAGCCACATCAGGCCCGGCCGGGTGGTGCCGCCGCCGCCGTCGGGCTGGCGGACGCGGATGTCGGTGTAGGGGGTGTCGGGGAGGCGGTGGGTGCTGGTGGTATCGGTGGTGTGGGTGGCGGGGCTGGTGTCTTGCCATTCGCCGTGGCCCGAACGGGTTTGGACGTGGTAGTTTTGGGAGACGTGGGTGATACCCGCGTCGGTGGCCCAGGTGATGACGAATTCGCCGCCGTAGGCGGGGGCGGGCAGCGTGACTTGGACCCAGGTGTAATCGCCGCCGTGGTCTGAAGACGCCCACGAGGCGTCGGACCAGCTGAGCGCCGAGCGGTCGGTGATGCCATCGATGAGCGGGGCGGCGGTGTAGCCGGCGAAGCAGGAGCTTGGGGTGATGACGGTGCCGACGGGCAAGCCGTTGATGGGCTGGGTGAGGTGGATGCTCATGGATTCGAGCGAGGCTTGCATATCGAGCCAGCCCGGATCGAGTTCGCCGACGATGTCGTTGACGTAGACCGCGTCGAGCATGATCGGGGCTGCGGCGAATTGGTAGCCGAAGCTGGCCGCGCGGTCGGCGGCGATCTGGATCGTTTCGTAGTCATCGGGCCGGGCGTAGTCCAGCACGAAGATGGGCATCGGGTAGGTTTCGAGCGCTGGCTGGAGGGTGCCGTTGACGATGCGGGTATTCGCGTCGAGCGACGCCGGCGGGTGCATCACATACGCTTTGGCGTCGAAGTTGTAGGTTGCGGTGAACGACTCAAGCATCAGCCCATCGACCATCGGGGCTAGGCGGTGAAACAGCTTGAAGCCTTGGTTGAGCACGATCGGCGAGGCGGTTAGCGCTTCGCGGAGGTCGGCGACGAGTTGGACCATGCCGTCGGCGCTTTCGGGGTAGATCTGCGCGGTATCGAGCGTGTCGAGGAAGAGGCCGTCGTAGCCTTCTTCGTGGACCAGGCGCTGGGCTTCTTTGACGCGGTCGGCCCGCCAGCCGGGGTCGTTGGCGTTGGCGTACCACGAGTTCCAGACCGCGTTTGGGTCGGGCAGCTGGTCGTCGTTGCGGTCGAAATACCAGCTGGCCCGGCCGCCGGGGCCCGTGCCGTCGCCGAGGCGTAGTTGGTCGTCTTCACCGACGCTGATGTAGCCGATGGTCACTACGCCCAAGTCTTTGAGCGTGGCGATGACTTGGGTGGTCATCTGCGGCGAGTGCAGCACCGCGACGTCGTAGTGCGAGAGCTCGGCCACTTTACCGCTGCCGTAGTAGCAGTAAAACGAAGTGGATTGGGCCACCCTTTCCCGCGGCGGCAGGTCGGCATTGGCCTTGCGCGGCGCGACGATGATTTGAGGCTCTTCGACGCCCGGCTCGACCGCCGGTGGGGCCAAGTCCCAAGGGTACACCCCTTGGTCCGGGGCGACATCCATCGGCGTTTGCCAATCCGCGCTCATGTTCCACACCGCGTAACCCGGCGCCCCGCCGCCCAAAAGCGAGGCGTTGAAACGCAGCGTCAAGACGTTGCCGGCCACGGCCGACTCGGTCGCCCCCACGCTTTCCCAACGCCAGGCCGACGCATCGCCGCCGTGGTGCCGGGACAAGCTGCCGCCGGACGCCAGCAAATCAAAGCCCCGGTCGGTGACGCCAGCGGGGCGGTATCCGGTCTCGGCGTTGCCGTCGGTGTCGAAAAACACCAGAGTCGTGGCGAAGTCGAACGGCTTGTCGGTCGTGACGGTGATCACCACGCCGCCTTGGTCCTGCGCGGCGGCGACCGAAACGATGTCGCGGGCCGCGTCTTCGCAATCGCCCCGCGGGTCCTCGCCCGCCGAGGCCGTCGATGAGGCGCAAACCACGCCCGCCACGGCTAAGCTGAGTGTCAGACGACGGCGGTCGTTCCCAAGCGAGCGAGCAAGTGCAGAAAAGCCGAGAGTGTTCATACGGAGTGATCCTTGGGGAGACGTCAGAAGACCATCGGGGTTGGGACAACCCGCCGCCGTCATGATCCCCCGGAAGCCCCGAAGATCGGGGCGATGCACGCGCCGAAGGCCTGATATCGATTCACAGGGGCCAACGCCTTCTGGTGAGCGGGATGTTTCGAGTCAATTGGTGTGACAATAAGCCGCACCGCACATCTTGTCAATACAAATAATAAAAAACCTATTTTTAATGCGTATTTTAAATGAATGTTGAAGATTAGATGTCAATACAACCAGTTTTGGTAAAATAACATGATGAACGGTTCTGCGGTCCCCAAATACGAGCGTGTGAAGCGTGCGTTGGTGCGCGATATCGAGTCGGGCAAGTTTCCCCCGGGGGCTGCGTTTCCGTCTGAAGCGCAGTTGCTTGCGCAGTTTGATGTCAGCCGGCCGACGCTCGTGCGGTCGCTGCAGGAGCTGGTGGCGGAGGGTTATTTGTACCGCCAGCAAGGCAAGGGCACGTTTGTTGCCGAGCGCACCCGGCCGGCGGAGCCCGGCGCGACATCGCCCAGCCCCGCGTTTACCGTGTTCCTCTCCCGCAACGTCGCTCAGCTCACCGGGGCCAGCCGCGAGGTGCAGCTGCGCATCTTGCGGGGGGTTCAAGAAGCGCTCGGCCCCGCCACCTCCGCGTCCCACGTCTGGGAAGCCGACAGCGACACGATCGACGAACCGACCCGTGGTTTTGTCGAAAGCGCCCCCCGCGGCGCGGCCCTGATGATCGAACCTTCGTTTAACCCCGCCCTCAAAGCGTTGCTCATCGAGCGTAGCTGGGTTGTGTGGTCGGTCAACGAGCCCTGCGACGACGGCAACTACGTCAGCATCGACCAAGAACACGCCGGCTACCTCGCCACCCGTTTCCTCATCCGAGAGGGTCGGCAACGGATCGCGCTGATCAACGGCCCACTCGACACTTACTGGGGCTTCAAGGCCCGGCGCGAGGGCTACGAACGGGCGCTTACCGAGGCGGGTTACGCGGTGGACCCCGCCCTCATCCGCGAAGGCTCGCACACCATCGACAGCGAGGCCGGCCGCGCGATGATGGGCAGCCTTCTGAAATCAGGCACCCCCATCGACGGTGTCGTGGGGGCCAGCGACATGAAAACCGTCGGCGCGATGACCCATTGCATCGAGGCGGGTGTCGAGGTACCCCAAGAGATCGAGTTTGTCAGCATCGACAACACGCTGGCCGACCAGGTGGACCCGCCGCTGCCCGCGGTTGCCATGCCCTTCGAAGAAATGGGCTACCAAGCCGCGATTCAGGCCCGCTTCTCGGCCGAGCACGGCCACGCCCGTACCCAGGTCATCACCAAGATCAGTCTGCAGCCTACGCTTGTTGAACGTTGAGTATGGGGCTTGCCGTGGTGGCCCGGGGTCAGTGAGACGAAAATTAATTTTACACGTCCTGTCGGCGTTACTGGCCTAAGGCCGCGGCGGCGTCTTTGGCCGCGTCGGTGGCGGGGTAGTCGGCGATGATTTTTTGGTAGAGTGCATCGGCTTTGTCGTCGAGGCCGGCGGCGAGGTAGTTGCGGGCCATGGCCATGAGATTTTGGGCCTTGTTTTCGAGTTGTTGGGCGGCGACCTTGGCCATGAAGTTTTCGTCGGCTTCGAGGACGAGCACGACGTCTTGGGCGAGCATCGCTTCGTCGCTGTTGGGGGCGCGGTTGACGATCCAGCGGTAATGTTCGTAGGCGGCGAGGTCGTCACCCTCGGCCTCGGCGGCCTCGGCTTGCTGAAACTTGCTGGCGACCAGCGCGGGGCTGACCGATGAGGTTCCGCCGGTGCTGTCGGAGATGCTGCGGGCCGACGCGGTGAGCCAGGCGTCGAGCGCCGCGGCGGTGTCGGGGTGAGTGGTGCGGTAAAGGTCGTAGACCTCCAGCTGTTCGGGGTTGAGTTTATTGAGTGAGCGTTGGACGGCCCGGCCGAAGGCTTTGACCTTGGCTTGGTCGTGGGCGTCTTGGGGGAGCAGAGCGGCTTGTTTGAAGAGTTCGCCGAAGTCGGGCGAGTCGCCGAAGGCGGCCTCGGCGGCGCGTTTGGCGACCTGGTCGGGGATGACGAGCGAGGTCAGGTCGGCGTCGAGCGCATCGTCGCGTGGTTGGGGTGGGTGGTTGTCGAGGGCGTCTTTG
>CAYPCC010000056.1:0-14674 GCA_964409095.1 uncultured Phycisphaera sp. | reverse complement strand
CGGCGGCGACGGCGCGGTGCACCACGGCTTCATGGACATCGCGATATTCCGACACTTCCCCGGCGTGACGCTCCTCGCCGCGGCGGACGAGGCGACGCTGCGCGGGGCGCTGGCGTTCATGCGTGACCACGACGCGGGAGCGAGTTTCCTACGCTACCCGCGCGACAACGTCGCCTCGACGGCGTTGGAAGAAACCTTTACGCCGTATGAGTTGGGCAAGGCGGTGTGCATCAGCCCCGCGAAAATCGATCGGCCCGACTTGGCCATCCTCGCCTACGGCACCACCGTCATCGCGGCCCGCGCGGCGCTCGCGGTGCTGCGCGAACACGACCACGACGTGGCCATCTACGACGCCCGCTTCGCCAAGCCCGTGGACATCGAATTGATCACGGCGTTGCTCACCGCGGGCACGCCGATCTTGACCGTTGAAGACCACCTCGTCGATGGCGGCTTCGGCAGCGCGGTGCTCGACGCGGCCAATGCCGCGGGCCTCGACACCCGTCTCGTCCACCGCCACGGCATGCCCGCGACCTGGGTCGGCCCCGACAGCCGCAAGAACCAACTCGCCGCCGCCGGCCTCGACGCCGCGGGCATCGGGGAACGCGCTCGCGGGGTCATCCGTGCCTCGGCTTCGGCGTTGAATCCGCTGCCGGCCCGGCCGTAATCTTCATGCGATCGGCGTGGTTGCCCGAGCTATTCACTTCGTGCCCGTCGGCCCGCCATCTTTGAAATATTTGTCGCGGATGGCCTGCTCGAGGTCCACGTGGTTGATGTTCGCCAGCGTGCAGAGCCAGGCGAGGACATCCGCAAACTCGCCGGCGGGGTCGTCGTCGCCGGAGGTGTCGCCGCCTTCGCCGACGGATTTGTGCAGCGCGGTGGCGAGTTCGCCGACCTCTTCGACCAGCCACATAAACGTCCCGGCCGTGCCGCGCTGACTGTCGGTGGCGTGGTACTTGTCGTGGATGTGTTTTTGGAAGTCGCGGAAGGTCAACGCTGGCGGGGGGGTAGGGTCGCTCATGCCGGTGATTCTATCGCAGCCGCGGGCGGCTTAGCGCTTGACGCCAAAGCCTAACCCGGTGACCGCCGCGGCAAGTTGGGTTTGGTCCATATCCTCGCCGCGCACGGAGGCTTGGCCGGTTTTGAGATCGACGCGGGCTTCGCGGACGCCGGCGACTTGCTTGAGACTACGTTCGACCGCTTCGACGCAGCGTGAGCAAGTCATGCCGGTGACGTTAAGGAGCGTGGTATCGGAAGGCAACGCGGGATCAGGCTCGTCCATCGGGGGTGGAGGCGTAGCGGGGCGTGGCTGGCAACGGTTCCAGAGTGCGGGGGCCAGCAGGCCGATCATCAGCGCCGCCCAGAGGTGATTCGTCCATGTCATGCCGTGCTCGTGGGCGTCGTCGATGATCGTGGGCAGGTGCAGCGATTCGGGGGTAAACCAAGCGTCCAGCAGCAACCCCGCGCCGACCGCAGTGACAACGACGCTCAGCAGATATAGCAGTCCGGTGCGTCGGCCCAGCACGTTCCACGTCACCGCGATGGTCGCCGCGTTGGTTGCCGGCCCGGCAATGAGAAAGGCCAACACCGCGCCCGGCGACGCCCCTGCGGCGAGCAGGCCCATGGCGATCGGGATCGAACCGGTGGCGCAGACGTACAGCGGCGCACCGACCAACACCGCCGCGCCCATCGCCATCAGCCCGCCGCCGAGGTACGGGGCCAGCGCGTCGGCCGGGACGAGCGCGGTGATCAGCGCCGCGACCAGCAGGCCCAGCAAGAGCGACCCGGCGATGTCCGCGGGCAGCGTAATCAAGCCGTAGCGCAGCACCCGCCGCCACTTGGCTTGGGGTAGATCGGTGGGGGCGGGCGAGCTCCCGCAGCACGACGAAGCGGGCAGTGGCGACGCCGTCGCTTGGCTACCGCAGCAGCTTTGGCCGGACGCGGATTCCGCTTGTTTGGCTTGAGTCTTCGACAATTCCTGGGGCGGGGACGTAGGCTCGCGGTCGACCGCGTCGATCAGCAGGCCGCCCAACACGCCGTTGACCAACGCGACCACCGGCCGCACCACCGCGAACACCGGCCCCATCAACGCATACGTCGCCAAGATCGAATCCACCCCCGTCTGCGGCGTGGACAACAAAAACGACGAGGTTGCCCCCTTGCTCGCCCCGTGCCGATACAGCGAAGCGCTCACCGGGATCACCCCGCACGAACAGATCGGCAGCGGTATCCCCAAAACCGATGCCTTGAACACCGGCCCCAGTCCGCGCCCGCCCAGGTGCCGTTCGATAAACCGCGTCGAGAAAAACACCGACAGCACCCCCGCCGCGACAAACCCAAAGATCAGCCACGGGGCCATCTCCGCCAGCGTCGCCCAGAAAGACACGAGGATATTCAGAAGCGTTTGCATCGTTAGGGATTTTAGGCGGGATACATCCGCGACGGATGGACCGCATGGTGAAGGAAAGTACCGTGGCGTGGCGGTGCGTTACCATCTTTGCCATGAACGCCACGACCCGCGCCCGCCACGAACGCGACCTCGTCCAACTCACGAACCTACCCACCGCTACCGCCCGCGAAGACCGCGTCATCGCCTGGGTCGAACGCTGGGCCAAGCGCCGCCCCAAGGTCGAACTCCGCCGCGACCGCTACGGCAACCTGCTGCTGAAGCGCCGAAGCGTGACGTCCAAACGCCCGATCCTCTTCACCGCTCACCTCGACCACCCCGCGTTTGTCGTGACCTCAGCCCAAGGTAAAACCGTCGCCGCTGAGTTCCGCGGCGGCGTGCAGGATGCGTACTTCGTCGGCACGAAAGTCCGGCTCTACCGCGGCGATTCATCGCTCAAACCCAGCGCCCCCGGAACCATTCGAGCACTACGCCCGGCCGAGCGGGGCGGGTTCAAGACGGTGGACGTCGAATTTCGCTCCGCCACCCACGCCCAGCCCGGCGACGTCATGACCTGGGACGTCGGCCCCGCCCAAATCAAAGCCAACCACCTCCACGCCCCGGCCTGTGACGACCTCGCGGGTGCGGCGGCGATGTTCGCGGCGTTCGGCGAACTGCTGAAAGCCACCGAAAAGGGGGCAAAGAATTCCGGGGGCGATGTGCGGTTGCTTTACACCCGTGCGGAAGAGATCGGCTTCGTCGGCGCGATCGCCGCGTGCAAATCCGGCATCATCCCCAAACACGCCCGGCTGATCGCACTGGAAAACAGCAAGAGCTTTGCCGACTCGCCCTTGGGCGGCGGCCCGATCGTCCGCGTCGGCGACCGCACCAGCACGTTCGACCCCGAACTCACCTTCGCCGTCGGCCAAGTCGCGCAGTCCATCGCCGCCGCGGACGACAGCTTCAAGTGGCAACGCAAACTCATGACCGGCGGCACCTGTGAAGCCTCGGCCTACCAAGCCTTGGGCCACACCGCGACCTGCGTCTGCCTGCCGTTGGGCAACTACCACAACATGAACGAGGAGCGCGGCCAGATCGAACCCGAGGTGATCCACCTCGACGATTACCACGGCCTGGTGCGTCTGCTCATCGCCCTGGGTCGGTCGCTCGACGACGCCAGCACGGCCGTGCCGTTGACCGCCCGGCTGGATCAACTCTACCGCGACCATCGCTCGCTCTTGGTCTGATCACGATTCACCCCCACGCTGCGCACGATTGATCCACCGCGCACGGCCTGCGCCGTGCCGCAGGTGTTGCGCAGCGGTGACGAAGGTTCATCGTCGGGGATCGCGGGCGGCAAACATTTTGGAAATAAAACTTGCCGGCGTAAAAACGCCTTGCAGCTAAGGGTTTTTGTTGTAAATCGTCGGGTTGCTGACCACGGTTCGTAGCGTTTGGCACGGGTGGCATCGGGGTTGCGTTTTGGGAGGGTGTCACCCTTCCGTCTTTTGCGAGCTTGATTTGAATCCCACCGCACTCCAACCGATGACCGCCGACACCCAGATCAACTGGCTCGAACTCGCCCGCTTTGCCGCCGCGGGTCAAGGCCACGACGACTTGGGGCGTGGCGTCCAACGCTTGGCCACCCTCGCCGCCGCGGTTCACCGTGGCGGCGTCGCTGAATCTTTAGCGAAGGTAAGGACGGAGACGGAGAAAGACACCCCCCGGGTTCACGGACGAACCCCGCAGGCCGCCCCCGCCCCCTCCCCAGGAAACGGAAACGGATTCAATTCCGGAAACGGAAAAGCAAGCGGGATCGCCATCACGGAGGATGAGCGATGAACTACGGCCTGTACCTCTCCGCATCGGGCGTCCTGACGAACTCGTATCGTCAGGATGTCTTTGCTAACAACCTGGCGAACGTGAACACCGTCGGCTACAAACCCGACCTGCCCGTGCTCACCCCACGCCAACCCGAAGCCACCGAAGACCACACCCCCTTCGGCACCGCCAACGACCTGCTCGACCGCCTCGGCGGCGGCGTCTTGGCCGGCCCGCAACGCACCAGCTTTGCCGCCGGACCCATCGAACAGACAGGCCGCGACTTGGACGTGGCGTTGACCGACGCGACCAGCTTCTTCGCCGTGCAGCACACCGACCCCAGCAGCGGCAATACCGACATCCGCCTGACCCGTGATGGCCGTTTGGCCGTGGACAGTCAGGGTTTTGTCGTCACCGCCACCGGCCACCGGGTGCTGGGGACCAACGACCAACCCATCGCCGTCGAGCCGGGCGTCAAACTCACCGTCACCCCCGATGGCCGCCTGCAGCAAAACGGCGCCGACGTCGCGCAGCTGCAAGTCGCCACCGTCATCAACACCGACCAACTCGAAAAAGCCGGGGCCAACCTGTTCGCCTTCAAAGGCAACGACCCCCGCACCGCGACGCCGGTCGTGAATATGCGTGTCGGAGCACTCGAGTCGTCGGCGACCAACGCCATCAGCACCATGATGTCGGTGATGGCCAGCAGTAAAGCCGCCCAAAGCAACGCCCGTCTGATCCAGTACCACGACCAACTGATGGACAAAGCCGTCAACACCCTCGGCCGAGTAGCGTAAACGCATCGTCATGAATGACTCCTGAACCGTGGTGAGTTCACAAAGTCACCTGAATTCAAACTCATCACTAATCACACACCACTGAGAACTCAAATATGGCCGTCCTCGCCCTCCATTCCGCTTCCACCGGCCTCAACGCGCTCTCCACCGAACTCGACGTCATCGCCAACAACCTGGCCAACGTCAACACCACCGCGTTTAAGACTCAGCGCGTCAACTTCGAAGATTTGATCTACCAGCAAAAGAAACAGCCCGGCGTCGAAAACGCCAACGGCGACCACAGCCCCGCCGGCCTTCAGGTCGGCCTCGGCACTCAAATCAGCAACACACAGTACAATTTCGAGCTCGGGTCGGCCGTGACCACCGGCCGTGAACTCGATGTCTACATCGAAGGCGACGGCTTCCTCGAAGTCCAAATCCTCAGCGAACAGGGCGGAGGGATCGGCTACACCCGAGCCGGTAATCTCTTCGCCAACCGCGACGGCGAACTGGTCCTGGGCAATTCGCAAGGCCCCCGCATCCAGCCCGGCATCACCATTCCGGGTGACGCCCTAAGCATCAGCATCTCGGCCGATGGAACCGTCAGCGTTACCAACCCAGATGGCAGTTCATCGGATGTTGGACAACTCCAACTTTCGACGTTTGTCAATAAAGAAGGCCTGAAGTCCATCGGCGGGAATATCTACGTCGAATCCGATGCCTCCGGCCCACCCATCCAAGGCAACCCCGGCGAAGGAAGCCTTGGCACCATCTTGCAAGGCCATCTTGAAAACTCCAACGTAGACCCGGTCAAAGAACTGGTTTCATTGATCAAAACCCAGCGGGCGTTCGAGATGAACAGCCAAACCATCCAGGCCGCGGACGAAGTCATGCAAGTCGTCGGCAACCTCCGCCGGTAAGCCCTAGCACGCAAACCGCGTAACCATGATCCTTGATCCGATTTTATCGCCATGAGAAGCATTTTAGCCATCTTGATCCTCGCCACCGCCGCTCATTCAGCCGCCGAATCGATCCGGTTGCACGATCAAATCGGCACCGTGGGTCCGGCGATCCGGCTGATGGACATCGCCGAGCTGGAAGGCCAATACGCCGAGTCGCTCGGTGAGTTGGTGGTCGGCCGTTTTGCGGAAGGGCAGAATGAAATGTCGGTTCAACTGGCGACGGTACGTCGGGTGCTTAGTGAATCGCAAGCGAACTGGGGAAACCTTTCGCTGCGTGGCAAAAGTAGTTGTGTTGTGATTCGATTGTCTAATTTGAACGAAAGCGATACCGCAACGGTGGCTAACGACCGGGCGGTGACGACCAATAACGAGCTAGCCATTGATCAGGCAAATGCGGAACGAACGGTCAGTACTTTGCTGATCCAGGAAATCGTAACGCTCAACCAGGCGACACTCGCGGAACTCGAAATCACCTTCCGGGGCAACGCCGATGAAGCGGCGTGGTTGAACCGTAGTGCGGCGGTGGGGCGTTACGAGATCCAACCCATGAGCCGTAGCGGCTTGGGGCGTGTGCCACTGAAGGTGCGGCGTTACGACGCCTCGGGTATGGTGGAAGAAGTGACGTTGACCGCTGAGGTCGCCCGTCGCGTGGTTGCCGTGGTAGCCACACAGCAGATCCGCCGTGGGGAAGTTTTTACGCATCAAAACGTGGGTTTACAAGAAACTTTGGTCACGGCTGACCACGGCGAAGCCTTGGATTCAACGCAGCTGGTCTTGGGGCAATCCTCGGCGTCGGCCTTGCGGGAAGGCAGTGTGGTGCTGGCGGATCACGTCGCGGCGGACGTGCTGGTACAGCGCGGCGACCTGGTCACGGTCGCTTGCGTGAGCGGGTCGCTGGTGGTGCGAACCGTCGGTCGGGCGTCGGAAGACGGCGTGCTGGGCGATATCGTCGCGGTTCGCAACCCCGAAACCCGCGAGACGTTTTACGCCACCGTATCCGGTAGACGTCAGGCGACCATCACCACAGCGAGGACCGAAGAAACCATGGCTCAAATCGAGGATCGTCCGCAATGAGGCTGTTTTTACTTTTTGTCATTTCGCTACTTTTGATGCTTGGACTCTCGACCAAAGTGGCCGGCCAAGAACTGAGTTCTTCTTTGTACAGCACGGGCGATGAGTTCTTTGCGGACCCGTTTGCCCATGAACTGAACGCGAGTAATGGCCCGCCCGCCCCGGGTATGCAGACCGATGAACGTACTCTCTCGCCCGCCATCGCGTCGAGGAGTTTTATGGCGGTGTCGGCCCCCGAGCCCCGCCGTTTTGCCGTCCACGATCTGGTCACGATCGTGATCCGAGAAGACACGCAGACGACGTTTTCGTCGTCGCTGGAAACCGAAAAGGAATCCGAATGGACCGGTGAAATCGCCGAGTTTCCGCGGTTTAGTCTCAGCGATCTCCTGGACCTGACGGTGGTCCCCAACACGTTCCCCAACGGCACGGTCAAACTCGATGTCTCGGCCGACAGTTCGTTTGAGGGTGAAGGCGACTACGCCAATAAGCAGTCGATGACCGCCCGCATCCAGGCCACGATCATCGACGTCAAGCCTAACGGCAACGTCGTGATCGAAGCGCGCAAGTCGGTACGCAGCGACGACGAGCACTACAGCCTGGTCGCCACCGGCATCTGCCGGGTCGATGACATCAGCGTGGACAACAGCGTGTTGTCTACGCAGATTGCTGACTTGTTTATTGATAAACAGCACGACGGCCACCTCAAGAAGGCCGCGGACAAGGGACTTCTCACGGAAGTGATGGACTTCTTGTTCCCTTGGTAACGATGGTTCGTGATTCGTTTGATTTTCTTTCACTCTGTTAGATGACCGCCATGCAACACGAACCCGACCTCCGCCAAGCCCTGCCCTGGATCATCGCCGCCCTGATTGCGCTGGTGTTGAGTAGCCAAATCTCCGCCCTCGAGATCGGCAGCATTGTGCGGATCAAGGGTTCGGAGACTTCGACGCTGGTGGGCATGGGTTTAGTGGTGGGCTTGGACGGCACGGGCGACGGCGGCGACTTCGCCCCGGCTCACCGTCCGTTGGTCGAAGTGATTTCTCGTCTGATGGACGATCGAACGAGCTTGCAGGAAATGGAAAACAGCAAGTCGGTCGCGCTGGTGGCGATCGAGGCGACGGTGCCGGCGGCCGGGGCACGCGAAGGAGATCTGCTGGATGTGTATGTGTCGTGCGTGGGGCCGGCCAAGTCGTTGGCGGGTGGCCGACTGTTTCTGATCCCGATGGTGGGTGAGCATGTCGATTCAGACGTGATGGCTTTGGCCCGCGGGGCGGTCACTCTAGAAAACCCCGATTCGCCAAGGACGGGCAAAATTGAGAGCGGCGCGAAGATGACGCGCTCGGTCAGGGCCCGGTTTATGGACCAACGGGGCTATATCCAACTCGTGGTTAACGAAGCGAACGCCTCGTGGACGACGACCAATAATCTGGCGGCTTTGATCAACGGCCTCGTGTCGCCCGATGGACCCGAAGCGGCGCGGGCGGTTGATGCGAAGAACGTGTTCATCCGCGTGCCGGACTACGAACGCTCGAACCCTGCGTCGTTTATCGCCAACATCCTCGAAGCCTACATCGACGGTTCGCAGGTCACCGGCTCGGCCCGCGTGGTCGTCAACGATCGGACGGGGACCATCGTGATGTCGGGCGACGTCGAGATTTCGCCCACGATCATCAGCCACGACGGCCTGACGATCACGATGCTCAAGCCCGAGCCCAAGCCCGAGCCGGGCGAAGAACTTCCCCCGCGCATCGTGACGGAAGAGTTCCTGACGCTTGATCCGAACAACCGGGGCGGGGCGCGTTTAGAGGACCTGCTTACCGCGTTTAATCAGCTGAAAGTCCCGGCGGAAGACCGGATCACGATTGTGAAACAGATGCACGAGGCGGGGCAACTTCACGCGGAGTTGGTGATCCAATGAGTGCGATCAACTCGCTTAGTTTTGAATCGTTGATGCCCTCGGCCGCGACGGCGGGAACGGGGCCGGTGCGCACGGGCGGCAAAGACTTTGCGGCGTTGCTGAGTGACGGCTCGACGGGCAATGCTCGCCAAGTCAAGAACGAGGAGATGCGAGAAGCGGCCGACCAACTCGTCGCAACCGCGTTCATCTTGCCGATGCTCGAACAGGTGCGCCACGATCCGTTCAAGAGCGACATGTTCCACGGCGGCAAGGGCGAAGAGGTTTTTGGCCAGCAGCTTGATGTGATCTTCGCGGACAACATCACCAAGTCGGCCAACTTCGGGATCAGCGACGCATTGGTCCGCCGATTCCAGCCCGCCGCGACAACCCCCCCAACCCAGGTGAATCTCCGTGGATAAGAACCTCCGACTACAACTCGACCACCTCGAAGCGGTGCTTGCTCAAGCGTTGGAGCGGCAACGGCAGCTGTTGTCGCTACTCGAGCGTAAACGCTTGGCCCTGCGTCAGGGCAAGGACCAAGACATGGTCGATTTGACACGGCTGGAGAACGCGGCGGTGCAGACGATCAGTGAATTGGAAAAACGGCGGCTGCAGTTGGTGGCCGACCTGACGCTGGCGCTCGACCCGGCGGCGGAGCAGCCGTTGAAGATGAAGGAGCTGGCGGACCGTGTGCCCGAACCGTTTCGGGGTCGGCTGCTGGTGACGCGGACGAAGCTGGTCGCGGCGATCACGGACGTGGCCGAGCAGACATCGGTGGTCCGCCGGGCGAGCGAGTCGCTATTGAAACACGTTAACGGGCTGATCCGCACGATCGGCGTCGTGTCGCACGGCGGGGCGGCCTACGGCCAAACCGGCCAAGTCAATACCAAACCCGCTCGGATGAGCACCGTCAATTTCACCGCGTAAAAAAGGAGTGAACCGTCCACAGTCATCCGTGAATAACCAAGACATTTGGATATTCACTCATCACGGTTGACTCATCACGGTTCACTGAATTATGGGCCTTTCCTCTTCCCTCCAGATCGGACGCACCGGGCTCCTCGCCAGTCAGACGGCGATTGAGACCACCGGTAACAACCTCGCCAACCTGGCGACGCCGGGCTACAAGGTGCAGCGCGTCGATCTCTCGGCGATCGGCGACCGACGGGTAGCGGGCGATCAATACGTCGGTCAAGGCGTGCAGATCGAAGCGATCACGCGGCAGGTCAGCGAAGCGGTCGAGGCGCGGCTGCGGAGTTCGATCGCCGACGAAGCGGCGGCCGGGGCCACGGCCGACCAGATCTCCCGACTCGAAGCGGTGCAAAACGAACTGACCGGCCGGGACTTGACCACTCGATTGGGTGAGTACTTCAACGCTTGGTCGCAGCTGACGACCAACCCGCAAGACCCGTCGCTGCGCACGTTGGTCACGGCCGAGGGCACGTCGCTGGCGTCGTTCATGCAGGACCTGCGCAGCGGGTACAACGATATCACGGCCGAGTCGACGACCGCGCTCGAAGAGTCGATCGCCTCGGCGGATAGCATCCTGACGCGGATCGAGGCGATCAATGATTCGATCGCCACGCAGGAGAGCGCGAGTAATGCCGAGGCGTCTTCGCTGCGCGATCAAAGGGATCAGCTGTTGCAAGAACTCGCGCAGTTCTTGGATGTTTCCACGGTGGAGCAGAACAACGGCAGCATTGATGTGTATGTCGGGTCGCTTCCGATCGTGCTTAACGGCGAGTCGCGGGGGCTGGAGCTGCGGAGCCGAACGGTGGACGATGAGGTGGTCACCGAAGTCATCATCAGTGATGACGGCAGCGCGCTGGACATCTCAAGCGGTGAGCTGGGCGCACGCATCGACTTCATCAACGGCGACCTGCAGGCGTCGATCGACGCCTTGGATCAGCTGGCGGGTCAATTGATCTTCGAGACCAACCGCATCCACAGCCAGGGCCAGGGCACGACGCTGATCCGCAACGTCGTGGCGACCAACGCGGTGACGGACACGACGGCGGCGCTCAATGATTTAGCGTTGACCGAGCTGCCGTTCCGCGCGACCAACGGGTCGTTTGAAATCAGCGTGGTGTCTGAGGCGACCGGCCAAGCGACGACGACGGTGATCGATGTCGACCTCGACGGGATCAATCCCGCGACCGATACGTCGCTGGACAGCTTGGCGGCGGCGCTCGACGCGGTGGCGGGGGTGAGTGCTTCGATCTCTTCGACGGGGCAGTTGGTCATCAATAGCGACTCGGCCAACAATCGGCTTTCGTTCAGCAACGACACCTCGGGCGTACTCGCGGCGCTGGGCGTCAACAGTTTTTTTACCGGTGAAAACGCCTTCGATATCGGCATCAACCAAACCGTCTTGTCCGACCCGACGCTGCTCGCGGCGGGGCAAGAACGCTTGGCGGGCGACAACCGCAATGCGTTGGCCCTCGCGGCACTCCGGGACGAACCGCTCAAGGCGCTAAACGGCTTGTCGGTGACGCGGGCCTGGTCGCGGCAGGTCGAAGAAGTCGGAACCAATCTCGCGCAGGCCCGCGACAATCAGGAAGCGTTCGGCGTGGTGCGGGAGAATCTCGAAGGCCGACAGGCCGCGATCTCCGGCGTCAACGCGGATGAAGAAACCATCAACCTGCTCGCCTTCCAACGGGCCTATCAAGCCAGCGCCCGCTTTATCACGGTGGTCGATGAACTGACCCAAACTTTGCTCAGCCTCGTCTAACCCAAGGCTCCCGATGTCCTCGATCTCATCTGCTACCAACCGCACGTCTTCGCTGCTGAGCAGTCAGCAAGCGCTCAATCGTCTGCAATCGACGCAGCGCGAGTTGAATGATGCGCAGGAGCAGATCTCGACCGGCCGGGCGATCAACCGCGTGTCGGATGACCCGTCGCAGGTCGCGTCGGTGCTGCTGATTGAACGCCGGTTGCAGGAACGCGAGCAGGAAGCGCGCAACCTTGAACTGGCGACCCAAACGCTCAACACCGCCGACTCGGCGCTCGGCGAAGCGACCAACACGCTGATCGAAGCGAAGACGATCGCATTATCCCAGATCGGCGTCGGCTCGGACGAGGCGACCCGCAATTCGCAGTCGCTGGTGATCGACGCCCAGCTGTCGTCGCTGGTCGACATCGCCAACACCCAGTTCAACGGCGTCTCGGTCTTCGGCGGCAACAACGGGGCGAGCCTCGATGCACAGGTCTTCGACGCGTTCCTCGGCGGGGTGCGGTACGTCGGCTCGGACCAGAATCTGCAGACCGATGTCGGCGCGTTCAGCAGCCAAGACTTTACGAGCTCGGGTCGCACGGCTTTCGGGTTGTTTGAGGCCAAGGTCAACAACGGCCGAGACCTCGACCCGCAAGCCGCCGGCAACACGTCCCTCAAGGCGATCGCGGGCGGCACGAACAACGGCTTTGTCCCCGGCACGCTGACGGTCGCGGTCAACGCGACTGAAGTCACGGTGGATCTTTCGGCGGCCGACTCGCTGGATGACGTGGCCACCATTCTCACGGACACGATCACCACCGCGGTGCCCGGCGGGGGCGCCGTGACCGTTGGCCCCACGGGCTTGGTCGTCACCGGCAACGGCGGCAACACCGTGACCATCAGCGACCCGCCCGGCACGCGGACCGCCGCGTCTTTGGGTTTGAATAACGTCACCAGCACCGGCGGCGTGCCTACGGCGGGCGCGGATGTGGGTGTGAAGATCACCGAACTGACGCCGTTGACCGACCTGGGGGCGACGATTGATTTCGCGTCGGGCTTGGTGCTGACGCAGGGTGAGCAGACCGTCACCGTCGATTTCTCGACCGCGACGAACGTGCAAGACCTGCAGAACACGATCGCGGATTTGAACCTCGGGCTGCGGCTGGATATCGCAGAGGGCGGCCAACAACTCGAAATCGTCAGCACCGTCGCGGGCCTCGAATTCTCCGTCGGCGAAAACGGCGGCACCACCGCTACCGACTTGGGCATCCACAGCTTCAACGGCGACACCCGCCTCACCGACCTTCGCCAAGGCATCGGCCTGATTACGCAAGAGGGCGAAGACGATCTGGACATCACGCTCCACGACGGCACCACCTTCGCCGTCAACCTCGACACCGCGACCACCGTCGACGAGGCCATCGCGCTGATCGACGCGGCGGCGGGCGCGGCGGGCGTCGCGCCCGGCGATTTTTCGGTCGCGGTGGCCACGACCGGCACGGGCCTGGTCGCCACGGACAACACCGTGGGCGGCAACGATTTTGCGATCACCAACGCGGGGCAGTCCCATGTGGCCGAGCACTTGGGCCTTTTGGCGAATGCGGGGGCAGCCAATACGATCGCGGGCCAGGACACCGCGACCCGCCGTATCGACAACGCGTTTACCGATCTCATCATTTTGCGCGATTCTTTGAAGAGTAATGACGAGTCTGGCATCACGCTTGCTTCTGTTCGATTGGATGACGACATCGACTCGGTCGTCAGTGCCCGCGCCATCGTCGGCGTGCAATCCCAACGGCTCGAAGAAACCCAACTTCGTAACGAGGACCAGACCTTGCAAGAACAAAGCGTGCTCTCGGGCCTGAAAGACGCGGATCTAACGGAAGTCATCTCCCGTTACCAGCAGTTGCAACTGCAACTCCAGGCGTCCCTTCAGACCAGTGCGCGAATTCAACAACTTTCCCTTTTGGATTTCTTGCGCTAGTGGCGCAAAACATGCGCGGCGGATCGGCCCCCACGGCCCACCGATCCGATCGCTAAAAAAAGTGCGGCAGGACGCCGCCCCCTCCCCCGGAATTGACCGAGACTTACTCGGGAAGTTTCAGAGACTGGGGTGGGAAAACATTCGCAGGACGCTGGCCGTGAAGGACTTTAGATGATGAAGATTCAAACCACACGATTCGGAGAAGTCGAAGTCGAAGACACCCGGGTGATCCGCTTCCCCAAGGGGCTGCTGGGTTTTCCGAAGTTTAAGGATTACGTACTGATCGAATCGGGCGATCAACGTCGGCCCAACGAAGAGAGCAATTTCTGGTGGCTGCAGTCCGCCGACTTGCCCGAGTTGGCGTTTGTCGTGACCGACCCGACTTTGTTTGTCTCGACCTACAAGGTGCCGATCCACCCCGAACAGATGTTGAGCCTGGGCCTGACCTCGATCGACGACGCTCAGGTCTTTGTCATCGTCAACAAACGCGGCAACGTGCTCACCGGCAACCTGCAGGGGCCCTTGGTGGTGAACGTCGGCAGCCGGTGCGGCGAGCAGCTTGTCTTGAGCGACCGCCGGTTCACCACCCGCGTGCCGTTGATCGAACTCCATCAGGAAGCCCCCGCGGCGATGTCAGCTTAACCCGCCGGCCGCGATGAAGTTCGCTCGGCGAACTTGTTAATCCCCCCGCCTCGACCCTTGACCCCATGCAAACTTCGAAGGTTAAAACTCGAACTTTGAACCTGTCCTCCCCCGCGGCGCAAGGATGCGCCGCGTCTCGGCCCACGGAAGGAGCCAACCCCCATGCTGGTGCTATCCCGGCAACGCGACGAAACGATCATGATCGGCGACGAAGTGGAGATCACCGTCGTCGATATCCGCGGCGACAAAGTCCGCTTGGGCATCAACGCCCCGCGGACCATCCAAGTCCACCGCAAAGAAGTCTACGAAGCGATCCAACGCGAAAACGCCGAGGCGGCGAACGTGCAGATCGACGATCTGACCGGCTTGGATCAACACATGAAAAAACAACGCCCCGCCTAAACCGCGGTTCTGCCCCCCACTCA
>CAYPCC010000055.1:0-14915 GCA_964409095.1 uncultured Phycisphaera sp. | reverse complement strand
CTCAAAACCCCCGCCCCCCCCGCCCCCGGAATCTGCCCTGTAACTTCCTTCGCCACCTTCCGGGGTCTCAAACGACTCGGCCACCTCGATCACGCTCCCCTCGGGCAGCGGCGGTCCCCACGGCATCATCTGGCCGCCGAGGCGTGCGTACAGGTCCGACCAATCGTTTTTCGGGGAACGCGACATCTGCACAGTGTAGACCGCGAGCCCCTCCGATTGGCCGGGGATGAACCATTGAACTAAATTGTCTTGCTCATCCACCTCACCCATTACGCGGAGCCTACCCCATGGCCAAGAAAACCATTGCCGACCTTGATCTTTCCGGGAAAAAAGTGCTGATGCGCTGCGACTTCAATGTCCCGCTCGGCGACGACGGGAGCGTGACCGATGATCGTCGCGTCCGCATGGCGTTGCCTACCATTCAGCACGTCCTCGACGCGGGCGGCAGCGTGATCGTCATGTCGCACCTGGGCCGGCCTTCGGGCGCGCCCGACCCGAAATACAGCCTCAAGCCCGCGGCGGACAAGCTCGCCGAACTGTTGGGCCAACCCGTGAAGCTCGCCGACGACACCGCCGGGGCCGCGGCCGCGGCCTTGTGCGGGGCGATCGGCGCGGGCGAAGTGGTCTGCCTCGAAAACGTCCGCTTCAACGCCGGCGAAAAGAAGGGCGACGACGACGCTTACAACACCGCGCTGGCGTCGTTCGGCGATGTCTACTGCAACAACGCCTTTGGCACCTGCCACCGCACCGAGGCGTCGATGTATGCCGTGCCTAAGAAGATGAAAGACCAGGGCAAGCCGGCCGTCGTGGGGTTCCTCGTGGAAAAAGAAATCAAGTACCTCAGCGACACGCTCGAAAGCCCCGCGCGGCCGTTCGTCGCCATCCTCGGCGGGGCGAAAGTCTCGGACAAGATCAACGTGATCGACAACCTGCTTGGCATCTGCGACCAGGTGCTCATCGGCGGGGCGATGGCGTACACGTTCAGCTTGGCCGAGGGCGGCAAGGTCGGCGGGTCGCTGGTCGAACCCGACAAGACCGACCTGGCCAAAACGCTGATCCTCAAGGGCGGCGAGAAGCTGGTGCTGCCGGTGGACACCCACGCCGGGGACGACTTCTCGGGCGACTGCAAGAAGATGGTCGTGAAGTCCGGCGAAATCCCCGACGGCTTCGAGGGCCTCGATATCGGCCCCGAAACCGCGAAGATATATGCCGACATCGTGAGCAACGCCAAGACCGTGATTTGGAACGGCCCGATGGGCGTCTTCGAGATGCCCCCCTTCGACGCCGGCACCAAGGCCGTCGCTCAAGCCATCGCCGATGGCGACGCGACCAGCATCATCGGCGGCGGCGACAGCGCGGCGGCCGTGGAACAACTCGGCTTTGCCGACGACGTCAGCCACGTCTCGACCGGCGGCGGGGCGAGCCTCGAAATGCTCGAAGGCAAATCCTTCGCCAGCGTCGAATTGCTCGACGACAAATAACTCTTGCCGATCGCGGCGGCGGGATTACCATACGAGTGGTTGGGCCGTGGCAAAACCGCCACGGCCCTTTTTTTAGAAACCCGAAACGAAACGAGGTGGGTATGGGGCGGCAACTGAATCGAGCGGCGAGTGTCATGGTGGCGGCGGCACTTCTGGCGAGTGCTTGGAGCGCAAGCCACACGATCGCGCAGCCCGCCGCGACCGAGGAAGCGGCCCCGCCCAAAGAGGCCGCGTCGCTCGGCCCACTCGCCCCGTATCTGCTCTACGGCCAAGAGGCCGACAGCCCGTGGATCGGCGAGACCGACGGCAACGGCTACCGCCTGATCAACCCCAACGACCCCGACGCCATCACCTACTTCTACGTCGGCACCCCGCCCGACACCCACGGGAAGCGCACCGCCGAAATCAAAACCGTCATCCTCCAGGGCGACGGCAAGGTCGGCCTGCTCTACGGCTACCAACAAGAACCTCGGCAATACCACCTCTTCGTCGTCGATGCCCAAGGCACCGCCACCATTTACCAGCGCCCACCCGAAGGCGGCCTCAACGAACTTATGAGCACCTCACTCCAAGACCCCAACCCGCCCGACGGCCAACCCGCCGGGCCAAAAGTCGTCACGCTCAAACTCGTCGAAGACGGCAACTCCCTCACCGCCTTCGTCAACGACACCCAGATCGGCCAACTCCAAACCCCCCACCTAGGCCGAGGCGACCTAGGCATCGCCGCCGTGGGATTGATCGACGGGCTGTTCCTGGATTTCAACGTGCAAACCCCCGGAAATTAAACCGCTTCGCATCGCGGCGACTTCAGTTCTGCGGCGTGAGCGTCTGCCAGTCGCGCTGATTCCAATCGCGGTCGGCATTGATGTTCCAATTTGAATCGTTGTGCATCAGGATCGTGCCCTGCCCGTCGCTGACCACATGCTTCCAGTGGTTCGACAGGCGGACGCTGCTGCCGTCGGTGTCGGTGTAGGGGGTTTCTTCGTAGATCATGTCGATCTCACGGGAGGCGACGGCGTCGCTGGTGGCTTGGTTGCTTTTCCAGCCGTCGAGCGAGCTTTGGCGGGTCTCGGCGTAGATTTCGCCTGGGGTTTTCTGAGGGCGCTCGATTTTCGTGGGGCTAGGCCGGGGCGCACGGGCGACGAAGTATTTGTGCTGCGCCTCGGCCCACTGGGGCGTAATCTGCGCGCTCTGGGCGATGGTGATGAGCGTGGGGTCGCGGGTGTAGTCGGTGCCCAGGGGACCCGAGAGCGACCGCATGTTGTAGATGCCCCACTGCACGATCGGCCCGGTCCCGGCGGTGGAGAACGACTGGGTCTGATACTGGGTGACAAAGGTTTCTTCTTTGGTTTGGCCGTCTTGCTCGTATTGGACGACAACTTTGACGCCTTTGGTATCGAAGAACATCTGGTCGCCGGGCATGGCGCTTTGCTGGAGCTGGGCCATGCTTTGGATGATCCCGGCCGCAAGTTCGCGGAGACGCCGGGTCAACGCGGGCATGTCTTCTTCGCTGACGATGCGCAGGTTTTTAATCGTCGGGTCGGGGTTGACTTTCGCAAACTGCAGCAACAAATCGCCGATGGAATCCGGCGGGGGCAGGAAGAATTTTTCGTACACCGGCTGGAACGGCTGGGCGTTGATGTCCGGCGAATAGTGGAACGTCATACTCGGATAGAAATGAATCTCCCGGCCGTCGGGCGCGGTGATCAAGATATCGGCAAACGAAAACATCGCGGCCAGCTGCGGCGGCGTCCGCTGGATCGACGACTCGACCGTCCAGCCCTTGGGGACCAACGCGGTGAATGCCGGCATCCCGGTGGTCTGCTCGGTGAACGTGTGCTTCTCGAACGCGACCACCCCGCTCGTCGCGTTCGCGGCGGGCTTGGGGGCGGGTGCCGGCAAACGCTCAGGCGTCGGCGTCGGCCGGGGCGATGAGGTGGACTCGGTTTTCGGCGCGGCTTGCGATGCCGCGAGGTCCCACGCCGCCGGGCGGTGGGGATCGACCTTCGTGGGCACGGCGGACGGCATGGGCGCGGGTCGCGCGGCGGCGTCCACCGCTTTCGACGCGCGGAACGCTTCGAGGTGCGCCGCTTCCTCGGTGGTCAACGGCGACGCGGTTTTGTCCGAGTGATGCGCCGCCCTCGGCTCGTCTTCACCGCACGCGGGCAGAAGAGACAACCCCAACACTACGCCCAACACGCCGAATAAATTAGTTTTTATGCTCATCGTGCGGTTACTTTCCGGTGGCTGGGTTTTGCCTACCGCTGCGGCTCAACCTTGGTCCAAGTGCCCGGCAGGTTCAGGTCGCGGTTGGGATTGTAGTTGAAGTCGTTGCTGAGGATGTATCGGCCGGTGCCGTCGGTGTGGACGTTGTCGTAGTAGTCGGGGATTTTGACGGTTTCCCCGCCGATCTCGTAGGGCGAGACTTCGCGGACCGAGTCGATGGTTCTCTCGTAGCCGGCGTCTTGGATCGCGGTGCGTTTGGCGTAGCCGCCGGCGATGATGGCGTTGGTTTCGCTGTTGATCTGCTGCATCTTGGCGTTGTGGGCCTGCCAGTCGCGGTTACGTTGCTCTTGGCCCCGCTGCTGGATGCGGGCGAGTTCCTGCCAGTATTTGTTCATCTCGTTTTGCCACTTGGGGTTGATCCGCAGCGACTGCAAGACGGTCATCAGCTCGGGGTCGTTGACGTAGTCGGTGCCGACCGGCCCGCGGAGGCTGATCATCAGGGGGATCGACCACGTGCCGCCGGTGAGTTGGCCCTGGCTGTGGTTGACGAAGTATTGCCAGGCCATAAGGATCGACTCTTCGAGTTCGATGCCGTGCTTGGTGTAGCGGAGCTTGACGACGGTCGCCTGCGTGTCGAAGGCCGATCCCATCCCGAGTTGGGCCCCGGTTTGGGAGACCTGCTGGGCGGTCTGGTACATCATCGCTGAGCGTTGCTGAAGCTGTTGGGTCAGCTCCGGCTCGGGTTCCTCGGACACAAGTTTGACGTTGGTCACGTCGGGATCGGGGTTTTTCCGGATCAGTTCCATCAACCACTGGCCGGGCGTTTCGGGCAGGGGGTAATACAGGTTGCCGTTGATCGGCTGGAAGAGCTGAGCGCCTTGTTGCATCGCTTGGGCGCTGAACTCAAACGACAGGCTGGGGAAGAAATGGAGTTGCCGGCCATCGGGGGCTTGGTACATGACGTCGTGGAAGAACGGGTTGTACCACAGCTGGTTCGAGCCGCGGGTCATGCCGCCCTCGACTTTCCAGGATTCGGGGACCAGCACGGTGTTGGCGACCATGCCGTTCATCCCCGGGTCGGTGACTTGGTGCTGGCGGAAGACGGTGGGCGACTTTGCGGGGGCGGGGTCTTGTCGCGGGGCGTGGGCCGGCTTAGCCGCGGCCGAGGCCGCGGGCTCGGGCTTGGGCTTGGGCTTGGGCTTGGGGTTGGGGTTGGGCGAGGGTGGCTGGGGTTTGGACGCGGGCTTGGGGGTGGCGGAAGCCGCGGCATCAAAATCGTAAGGCACCGCGTCGGCGGGCTTGGCCGGGGGGGCGAGGGGCTGGGGCTGGGGCTGGGACTGGGACTGGGCTTGGGCGTCGGGCGGGGTCACGGCCGAAACGGAATCCGTTGACGGCGAATTTTTCTCGCCACGGCTCGCGCGGTACTCGGCCAGCACCGCCGCTTCTTCTTCGGTCAACGTCTGGGCGGCCGCGACTTGGGCTTCGGGCTCGGCCGTGGCCGTCGCCTCCTCATCCCCGCCTCCGCAACCGGCGAAGCTGGTCAAACTGACCGCGGCCACCACGACGCACACCCCACGCCACCGCGCGACACCGCCGAACGCTTGACTCTGCATGTTGCTAACCCCTTGTGCCGCCGCGGAGGCGGGAGATGAAAAAAATAAATCGGCCAGCTCACGAAGTTACCCCAACGCTGCGCATTTTTAAAGCCCAGACTTGTGAAAAAACACGCCGCGTCGCCCCGGCCCCGCGGATACCATAAAGCCATGAACCACCCTCGCCCCGCCCGCTGGTTGTCACTCGGTTTATTTGTGGTTGGCTTTGGCTTGCTGGCCGGGGACGCCCGGGCGCAGGTTGGCAGCGCCCTGGTCGCTGTGCCGTGGCAGCCGGGCAAGACGCTCAGCGCCACCAACTATTTCATCGGCTTCGAGTCCGAGTCCGACGGCGCGGGCTTCGACACCGACCTGTCCCGCGGCGTGTCCTTCGGCCGATTCCGCAACGACCCCCAAGACCCCGCCGGCCTGTCCTTCGGCTGGCTCTACGACCACACTCAGATCGACACCGCCGACCCCGTCCTGCCCGAGCGCCTCGTCAGCGCCGCGTTTGCCGCGGGCCTGGGCCTCGGTGAGATCGGCGACGGCTGGAACGTCAGCGTCTCGGTGGGCGGCGGGTTCGCCGGGGACCTGCCCTTTGCCGACGAAGACGCCTGGTACGGCGTCGGCAGCGTCGTCGCCACCAAACCCCTCGACCAACGCACCGCGCTCACCCTCATCGTTGACTACGACGGCAGCCGCGCCATCTGGCCGGACATCCCCCTGCCGGGCATCCAATACACCATCATCGAATCGCGGTCGCTGCGTTACAGCTTCGGCCTGCCGTTCTCGACGCTGTTCTACCAGCCCGACGACCGCTGGACCTTCAACGTCCGCTACATCATCCCCATCGGCGGCACGGCTGAAGTAGAATTCAAAATCGACGACCGCTGGACCGCTTTCGGCAGCTACACCTCGACCACCCGCGGCTACCACCTCGACGGCGACGACGACAACCGCCGGCTGTTCTTCGAGCAAGACCGCCTCGAAGCCGGCGTCCGCTACGCCCCGGCCGACGGCTGGGAGTGGACCTTCTCGGGCGGCTGGGCGTTCGACCAATCCTTCAGCCGCGGCTTCGACGTGCGCGACGACGTCACCGTCCGCGAACTCGACGACGCGGCGTTTTTGCGGCTGGGCCTAGATTTTTCGTTCTAAACTTATCCCCGGGTCAATGCCCCGGGGCCGCCGCGGCGTTGGCTTGGCGTCGATATCCGCGGCACCCCCGGCGACCCGCCGGGGGCTGAGCTTTTACTCGTTATCATTCCCTCATGATCGACCTCGCTCACAAGCCCGCCCGCCCGCTGGTCCTGCCCTCGATCCTCGCGGCCGACTTCACGCGCTTGGGCGACGACGTGGCGGACGTGCTCGACAAGGGGGCCGACGGCATCCACGTCGATATCATGGACGGCCACTTTGTGCCCAACCTCTCCATGGGCCCGCCGGTCATGGCGTCCCTCCGTAAGCGCTTCCCCGACGCTTACTTCGACGTCCATCTCATGGTGACGAACCCCGAGAACTTTGTGCAACCTTTCGCCGACGCCGGGGCCGACCACATCACGTTCCACATCGAAGCCACCGCCGGCCGCAAGCAGCACCACGAGTTTGACCTCATCGAGCAGATCAAGCAGACCGGCTGCACCGCGGGCGTCAGTTTCAACCCGCCGACCACCGCGGCGTCGGTCCAGCACCTCGTCGGCCACGTCGAGATGTTCCTGGCCATGTCCGTCCACCCCGGCTTCGGCGGACAAGCATTTATCCCGGAGGTCCTCGACAAAATCCGTGAACTGTCGGCCCAACTTCCCGACGACACGCGGTTCGAGATCGACGGCGGCGTCGGCCCCGACAGCGCCGACGCGGTCGCACAAGCGGGGATCGACATGATCGTCGCGGGCTCGGCCGTGTTCGGAGCGGCGGATCGCGCCGCCGCCATCGCCGCGATCCGCGGGTAATTTTTCGGGTGCCCCGATCCGCGGACCCGCCTAAACTCGGTAAAAGACGATATTATCGTGGCGGCCCGAACATTCGATGGCCGCCCGCACTAGGCCCATGGTGTAACGGTAGCACGACTGGTTCTGATCCAGTTAGTCGGGGTTCAAATCCCTGTGGGCCTGCTTTTGAGATATCGCCGCAGCCGCATTCACGCTCGGCCCGATCAAGCCCCCGCCAAGGTAAACGCTCCACCGATGGACAGCCCGATCGCCCACATTCAACTCGACGGCCCACGCGTCACCGTCGAAATCACCACCCGCGAAGTCGATACCGACGAGCTCCGTAGCCTCATCCAAGACCTCAAGGGCACGCTCGAAGAAGACGCCCGGCTGTTTGTCTTCCGCCTCGAAGCCGTCGAGTTTCTGCCCTCGGCCTGCCTCGCGCTGCTGTTGATGTTCTACCAAGAGGTCAAGAAGCACGACGGCCGGATCGTCCTGCTCAACTGCCAGGAAAATGTCGCGTTCCTGCTTCGCCTCGCCCGGCTGGACAAAATCTTCGAGCTCGCCGAGGGCGACCCCGCCGACGTGTGAACGGGTGCAGACCAAGCACCCGCTCGGTCCACGCATCATCCGTGCCGCGCCCGACCCAACCGCCAAACGACCCCGCAAAAACCCGCCGTCTCGGCGGAAGCTATCGCTTGTAACGGTCAGGCAAGCCCGTCGGCCTCATGGTTTGCCCTACAGCCCCAAAGTCACTCGCCCCCCGTCCCGATCAATCGTTAGGTGAAAGAGTGATCCACTTCCCCTCAACTTTCCGAGAACATGCCATGGCGACGTACGAATCCGAAATCGAGCAGGCCGGCCCCAACGTCGTGATCAGGGTCGCCGGCCCCGACGCCTCGCACAGCGAGATCAGCGAAGTCGTTGCCGCGTGCTGCCAGCGCATGCGCTACGACAACGCCAGCAACTTCGTCTTCGACCTGCAGGACGTCGAATTCCTCGCCTCGGCGTGCATCGGCTCACTCGTCGAACTGCTCCGCGAAGTCGAACCGATGCGCGGCCGCATCGCCTTGGCCAACTGCGACGACAACGTCGCGTTCCTTTTCAAAGTCACCAAACTCGACGATATCTTCGGCTTGTTCGACGACGTCCACGACGCCCTCGAATCCCTCAAAAAACAAGACGCGCGATTCTGAACGAAAGCCGAAGACGCAAAAGCCTTAACCACAGATTTCGCAGATTCAAACCAGATTTTTAAAATCTACACTTAGTTTTAAGAAATCTGCGTAATCTGCGGTTACTGCCTTGGCGGTTTTGTTTCAACGTCCCTCGAGCAGCCGTTGTCCCAGAAAATCTGACAAGTCCGGGATCGGGTTGATCTTGTCGATCACCGCTTGGATGTCGTATTCGAGGCGGACGAACTCGACGCGGTCATCATGCAAGATGGCGTAGCTGGCGCGGGGGTCGCGGTCGCGGGGTTGGCCGACGCTGCCGGGGTTGATGATGCATTTTTCGTCGTCGCGGAAAGTGTACGCTTCGCCCAGGTCGCCCGGCGGGTAGAAGTCGGGCTCGTCGGTGAACACGCCGGTGACGTGGGTGTGGCCGCAGAAGGCGCGGGTCTCGATGCGGTCGAAGATCGCCGCCATCTTGTTGGGCGCCGCCACCACGTCATCGGGGAAGATGTATTCGTTGATCGGCCGACGCGGCGACGCGTGGACCCACAACGCCCCGTCGTACCACCGGCGGATAAGCAGGTTGCCCAGGTATTCAAAACGCTTGCGCCGTTTATCCGTGTCCGGCTCGTCTTCAAATTGTTTGCGGGTCCAGAACGACGCCTGCTCGGCACTCGTGTTGAAACTCGTCGGCTCGTACAGCACCGCGAAGTCGTGATTGCCCATCATCGCAAACTCGCAGCGTTCCATGACCAGGTCGAGGCATTCGGTCGGGTTCGGGCCGTAGCCGATGATGTCGCCCAGGCAGACGACGCGGTCGATCCCGCGCTGGTCGATGTCGGCCATGACGACCTTCAGGGCGTCGACGTTGCCGTGGATGTCGGAGATGATGGCGGTGGGCATGGGCGGTGATTTTTGATTTTGGATTGAAGATTTCAGATTGGATTCGTGCGGTGAAGCCGATCGACTCGATGAAGCCGCCGCGAGGCGCAGCGTCGCAAAGCATCTACGATAGCGGATCATTCCATCGCTTGACGATGACTTGGGGTTGGCCGTGCCAGGAAAATCAAAAATCCTCGATCCAAAATCCAAAATCCTGATCATCCGCCCCTCGGCCTTGGGCGATGTCGCCCGCACCGTGCCCTGCCTCGTGTCGCTGCGTCGGGCGGTTCCCGACGCCCAGATCGACTGGCTCGTCGGCTCGGGGTTTGTCGATGCGGTGCGGGCCCACCCGGCGTTATCGGGCGTGGTCCCGTTCGACCGTAAGGCCAAACGCGGAGCCTTGGCGCTGTCACGCCGTCTGCGCCAAGCCCAATACGACCTCGTCTTTGACCTCCAAGGCCTGGCCCGCTCGGGCTGGTTCGCTTGGGCCACGCGGGCCAAGGTCCGCGTCGGCGACGCGAACGCGCGCGAACTCGGCTGGCTGGGCGTGAACCGTCGCCACCCCATCGACCCCACCCTGCACGCGATCCCGCGCATGACCGCCCTGCTCGCCGCCGAGGGCGTGCCGATCGTCAACGACCTGTCGCTGCACGTCCCCGCGGAAGACCTGGCGTGGGCGCAGACGGCGTGGGCCGAGCGGGGCATGACCGCCAAGCGTTACGCCTGCGTCGCACCCACCGCCCAGTGGGGCTGCAAGTGTTGGCCACTCCAGCGCTACGCCCAACTCACCGAGCGCCTGCTCCAGCACGACGGGATCGACCGCGTCGTCGTCCTGGCTGCGCCCCACGAACACGCGGCAGTACACGCGGGCTTTGCTTCGCTCTCGCCCGACGAATCGAAACGCCTGTGGTTCCCGTCCACCACCGTCGGCCAACTCATGGCCCTGATCCAAGACGCTAATCTCGTCGTCTGCAACGACTCGGCCCCGCTGCACCTGGCGGTGGGTCTGAATACCCCGACCGTCAGCCTCTTCGGCCCCACCGACCCCGCCCTCGTCGGCCCACCCCCGGAAGCGCCCCCCCCGCCCCCGGAAGTTGCGACTCCGCAAGTTATTAAAACCGATACGTCGCGGCCTGACCGCGCGACACATCTCGTGCTGCGAGCGCCCTCGGCCATCGGCCAAACCTTCAACTACCGCGCCCACCGCGATGACGACACGCTCATCGCTGAACTTTCGGTCGATGCGGTGTGGGACGCGGTGCGAGCGCAACTCTCGTCCTGATCCACGTCTGAAAAAAAGTTACAAACCGGAACCGTTTTCTCCGGTTTACGGCAAGCCGGCCGGGCAATGCGTCGATAGACATCGGGTACTCCCTGGATGAGGCCACGCATGTCTGATAAAAGTCTTCTCTTGATCATCGACGACGACCCCACGGTCCTGAGCATCCTCGAAAACACCACCGCGGCGTTCCCCTTCGAGTGCGTCGGGTACATCAGCCCCGCGGCGATGTTGGCCCAGAAACCCGATCCCGCCGAAGTGGCGTGCATCCTGCTGGACAAAAGCCTGGACTACGACATCGACGGCATCGAGTTGATGTTGTTGTTTGAAACCGAGTACGCCGCCTCGCCGGTGATCATCATGGGCGACGAAGCGTTTTCGTGGTCCGACACGCTGCGTTACGTCGTCGAGGGCCACGCCTACGCCACATGGAGCAAGTCGCGCACCTCGATCGACCTGTGGAACCTGGTGCAGTCGGCGATGGCGATCCACCTCAAACGCACCGAGCGATTCCGTCAGCGCAAGTGGGACGACATCCACCGTGAAGAGATCGAGTTCGCCTTCAACCGCAACCGGGCTGGCACGCTCGACGATGTGGCCCTGGACTTAGGCTTAACGCTGCGGCAGCTCAGATACCAGATGCGCAAACACGATTTGACCTGGCGACGCAGCGCGTAAGCCAAAAAAATAATCAAAAAATTTCTCGTTCGGCCCAACACTATTGGTCGTCGTCCGTCGCGGCGCGGCTCTCACTCGGCTTGAGGTCGGCTGCGGCACGTCAGACGGTCACAAAATTGTGATCGGGAAATCGCCCCCCCGAAATCGCGTCCCCAATCGACTGGACACGCGGTTTTTTGTCGGTTATGACTTGCTTTGCACGGTTTTTCCGGTCACGGGGGGTGTCGGCGGGCCGTGCGTTTTTGCCCATCATTTTGCCCCCGGAAGGTCGGCGGTGTGGTCCTCGGATCACCCGCCGGCTTTTTTTGATGAGTCTGTGGCCGAGCTTTCGCCTTACATTCGTCGCGGGTGCCGCACATCGACGCTTTGGGCGGTGTGCGCGACTGCTTTGCAATTGCAGAGGGCGCACGAAAACACGCCAAGCCGGGGATGGGCTTGGCGTGTGCGGGGGATGGGTTTGGGTGATGCGGGGTGGGATCGTCAGTTGGCTTGAGCCGTCGTGGATTGGGCGGTGCCGAGGATCGACTGCAACTTGGCCTGCATGGGGGGTTGGTCGGCGTAGAGGACTTGCCGGGTCAGGTCTAGGCGCTCGAGGGTGGCGGGACGCAGGGTCTGGCCGTCGGGCAACACGGGCTGATCGGGCATCAACGCACGGCCGCCGACGAGGTCGCCCGAGAGCGCCGCGGCGAGGGCGTGGCCGGTGCGGGTGGCGGTGTCGTTGACGTTGCCGAGTGATGCAAACTGCTGGCGGGCTTCGCGGTAGTAGCCATCGTTGAGCAGAGCCCAAGGGTCGTCGCGTTGAGCTTCGGGGATTTCGACGGAGCTGACCGCGGTGACATCGATGCTGGGGACGGGCGCGTCGGACGCAGGCGTCGACACAGCACGGCGTGGTTCAGGCGACAAGGCGTTGGGGTTGGTGGAAGTCACCGGGGCGAAACGCTGGGGCGGATCGTAGTGTCGATAGGCCCGGACGACGCCGATGGATTTGTCGGGGGTGTAGTAGCGCGAGCGGTCGTAGACCACCCGGGCCGGGACGTAGCGATCGGTCCCGTGGAGGCGGGAGTAGCCGTAGCGGGCTCTGGCGTCGGGGGTCTCACGCAGCGGCCGGACGACGCCGATGGATTTTTCGCTCTCGGCGTAACGGCCGAGGCGGACCGTTTCGCCGCGGAAGGTCCGCAGCGGCCGTTCGCGGATGACCACGGTTTGGGACAGGCCCGAGTCGAGGGCTTGGGCCTCACGGACCGTGGTCATCTCCGCTGAGGCGGGGGCCAATACGCCCATCACCCCCAGCAGGGCACATCCCATGAGGGACACGGGGTATCGAACATTTTTCATCGGGTCATCTCCATTCGTTCGCGTTGAACTGATTTCACTCACTACATTATAGGGACGCAATCGCCGGGTTTTCAGCGCAACCCATTCTCGATTAATTTTAATCCACTATTTTAGAAAGTTTTATGTTTATTTACGCGGGCATCGACGAGGCGGGGTACGGCCCGTTTTTCGGGCCGATGACCGTGGGACGCTGCGTGTTGCGGGTCCCGAAGCTGGGGCATGAGGTGGAGCCGCCGGACCTGTGGGCCCGGCTGAACAAGGCGGTGTGTCGGCGGCTGTCGGGCCGCAAGGGCCGATTGGTGGTCAACGACTCGAAGAAGCTCACGACCAAAGCGGCGGGGATCAAGCACTTGGAAATGGGCTGCTTGGCGTTTGCATCGTTGATGCACGACGACCCCGAGGACGTGCCGGGGGAGGTCGGGGCGTGGCTGGACGCGATGGGCGAGGAGAGCCATCGGTCGCTGCACGGCATGCCGTGGTACACGGTCGCGGAGGTCGGGCCTTGGGCGGCGTTGCCGACGGTGGCGGACGCGGGGGAACTGGCGATCGCCCGCAACGTGCTGCGGCAGACCTGCGGCAGGATCGGCGTGGAGGTGGCGGACCTAGGCTGCGCGGTGGTCTTCGAGGACCGGTTTAACCGCATGGTCGATGCGACGCGATCGAAAGCCGCGACGAGTTTTACGTTTGTCGCCGGACATCTGCAGCAGATCTGGCAGCGGTACGGCGAGCACCGGCCGACGGTCGTGGTCGATCGGCAGTCGGGCCGAATGCGGTACCGCGAGGGGCTGGCGATGAATTTCGACGGCTGCACGGTGTCGGTCTTGGCCGAATCGGCCGAGCGCTCGAGCTATCGGATCGAGCAGGGTGGCTTCGGGGTACGGCCTGACGGGGGGCGTGAGGGCGGGGATCGGGGGGCGGGAGAAGCCAGCGTCGGCGCGCGGCCCCCGCGCTGCATGACCGTCATCTTCCAGACCTCCGCCGAGCATCAGCACATGCCCGTCGCGTTGGCGTCGATGATTGCCAAGTACAACCGCGAACTACTCATGCAGCGGTTCAAAGCGTATTTTTCCAAACATCTTCCGGGCGTCCCCCCCACCGCGGGCTACGGCAGCGACGCCAAGCGCTTCTGGCAAGACGTCCAGCCGCACTTGGGCCGTCTGGGCTTGGACCCCAAGACGCTGCGTCGGCACGCTTGACAGAACATCAAATGATGAATAAATTACGAGCGATTAGGCAATTCACACTAGCTATTTTCCCTAGTGAAACGCTTACCCACAAAGGTTTACCGTTGATGCGGTAATAATCACCGCAGCTCGTGCGTGATTGTGTTAAACTGACTACGAACGACATTCATTGCCCCCGGAAGGGCTCGGCCTGGGACTTCGGTTCCGGCCGGGCCTTTTTTTTGTGTGGGTTCGCGTTCATCCGCAGGCGGACCGTTACAACCCGCACATTTTTCCCCAAACGCGCCACCCGGCCCACCCAAGGTTTCCCGCGTCCATTGCCGGGTTATTGCTTGTCGCGTGTTGGCACAGGCCCGCATTGGATTGGACCTTTCGTGTGTAGGTGCCTCAGCCGTGCTGAGTTCCACCCCGCCGTCACCCAATCCATTCAACAGAGGATTTTCATCATGACCCGTTCGATCCAACACAAGCCGCTCGCATGGGGCACCGCCGCCCTGCTCGCCGCTGGAGTCACCGCTCCCGCCGTGAACGCCCAGAGCGGTTACTTCGCTTACGACTTCCAAGTCCCCGCCTCCGAGCGTGCCACCTTCAACGTCTCCGGCGCCGCCACCCAAGGCGATATGGAAGGCGACGCCTTCCTCAGCAGCGTCGTCTACACCGACGGCTCGATGTTCACCGACTACTACACCCCGGTCAATGTCTCAGACTTCCTGGGCGAACCCGGCAAAGGTCAAAAACTCGCCATCAACGGCGGTAAGAACATCACCGACGGCATCCCCGGCAAACATTTCGTCGGCGGCTTCGCCGAAGGTAAAACGAATAGCGAAATTACCGAAGACGACATCGAACTCTTCGAAGTTGCCCTGCGCCAGGTGATGGCCAACAAAAACCTCAATAACTACTTCGACGTCGACAGCGGTACGCACGGGTTTGACTTCATTATCAGCTTCGAACTGCCCGTGATGGACGACGACCCCGACAACTCCGACGTCCGCGGCGAGCTGCTCTACTTTGAACGAGGCACCGAGGGCGGCAACTCCTGGCTGACCCTGCAGGCCGTCGATGAAAACGGCGCCGCGTTGGGACCGGCGCTGGCCATCAGTCCGCAGGAAACCTTCCCGACCACGCCGGTCTTCTCGGTTTTGCGCAGCGACCAAAAAT
>CAYPCC010000054.1:0-15697 GCA_964409095.1 uncultured Phycisphaera sp. | reverse complement strand
ACGTCGTGGATCTCGAGCGGTCCGCCGAGGACGCGCCGGTGGTCAAGCTGGTCACGGCGCTGATGTCCCAAGTCAAGGTGATAAACCCGTTGGCGTCCACGGCTGAGGTGGCGGGGACACCGAAGTTTTGGGCGTTCACAATGGCAACCACACCCGTGGTGTCACTACTGGTCACGAGATTGCCAGCATCACCGGGGTTATTGCTCGGGGCATTATATTCACTCACGACAACGATGAGTTCGCTCCAAGCGGTGGAGCCAGCCGTACGGGTGAATGCATCCGCAAGCGCACGCGTGACTTGCGGGTCGTTGCTGGTGGAGTTGCCACGCATATAACCGTTGCCATTGACGGCACGGGCTGCGTTGACAAGGTTCCAGCCGTCGGGTTCACCGGCAGTGTCAAAGCCGAATGAGTAAACCACGTCAGCCGAAGCGGAGTGGGAAACAACTAGCGAAAGGCCGGCGGCGGCCAACAATGCGAACTTGCTTTTCATAAAAAACCTCCAAGTAGGGTGAATCAAATACCGATGAACTAGACCATGGATTTGAGCGGCGTTGCATCCCGCAACAAGAAAACGCCCAACCATAACAGATGTACCTTTAATATAGCCCAATTAACCCTAATGTCAATCGAATATTTGGGCGCTTTGATAAATATAATCAAAATGATGCCCGTTGGGGTAGACCATGGATGGATTTTAAGCGTCTTCCGCTTGGCGCTGTGCCGTTGGGTCACTCAGGGCTGTCCTGTAGGGATCAACGCGAAGTCGATTGAGCCGCGGTGGGCGTCGCCCTCGAAGTCATCGCGGTGGAGTCGGGCGACGCGTTCGGTGTGTAGCCGAGCGTCGTGCCGCTGCTCTGCACGGAACCCGTCGGGCAGATCGACCGCGATCGACAAGCCATCGCTGGGCAGTTGATTGCGGAGTGTGATGAGGTACTGCCGGGGCTCGTCCGGCGAGGTCGGCAGGGTTTGGTCGTAGCCCGCCAAGGCCTCGCCGTCACGCCATACCGACCACCGCACGACCGCACCCTCGGGGGCGGTGCCGCTGAAGGTGATCTCCACCGCTTGGGCCACGTCGAATGATTCCAGCGGGGTTTCGATACGGGTCCCGCCGTGGTCGCCCCGGCTGGTTCGGCTGCGCAGCTTGGTCGTCACGATCGCGCTGCGGAACGGCACGGCATACACCGCGCCCTGCCACGAGCCATCCCCCCGCAAACTCTTGAGCAAGCCAGTCCGCTGCGGCCCGGTCCCGATCACCGCGATGTCCACCGGCTGCCCGCCGATCCGCGTCGGCACCACTTTCCCCACCCCGCCCGCCACGCCCGGCCGGGGTTTTTGTCGTTTGAGAAACTGGGCGATCGCCTGCTTCATCGCCGCGTTGAATCCCTTGTCCGCGCTCGCCGGCCAGTGCATGACGTGCAGCGAGTTCACGCCGTTTTCAAACAGGTGAACCAATTGCTCATACGCCAACTCGGCGTTGGGCGTCAGCGATTGATACTCACCCATCGCAATACTCCGGAAGCCCGACGTCGAGGCCGACTTGAGCATATTGCGTGGCTTGTTGAACCACACACCGTAACGGGTGTAGCCAAACCCCACGCCCGCGGTCAGCGCGTAGTCCACCGGCGTAAACCGGGCCTTGCGATCCGAAAACGTCGCGGTCGATCCCACCGCAAACGTGTCGGGGATCTGGTGCGATTTAATAATCTCCGGCGGAAAGCCCGCGGCCAACGCAGCGTAAAACCCATCCGCAATCCGGCGGTTCACGATGTAACGCTGAAACTTGATCCACTCCACATACAACGGGTTGCCCGCGTCGTACCGATCCCACATGCCCCGCCCCGCGTTGCGTGGCGCGTCGAAGTCGGGGCTCTTGATCTGGAAGCGTTCGCGGACGGCCCGGTCGTCGCCGTAGAGACGATTCAGATAATCACGAAACCCCGCGATCATCAGCGGGTGGTAATCGCCGACCGAGCCCGCAACGCCCACCGAGATTTCGTGTTCGTGCAGCGGCTCCATCGAGAACACCCGCTCGGGGTGGTCGCGGAACCGAACCGCGAGGCGACGCAAGAACTGCTGCAGCGGCACGGCATAAAGCTGGTCGAGCGCGACGTCGCCGTAGGCGTAGGTGAAGATGTGAAATTGGTTTATACGGCCGAACTCGCCGTAGCTCGACGGTTCATTCTGGTTGGACAAAGCCAAGAAACGAGGCAGCTTGGTCTGTGGGTCGTTCCGATTCGCCCACGGCAGCGCTTGCTCCCAGTTCATCCGGTGGGTCATCGTCGGCTCCCACATCCGCAGCGGCTGTTGGTCGAGCGGCCGAAGCAGCGGACCCCAGCGGCTCACCGTTTCGTTTTTGATCCGCGACCACACGCCTGGCTGATCCCAAAGCTCGGGCCGATTGATTGCGGGGTTGCCTAGGTCCATCCGGAAGTGGCCGTAGACATCGCCCATCTGGACGTAGGGGCCGGCCTTGTCCCCGTCGCTCCAGTCACCCGGCACGATCCAAAACTGATTCTCAAACAGACCCGCGTCGACCTCCTGCGTCTGGTCGTTTGACGCGATGCGAGTCATGAGTGATCGCACCTCGCCGTCGCTGACCGCGAGTTTGTTGTTGCGTCCGAAGGCGCTGGGGTACACCGGTTGATCGCGTTCGACGCCTTGGAGTTGGCGCTGCTCGATGGTTGAGGTCGCGGGCGCGAGGGTGAACAACGCCTGGCTGGGGCGAGTGTGGAGATAAAGCGTGGCCCGGCCTTGGGTGTCAGATTCCGCACTGAGCGTCAAGGCCTCGCCGCTGGCGGTTTCAATATCGAGCTCGCCAACCGCCGCGCCATCGAGTTTGAAAAACTTGACCGTCGCGCCGCGAGCGCCGCTGCGCTCGGAGACGATCGCCAACTCATCGCCGGGTTGCTCCGGGAAGAAATTGCCTGCCTGAATCAGCAGCGCTCCGCTGCCGCCCGGATCGACAACGATGGCGTCGCGGAGGCCGCCGGCTTCGCTAAAGAAACGGACTTCGCCGGCGGCGCCCCCCCGCGTCGAGGCCGGGGTCGCTACCAAAATCACCTGACCCGCCGCATCACGCCCCGCCGCGACCCGGACGCCGCCGGAGACGCTGGGGCTAAACGCCAGAAACTGCGCTTCGGTGATGCCGTAGCGGTTGATCACCCGCACCAGCGTCCGGTTAGTGTGGTGCTCGCCTTGGCCCACCACAATCTTCGGGCCCAGCGGCGTCAACGGCTCGGCCAATTCTTCGGGACTGCGTGCCAACCGTGTCGCCAAGTCCAAGTGTTCATCCACCACGGCGTGCACCGCGACCGAGCGATCATCGGCGAGTTGCATTGCTACGCGATCCGGACGATCGACCGCCTCTGCATGAGCGTTGGCCATCGCCAAAACGGTCGCGGCCCATACGGCGATTCCGCCGGTCGCTCGTCGTGTCCCTCGGCTCATCGCCCCGATTGTTTGCACGGCCATATCGCTTAATCCTCTGCCAAAGGCGTCGTGGCTTCGCCGCGTCGCGCTTCGAGCGCATCGCGGGTGGCCTCGGCCCGGGCCCGGGTGATGGGGTAGAACATGAAAACCAAAATCGCAATGATCAGCCCACCGCCCTGGCAGAGCATGAGCGTCAGCAGCATCCGCGTGCCGATCTCATCGCTCACGCCGTTGGCCGCCTCGGCCGTGGCGGGGTCGAAGCCGATCCATTCCAGAATGAATCCGCCGACCAGCACCGTGACCGCAAACGCGATCTTGCGTCCAAAGCCTTGCGCAGCTCCGAACATGCCTTCGCGCCGCTTGCCGGTACGCAGTTCGTCTTCGTCGCAGATGTCGGCCGTCATCGAATCGATCATCAGCCAACAGCCTTGCCCGCCCATCGCCATGATGAACGTGGCGATCAACACGCCGGACTTGATCGCGGCGGTGTCGGGGTTCATGCCGAGCGTGTCGCTGATCGAGATGATGAGTTTGTTGAGGAAGAAGCCCGGATCGTTCACGCCCGCCGCGGGGTTGTAGAGGAACCAGATCGACAGCGTGCCGATGAGCATGAGTGACAGGCCCAGCAACATCGCCGTCCGCTTGCCGGTTTTACGCGAGACCAACGACGCGAGGAACATCGACCCGTAGGACGTGAGCGCCGCGAGGATACCCGCCAACATGCCCAGCAACGAGGCGTGGTCTTTGGCGATATCGACGCTGGCGGCCTCGGAAAAAACGTAGTAGATCAGGGCGAACGTGCCGACCGTGCCCGCGGTGAACAGGCCCATGATGACGGCGATGTAGGCGATGAAGAGGATGAGGAACGGGCCGTTGCGCAGCGTCTCGCCGACGGCCTGAAAGATCGGGGTGGTGGGCTGGAGCACCGCTTCGGGGCGTTCCTTGGTGGCGATGACCGGGATGATGCCGGTGATCAGCACGATCCCCGCGAGGCCGAGCGTGACCCATCGCGTCCCGGCGATCTCGCCCTGCACGCCTTCGCCGAAGACGTCCAGTCGGCATAACCAATACAACGCCGGCACGGTCATGCTCGCCGCCAGCCCCATGTACATCCGCCACGCCAACACGCGGGTGCGTTCGTCGTAATCGTCGGTGAGTTCAAAACCCAGCGCGGTGTAGGGGACCATGAAGAGCGTGTAGAAAATGAAGTACACCGAGCCGACGATCGAGAGGTACCAGAACGGAGCGTTGCTGTACCAAGGGTTTTGCACCGTTTCGAGCATCGGCGGGAACCACATGAGCGGCAGCAACACCGCCGAGCCGACCACGCCCACAAGCATCATCGGCCGCCGCCGACCAAACTTCGTTCGCAAGTTGTCCGAGACGTTGCCGATGATCGGGTCGGTGATCGCATCGACAAACCGCGGGATCGACAGCGCCAAGCCCGCCAGCCCCGCGGGCATGTTGAACGCGGTGACGTAGATGATCATGCCCAGCACAAATAGCGTGTTGGCCATGAAGTTGTCCGCGATGCCGCCGAGGCCCCAGCCGATTCGGCTGTGCAGTGGGAGGTGGCGAACGTGGTGTGCGGAAGCGGCGGTCGGGGCGTTGGGCATGCAGATGATTCTTTCGGGAAGTGATGAAACCAAGACGAAAGCGCCCGGAAATATCGCAACATATCTCCCTTGAAAAGCAAGACAAAAGTTACTCGGCGAAGTCCCAGGCTTGCAGGATTTGACCACGCGCGTCTTCGAGGCGGACCCAATCCAGATGCAGGTGCCCCGCGGCTTTGGCGGGGTCGATCCGCAAGGACATGAGCGGAGCTTCGGGGTTGAACGTGACGCGGGCTTCGTGCCACTGGCTGTCGTTCATCGGCTCGAACGCGGCGAGACGCAGCGGCCCAAACTCAATCTGATCCGCATCGCCCCAGTACACTTCGCCGTTGCCCGCGGCGCTGCTGTTGAGCATCATGACCAGGGTGAGCGGGCCCGTGGTACGGGCGGCGGGGTTAAGGCTTTGTGTTTCGATCCACGGGTCGCCGCCGGTGGAATCGATCTTGAGGGTGCCGTCGACGAGACGAATAGTGACCTCGCCGTTGGCGCTGGGAACCCAGCCGCCAACGGGTGTCAGGTCCACCACGGGCGGCGACCAGTCGGGGTCGTAATTGGGGTTGGCCACGGGGATCATGCCGTCGATGTCGGCAACATGTTGCTCGATCAACGTGGCGAGCTCGGCCACGAGTTGGGGGTGGTCGGCAGCGACATCGTGGGTTTCGCCGATATCTATCGAAAGGTCGTACAGCTCAAAGCGATCGCTTTGCCCTTCGCCGTCGGCGTAGAATTTGTGTAGCTTCCAACCGCCGCGGCGGACGGTGGTGTTGGGCCGATTCATCCAGCCGACGATCTGCGGGTTGCCCATGTAGTGCGGGAAGTGACAGTAAATCGCGTCGCGGTCCAGCGGCTCGCCCCGCAAAGCGGGTAAAAGATTGACCCCATCCATCACGAGGTCGGCCGAGGCTTTCAAGCCCAGGCTTTCCGCGAACGTCGGGAAGAAGTCCGGGCTGGTAACGAGCGCGTCGCTGGTCGCGCCCGCCTTGGTCACGCCCGGCCAACGGACGATCAGCGGCACACGCACGCCGCCTTCGTAGCTCATCGCTTTACCCCCACTCAATGGCACGTTGCTGGTGGGCAGCAGGCCGTCGACGCGGTCGTACATGTTGCCGCCGTTGTCGGAGTAGAAGATGACGACGGTGTGGTCCGTGATGCCTGAGGCTTCCAATTGATCGAGCACGCGGCCGAGGTTGTTGTCCATGGTTTCGATCATCGCGCCCATCACCGGTAGCTGCTGCGGGTCGTTGGGATCGACGCGGTTTTCATATTTTTTGATGAGATCGGCTTTACCTTGGAACGGGGCGTGGACGTCGTAAGGCCAAAGGCAAAGAAAAAACGGTTCGGCGTTCGCTGCGGAGGTCTCGATAAAAGCCAAAGCCTGATCGGTCACGACGTCGGCGATGTGTGAACCCTGGGGCGATGCGGGGATCGTGTCGATATCCCACGGGCTGAAGAACCCGCCCGGCGGCGGGGGGCCGGGGTGATGCCGGCCGCCGACAACGAACTCGAAGCCTTGATTTTCTGGCACAAAAGGCTTGTCGCCCAAGTGCCATTTTCCCATAAACGCCGTGCGGTAGCCGCCGTCTTGGAACAATTCGCCGAGGGTGTAGGCGTCGTTGGTCAGCCGGGTGTTGCTCTGGCCGTTGGTCGCCGGCTCGGTGGGTGAACCGTCGCTGGGCATCGTGGCATCAAGCACCACTTGGGGCAGGTGGCCCGCGGGCGTGGTGAAGCGCAGCCGCCCGGGGTATTGTCCCGTCAACACGCTGGCCCGCGTCGGGGAGCAGAGTGGGTTGGCGGCGTATGCCTCGGTGAAGCGTACACCCGTGGCGGCGAGGCGATTGAGCTGGGGCGTTTGGTAGAACCGGCTGCCGTAGGGCTCAGAGTCCGCCCAGCCCAGGTCATCGGCCATGATGAACACGACGTTGAGCGCCGGCTCGGCCTTGACGATCACCGTCAAACTCAACACAAACGCCAGAGAAGCGATCCATCGCATCACAAATCCTCAAAAGAAGTGAAAGGTCCAACAGAAATCCGTCGTGTTACTCGGCACGGGTCAAAACACTCGGCGTTACCGCCGCTGAAGTCCGCAGAATGTGACGGCCAGGCGTCAGCTCAAACACCACGCAGCGGCCGTCGGCCGTTTGGCGATCCGCCAGGCGGCCGGCCATCGTGGCCTCAGCCGAATCGCCTCGGGCGTGGGTCGCTTCGGGATCCGACGTGGGCAACAGCAGCTCGGCCGTGACGTTGGGCGGCAACGTCACGTCGTAACTCAACACATCACCGTTTACTTCCCAGCGTACGTCGATCTCGCCTTGAGGCGACGTGTAGCTGAACTCGGCCCGTGTCAAATCGGCGACCGGGCGGGGCGTCAGCAAGACTTTGCGGAAGCCGGTGGTCGCCGGGTCGGGCTTGATCCCGACGAGGTCTTCGTACATCCACTGGGCCATCGCACCGAGGCAGAAGTGGTTGCGCGAGTTCATGTCCGGGCCTTCTTTGTCGCTGTTCCAGCGTTCCCAGATCGTGGTCGCGCCGTTGTCGATCATGTAGCCCAGCGAAGGGTATTCGCGGGTGTTGAGCGTGCGGTAGGCGATCTCGTGGTGGCCGAATCGGGTCAACACCGGCAGCAAGTACGCGGTACCCACGAAGCCGGTGGAAGGCTTGGCGCCACGATCTTCGATCAACTGGGCGAGGTGATCGGCGACGCTTTGCCGCAACTCCGACGGGGTGAGGTCGAACATCAGCGGCAGGATCTGCGCGGTCTGCGTGTTAGGCGTGTAATGCCCGGTTTCGGCGTCGAAATAGTGTTGATGAAATGCGGCGCCGGCTTTCTGGGCGTTGACCGCGTAACGCTCGGCCTCGTGTTCGTGGCCGAGCAGCGACGCGACCTCGGAAACGATTCGGCTGCTGAAGGCAAAGTACGCGGCGCCGACCAGTTCTGCGGGCGTATCTTCGACCGGCACCCAGTCGCCGAAACCGCCGATCGGGGCCAACCAATCCACCGCCCGATCCTCGTACCAACCTACCCATCGCTTCATGGGCTCGTAGGCGAGTTCGAGCATGTCCCGGTCATCGTAAAACTCGTTGAGTACCTGCGGCAGCACCGTGATGATGTCGGCCCACACCGGGGCCGAGTCGCCGGGTAAGACTTGTTTCATAAACGGGGCGACGTGCTTCACGCCGCCGTCGCCGCCTTGCCCGTCCATCAGATCGAGCAACCACTTGCGGTAGAAGTGTTGCAGGTCGTTCAGCCAGCACGACGTGCGGGCGAACAGCTGCACGTCGCCGGTCCAGCCCAGACGTTCGTCACGCTGCGGGCAGTCGGTGGGCACGCTGTGCAGGTTCGAGCGCAGGCCCCAGCGCACCGCGTGGTCGATCTCGTTGAGTAGTTGGTTGTTGGTGTGGAACCGGCTTGCGGTAGGGATATCGTTATGCAAGACCTGCGAAGTCAGAGTCGAGGCATCGGGCGTCATGCCTTCGGGCAGGCCCGACAGAATGGCGTAGCGGTAGCCGCGGTAGGTGAAGCCGGGCGTCCAGTCGATCGGCTGTTCACCGGCGGTCACGACATCAGTCACCGAGGCGGTGCGGTAGTTCTCGAAATACGGCTCGCCGTTGGGCTCGAGCTCTTCGCAGTGGCGGATTTGTAGCGTGGTGCCAGCGGGGACGGTGGTTCGCAACCGCGGCCGACCCGCGTGGTTTTGACCGAAGTCGTACAACCACGAGCCATCGCCGAGTGGCCGAAGCGACTTGACCGAGAGTTCGTCGGTGACGCGGATCGGCTCGGACAGGCAAGGCTGCAGGCTGGGCGAGAAGCTGTCGTCGAGGATCGCTACCGGCCGCCAGGGCTCGAGGTTTTCCCGCAGGTCTTGGGTCTGCCCGTGGTAGATCGTGTCGTGAAGAATCGACGACGGTCGCCACGACCAATCGTCATCGGTGACCAAGAGTTTCTCCGACATCCGCCCCGTCTCGTCGGGGGCGACCAAGTCCATGAGGAAGCGCAAGGTTTGGTTGGGATGCGATGCTTTGCCCAGGCTTTCCCAGCCCATGCCCGAACTCCACCAGCCGTTGCCCAGCAAGGCGGTGACGACGTTTTTTCCGGGCTTCAGCAGCGAGGTCACGTCGTGGGTGGCGTAGTTCAGGCGTCGGTCAAACTCGGTCCAGCCGGGGGCTAGTAATTCATTACCAACACGCTGATCGTTGACGAACAGTTCGTAGGCACCCAGTCCGGTGACCGACACCCGCGCCGCTTCGGGGACTTGGGGCAGGTCGAATATACGACGGAGTTCCACGGATTTCCGTGGGCCGTTATCGACGGGCTTCGGAGCGAGGGGGCGATCGGCCACGACCTCGACTTGGCCGTGGCTCGACGTCCAACCGGCTTTGCTTTGCAGGATATGGTTCCCGCTGGCTGCCTCGTGGATGCGGGCGAGGATGCTCACACCCTTGCGCATCGCTTTGGCGGGCCCCGCAATAGAAATCGTGTTATCGCCTTTCTTGATGAAGTTCCAGGCTAGTCCCACGGTGACGTTGCGGTCAAGGGAGAAGTGCTGGGTACATTCGAGGGCGTGGCCGTTGATGGATAGGACGCACGGCGCATCGGCGGTGACCCACGCGATGCCGAAGCATCGCGGGTAGCCGTCGGGGAGGTTCAGGTGGCCGGTGAGGGTGACTTGTTCGTCGTCGCCCGCCGAACTGTCAGGCACGATCCATTCGCCCATGCTCGGCAACGGATCGGAGAAAAGATTCTCCGAGGGCCCGATCCATTCGCCGGCGAAGTCGTGCCGACCGGTCGGACCAACCTCAAACGTCGCCGGCTCAGCCCAGCCCGAGTCGCCGCCGTCGGCATCCCACACCCGCACGCTCCACCACGCCCGGTCTCCACCGCGAAGGGGCAGGCCCGCATAGCGCACGTCACTCGTCTTGCTCGATGAAACGCGGCCCGAATCCCACAACTCCGCGTCGTTCGCCACGTCCGGCCCCACCGTGACCCGAACGCGGTAGGCCCTCTGACACAAGTCTGTCCCGCTGCCGACTCCGTCGGCGAGCAACGACCACGAAAAACGAGGCGTGTGGTTGCCAACCGCCAACGGCGACAATTCGCCATTGCAGGTTAAGACAGACGCTCGCAACCGACCGGATTGATGTATTAGTGCCAAAATCGAATCCAAATAAACAGGGGAATGACTTGGACTAAAGCCGACCAAAGAAATGGTACATGTACAGTATAGCCCAAATGAAACACAACTAGACCAATGTTAATGACTCAGTGGTTTATTCATAGAATATAACCGATGGAATCTAAAATGGAATAGACCTTGAAAAATTATATTGCCTTCACGCGGGCTTGAAAGTATGATGGTACAGTTCATTTGGTTGCCGTTCATTTCCGAAAGTATTCGACATGCCAAGCGACAAAATTACAGCTGGCCCGGTCAGCACTTCAGCCGCTGACCCCCCCAAATACCAAATGATCCGCGACGAGTTGATGAACGCCATCCGTACCGGAAAGTACGGACCCGGCAGCCGTCTGCCCACCGAACGCGAGCTTTCCGAGCACTACGGCGTGCACCGCATGACCGTACGCCAAGCCACCACCGCCCTCGTCCGGGCCGGGCTGGTCATCAAACGCCGGCCGCAGGGCAATTTCGTCCGTGAACAACTCGCTCACGCGGTGGGCGAACGCCACGTCAACCTCATCTGCATCGGCACCGAGTCCAGCCACGCCGAGATCTTCATCGAACACGGCCTCGCGGCCGCCAAGCAACGCGACATCCAAGCCCGTATCCTCCGCATCTACCCTGGCAACGAACACGTGGCCGCCGAAACCCTGGCCGGACCCGACCCGTCGATTATTGTCGGCGGCGTGATCTCGCGCGGTGACGAGTTGGGCAAAGCTGTGCGTGATGCCGCGAGTCGGGTGGTGTTGATCGGGGCACGGATGGACCACGCCGGGGTCTACTCCATTGTCGGCGACGACGAGTTCGGCCTCCGGCTCGCCATCGACTACCTCCAATACCGCGGCCACGAACGCATCGGGCTCATCGGCTCGATCATCGATGAGGACCATCCGCTCATGGAGCTTCAGGTCCAATACTGGCGACAAGCCATGATGGCCTGCGGACTCTCCCGTGGCACGATCCAAAAACATATTGTTCGCCTCGAACCCGTGACTGTCGGCGGGGTCGCCATGGCTGCCAGCGATGCCATCAAACTATATTACGAACGCCAGCGTGTCCGCGCTACCGCGTTGATCGCGCTCAGCGAGGAAGCCGCGATCGGCGCGACCTCCGCGCTGTACGAGATGGGGGTCTCGGTACCCGACAACGTCTCCCTCATCAGCTACGCCGGCACCTGCCGGGCCGAGCTGTGTATCCCTCCGATGACCAGCATCGACGTCGATGTCGATCAGCATTTGCAAGCCGCCTTTAAACGTGTCGACGACATACTCGCGGGTTCTGCCTCGCTCGCCACCCCACCGTTGGTCGTCATCCCTCCATCACTCATCGAACGAAAAAGTGTGGCCATCCGCCGCTGACTCGACCGCTCCCCGGTGCTGAAGGCACCTCACCATCTAGGAATTTTTTTTAATGCTTCCTACTTTTCGATCGGACGCCATCTTATCCTTCGCTTTCTACGCATGGATCACCCCCTGCCTCTTACTGCTGACCCTCGCTACGGGCTGCCGGGCGGAGTTGACCGATTCTGCGACCACCCCGGTGGGCACGATCTCGATCGCCGCCGATCAAGATGAAGTTCGTCTCACGCTTGCCCAGGCCGTTGCGGGTCCCGTAAAGGTCTTTGCTTTACTTCCTCACGAGTCGTTGAGTGACGCGGTCGAACCGGTTTTCGTTGGGGTCATCGAGGGAACCACACTCCGACTCCCAAGGCAAACCCGTAGCCGCGACCTGTTGTTTCACCGTTTCGTGATCGCCGATGAGCAAGGACAACCGCTCACCCAAGCGCAATGGGTCACGCAAGTCGCCGACCTCACCGCGGACGTCGCCCACGAGTTGCCTTGGCCCGCGGAAATCAAAGGCGTCAGCAACCCCGTGGATTTCGACGATCTGGTCGATCTGGGTATTAAACACGTCCACGTCAACTTCCTGCTGCCCACCCTTTTTCTTCCCGAAGGTGCACCCGACCCCGGCCCCGAGTTCACCCGCGAAGTCAACGGTCACACCCTGCGCTTCTCGCCGCAAACCATCGCCGCGTGGGACGCCGACCTCATCCGCATGACCAACGACGGCATCAACGTCATCGCCGTGTTTCTCAACGCGTTGGGACCAGATTCTAAAAACAGCGACCCGCTGATCCACCCCGACACCGACATCGACAACGCCCCGTTCAACCTCGGCGCATTTAGTCTCGATGATACACAAGCGACTTCCATGTTTGTCGGGGCGTTGAGCTTCCTCGCCGAACGCTACAGCCGGGCCGACAAAAAATACGGCTGGCTGGGCGGCTACATCATCGGCAACGAAGTGGATTCGCACTGGACCTGGCACAACATGGGCCCGACCGACCTCGAAACGCTCGCTACCCACCACGTCGATGAACTCCGCCTCGCTTGGCTCGCCATACGCCAGCACCACGCCGACCCCGGCGTCTACATCTCGCTCACCCACAGTTGGGCCCGGCCCAACTCGCAGGCGATGATGAAAAACTGCTCGGGCAAAGACCTCTTGATCCGCATCACCGAGCTCAGCCGGGCCGGCGGCGACTTCGGCTGGTCCGTCGCTTATCACCCTTATCCGCAAAACCTCTTCGAGCCGCGATTCTGGAACGACCAAATGGCGATGTTTGGCTACGACTCGCCGATGATAACTTTTAAAAACATCGAGCTGCTGCCCGAATACCTTAAACGCCCCGAGATGACTTACCGCGGCCAAGCCCGCCAAGTCATCCTCTCCGAACAGGGCTTGCACTTGCCCAAGGGCGAAGACGGCGAACTGATCCAAGCCGCGGCCATCGCCCTGGCGTACTACCGCATCCAACACACCCCCGGCATCGACGCGTTTATCCTCCACCGCCACGTCGATGTCCAAGGCGAAGGCGGCTTGCTCCTAGGCCTCCGTCACTTGGTCACGGACAGCGCTAACCCGAACCTCGGCGAAACGGTCGCCGACAGCTCCAAGCAAGTCCTCGGGGCCAAGAAAAAATCGTGGTTCACCATGCAGGCCGCCCAGACCGATGCCTGGCCCCAGTCATCGGACTACGCCTTGGCCGTCGCGGGTTACGACACTTGGGACGAGGCGTTGCCGCAGACCGGGCCGTTCCCCGAACACGCCCCCGAGTGGGAAACTTTTCAAACTCGACAAAACATCGTGTTTGACTTCCTCGAACGCTTGCCCGACGCCGAGGTCGAGAATGCATTAGAAATCAAGCGCCGCCTCGTCGGCCTGATGGACGGCGGCATGGCCGAGTCGTTGTTACTCCACCCCCTCGACGCCAACCAGCCCGCCGCCACCGCGACGTACACTCTCGATCTGCCCGCCAACGGCAAGCCCGCGATGCAGTTCCAAACCTATCTCGGCCAAGACCGCGGCGACGGCGTCACGTTCCGCATCCGCGTCAACGACGAAGAGGTATTTGCCTACCCCTTGGCCAACCAAAAAATCAGCGAACACACCGTGGACCTCTCAGCCTACGCCGGGCAGTCCGTCCGCCTCACGCTCGAAGTCGATCCCAACAAAAACAATCACTACGACGAGGCCCAGTGGCTGACTCCTGCTATCATCAATCTTCCGTAACTCTCTAACCGTTTTCCATCGAACATTTCGCTTCGCCTCATTCAAGTGGACCTTCCCATGAAACACCGTCATTGGCTCCGCCCCCTCGCTCTCATCACTCCCCTACTCACCGCGCCCGCGGCCTTCGCTGACGATCATGCTCAAGCGCATGCTCCTGACGCCCAAGCGACCCGCCAGCCCAACATCGTGATGATCTTCACCGATGACCAGCGCTACGACGCGGTAGGCTACACCGGCAACCGCGCGATCCACACCCCCCACCTCGACAAGCTCGCCCGCCGCGGGATCATCTTCGACAACGCCTTCGTCAACACCTCGATCTGCGCCGTCAGCCGGGCCAACATCCTCTCGGGCCAGTACCCCTCGCGACACGGCATCGACGACTTTTTTAAAGTCTTTTCCCCCGAACAACTGGGCCGCACCATCCCCGCCCGCCTGCAAAGCGCCGGCTACCAAACCGCGTTTTACGGCAAGTGGGGCATCGGCGACGCGCCGGAGAAAACTTTATTAGGTGCAGAAGTGTTCGACTATTGGGCCGGCCAACCGATGCAGACCTGCTTCTTCCACGAAGCCGACTGCAAATACGTCAACGCCGACGGCTTCGCCCGGCCCCTCGACGACCTCTGCGACTGCCCCGCCGACGCTCAGGGCAAGACGGGTTTCCGCAACCGCATCGGCAAAGCCAACCTCGTTCAGCCGCTTCAAACCGATTCGCAAGTCACGCCCATGCAAACCGAGCGCTTTCTGGAGGGACGCGATGAGAGCAAACCGTTCGCCATGATGTTGTTCTTCAAAGCCCCGCACTCGCCCTTCGGCGACTGGGACCCGCAGTTTGAGCATGTCACCGACGGCCTCACCATGCCCACCCCCGCCGCCGCCAGCCTCGAAATCGCCAACGCCGAGCCGGCCATCGTCAAAAGCTCGCTCGGCCGGCCCAGCGGGATGCAATATCTCACCAAACCCGATGTCCTCGATCAACACCTCCGAGACTACTACCGCCTGATCACCAGCATGGACCACGGCATCGGCGCCATCATGCAGCAACTCGACGACCGCGGCCTCCTCGAAAACACCGTTGTCTTGTTCACTTCCGACAACGGCCACTTCAAAGGCGAGCACGGCTTGGCCGGCAAATGGTTGATGCACGACGCGTCCCACCGCGTCCCGGGCTTTATCACCGACTTCCGCAAGCCCGGCGGCGAGACCCGCGACGAATTCGTCATCACCACCGACTTCTCCGCCACCATGCTCGCCGTTGCTGGCCTCGAAGTCCCCCGCGACGTCACCGGACGCGACCTATCCCCCCTGATCGAAGGGCCCGCGCAAGACTGGCGTACCGACGTCTACTACGACCACCCCTACGGCCACGGCGGCGCGATCCCCCGCACCATCGGTGTCCGCTCCGATCGCTATGCGTACACCCGCTACATCGATCCGACCCCCGCGTTTGAACAACTCTTCGATATGCATCTGGACCCCAACCAACGCGTCAACCTCGCCGAGGACCCCGCGTTTGCCGAACTACTCGAAGCCATGCGTAGGCGATGCGACGAACTCAAGCAGGAAGTCGGCCCGATTGCTGCGGCGCAATAACCCGTGGGTCTTTGCCTTTGATCAACGAAAGAGCTGCTGCGGCTGGGCGTTTGACGACGCCTAGCCGCATTTGCATTAAGCGGCATCAGATCGGCGTGACGTTCACCCGCACTTCGATCGACTGATCCCCGCCGCCGACGATCACGCCGCGCACCGGGCAGACATCCGAATAGTCCCGGCCCCAGGCGACGATGACGTGGTGTTCGCCGGGGATCTGGTTGTTGGTCGGGTCGTAATCGGTCCAGTGGCCTTGCCCGTCGCCGACGGCTAGCCAGGCGTGCGACGCATCGGCCCCTATGAGTTTCGGATCGCTCG